>NZ_LATD01000125.1 GCF_000981895.1 Streptomyces odonnellii | reverse complement strand
CGAGGGGAGGGGTTCGAAGGCCTGGTAGCCGGTGTTGGAGCCCAGGACCCGGCGTTCGGCGTCCACGATCCGTACCTGGCCCAGTCCGGGGCGTTTGAGGAGGGAGTTGAGGAAGTCGATGCGGAACTCGCCGACGACCAGGGCGCCGTCGCGGCCGGGGAGTTCGGCGTATCCGGTGATCCGCGGCTCCTTCGACCCGTCCCCCAGCACGGCGATCGGCCCGTTGCCCGGGCGTTTGGCGCCGGGGTCGGTGGGGGTGTCGCCGGCCCGGGCCAGGACGGTGCCGTCGCCGGAGAGGACGTACAGCGAGCGGTAGCGGGGATGCTCGGTCATGGTGCGCTCCAGGACCGTGGTCATGTCCCCCGGCCTGGTCTCGTCACCGATCAGCGTCGCCACCGACAGCAGATCCGCGTATCCCTCGTTCAGCGCACGCCGCACCCGGTCCGTCACCGTGTCCGTACGGTCCCGCTGATCACTCACAAGCTGCTCCGGCACTACCAGCGTGTCCCCGGCACGATTCAGCACCAGCATCATCGGAACAGACCAGACCAGTAACAGGATCCCGCCCCCGGCAAGCATGGCCCGGGTCCCCACGCGCCGCCCACGCCGCCGCCGGACGCCGGGCCCGTCGCCGTACGCACCTGTACCCGCACCCAGTCCCGTACTCGTGGCCGTGCCGCTGTGGGGAGCGGGGGCGCCGAGAAGCTGGAGCCGGAGCTGTTCCAGCGCGTCGCCGAGCCGGCGCGCCTCGCCGAACCGGGGCACCGCCACCGGCCGGACGAGGTCCCTTCGGGTGAGGCGGCGGCTTTCCGTGACCAGCCGGAGGAGGGGGCGCTGGACCGCACCGATCAGCAGGGCCACCGCCAGCCCGCCGACAAACAGCAGGGCGCCGGCGGACCACAGACCGAACATCGGGTTGCCGGTACCGCTGTTGTTCTCGGGGACGGTCACCAGCGTGACCACGGAGAGGCCGAGCCCCGTGGCATCGGTGCTGCCGCCCGCCTCGGGCGCGGCGAGCGTCGCGTACCCGGCCACCGGATGCTCCCCGGCGAGCAGCCTGGAGCCGGTCATGGATCCGCTGACCCCGGGATAGCCGCCGGAGCCGGGTTCCCTGGTGGTGAGCGGATTCCGCTCGGCCATCCCGGCGGAGCGCTCCGCGAAGGCACGGAGCTGCTTCGCGGTCTGCCCGGCCTCCCCGTCCGGGATGTCCGAGTCGTCGTCCTCGGAGGTCTGCGGGCCGTCGCTGCTGAGGACCGTACCGCCCGCGTCGACCACGGCGATCGCCCGGAACTTGCCGAGACTGACCCCTGGGACCTTCAGGCTGTTCGAGGTGATCAGCAACTGCTGCGGCCGGTCCTCCCAGGACAGCAGGGCGAAATTCAGCAGCCGGGTCTCGCCGTTCTCCAGCCGTATCAGCCGGGGGGCGAGGCTGTCCTCGTGGGACAGCTTGTCGAGGTCGACGGCGAGGAGCGATACGTTCTCGCCGCGCGCGGCCAGCAGAGTCCCCGACGTGATCTCGACGACGGCCGAACCGCGCCACTTCTGGTAGACGCTGCCGAGTTTGTCGAGAACGGTGTCGGCTGAGACCGGATCGCCCGCGTTGAAGAGCGACGCGGTCCGTTCGAGGTCGGTGATCGATTCGTCCAGCGAGGCCCGGAGCGCGATCGCGCCGTCCTCGGCGAAGTGCTGCTGGGAAATCCTTACCGCCTCGGGGAGCGACTCCGTGTCGCTCAGTCCCGGGGCGGTGCCGCCCAAGCCCAGGGCGGTGAGCCCAGACAGCACCACCAGCAGTGCCGAGAGGACCGCGATCGGCGGGCGGATGCCACCCAGCAGCGACATACCGGCCCGCTCGTTGACCTTGTGCCGGCGCTTCGCAGGCGCCATGGCCATGCGTGCCTCCCTCTTACGCGCCTGATCGGTCGACGGTGGACGAATCGGCACATCACCGGCGGCGGCAACCGTTAAGGACGGGTCCCCGCCCCCTTTCGGGTCCGGCCCGCTGTCCCTGCCACCGCCCCGGTCACGGGAACCGAGCAGCGAGCACCCCGCGGCGGCCATGGCGAAGACCGTCACCGCGGCACGGAGAACGGCGCGGGCAGCGGTCTGCGGGGCGGAACGCGGAGCGAGACGGAGTCTGTTGAGCGGCGGATGAGGCGTACGAGGTAGCTTCACGTAGTATTTTGTACACTGTATGGAGCGATCTTTGACCGTGAAAAAACCGCAATCCTGACGGGCCTGTCGGCCGGTGGCTTGATAGCGATGGGCACGGTCTGTGTGGCGGGGGCCATCAAGGGAGCGCCCTGGGGCTGCCCGGTCCTCGCTGAGGTGGAAACGGGACAGATCGCCGGCCGGAGGAGCGTCGGCGTGCTCCGGCCGCCGTGACCGAGCTGAGCGTGCCGCTGAACGAGGCCGAAACCGAACGCATCGCGGAGCAGTTCGCGCGGGCATCCGTCGACTTGCTACGCGGGCCGGACCGCGATCCGCCAGGACTGTTCGCCCGGGTGGATTTCGAGTCCCGGCCCGCTGCGTACTGCGGCCTACTGGCCGAGACCGTCGGCTCCGGCCGCTCGGCCGACGAAGGACAGGAACGCGGTCTGGGGGTCCGCGTCGTGAGGGGCGGGGACGCTGGGGTGGAACGCTCCGGTCGCGCGCAGGCCCTCGTAGTGGGGCAGCAGGGCCTGGTGGGTCCGGGCGACAAGGGCGGGGTCCAGTGTCTCGTCGCCACCGACCGCTCGGGCCAAGTCCCAGGTGTGTACGAGCAGTTCGAGGCTGCCGAGGATGTCGGCGGCCTGCTCGACCGGCACCGGGCCCAGCGGCCCGCCGGGCAGCCGTGTGGCGGCTCGGTCCGGATCGCTCAGCATCGCGTACATGTCGTCGCGGCACCGCTTGAAGGCGATGGCGAGGTCCGCGCCGGGTTCGACCCGGGGCGCGTCGGCCATGGAAGAGATCCCGACCCCGTCGGCAGCCGCGGGCGGTCTGCCGTCGACCACGGCGAGGATGCCGCGGTGTCCGTTGATGACGTGGGCGACCACGTCCCGGGCTGTCCAGCCCTCGCAGGGGCTGGCCGCGTCCCAGCGGTTCGCCGGGGTCGCCTCGACGCGTGTGAGGAATTGGGCGGAGAGCAGGAGGTAGCGGTGTGCGATGTCGGACATGAGTGTGCTGCTTTCGGGTGTCGGTCGTTGTCCCGCACCGAGGAGCGCGGGCTTGGGAGGGGACCTGGGCGCGGACCCGGGGTTCCGGCCCGGGGCGGTGTCACACGCGGTCGAGGAGGCTGATCAGGCGGCTCATGGTGCGCGAGCGCCAGCCGACGGCCATGATCCTGTGCGCCCGTTGCTGGAGCGGGTGGTCGGGGTCGAAGCCCTCGTGGGCCAGGAAGAGCCGGGTGCCGCGCCCCTCGGCCCGCAGGGTCCAGGTGATGGTCCAGTCGGCGCCGGCCGCTCCGTCGGGGTCGGCGTCGCGCCACCCGACGCGCAGCATCGTCTCCGGCTCGAAGGCCAGCACCTCGGCGCTGATGGTGCCCGAGAACCCCGTGGCCGGCAGCGCGGGGACGTGCATCGTGTAGCGGTGTCCGACCTCGAGTCTGAAGTCGCCGGGCATCAGCCACTGGGCGATCAGCTCGGGCTCGGTCAGCGCCCGCCACACCTTGGCCGGCGGGTGGGCCAGAAACTGGTCCACCCGCACCGCGGTCAGGTCGTCATCGGTCATGACTCGTCGTCTTCCAGCGAGTCCAGCAGCGCGCTGAGACCGGCGAGCTTCGCGCGCCAGAACTGTTCGAACGGCCCCAGCCACTCCTGGACCTCGTGCAGGGGCACGGCTTCCAACTGGTACAGCCGCTGCCGTCCCACCTTGGTCTCACTGGCCAGCCCCGCTTCGCGGAGCACTTTGAGGTGCTCGGAGAAGCTGGGCCGGGCCATGGCGAAGTGGGCGGCCAACTCGGCGACCGGCTGTGGTCCCTGTACGCGCAGCAGCCGCAGCACCTCCCGGCGCACCGGGCTGGCCAAGGCCGCGAAGACCCGGTCCTCGGGCTGCTGGACGGCGGATACGCGCATCACCGGCGGGTCGGCGTCGGCGCGTTCGGTGTGCGTGGTGTTCATGCACGGCACTATAGGTAGGAAATCTCCTACCTGTCACGTCGATCTTGGCGGCCGGCCCCCGGGCGCCGGTCCACCGTGCCTCGCCGAAGGCTCCGTTGTGATTTTTAATGAAAACGATTATCGTCTTACTCGATCGCTTTGACCGGCCATGGTCAAGCGCATACCTGTCCTTGGGGGGACACCTGTGTCTGCTCTTCAGCGTTTTGTGACGGTTTCTGGTGCGGCCTTCGCCGCGCTCGCGGTGGCGGGGCTCGCCACGGCCACCGCCGCCGCTCCGGTCGTCCTGTCGTCCGGTCATGTCGACGTGCTGGACGCCGAGTTCGACGGCACGGCCTTCGACCTGCATGTGCACGATGAGTCGGTGACGCCCGACGTCGAGTACGAGCCCGCCGACGTACAGCTCGATGTGAAGGCCGCCGCCAAGACGGTCAGACCCGCGGGCGCCGCGTACAACTTCCTTGGCGCCGCGGGCTCCACCGTGTGGATCCTGCCGCAGGATCAGGCCGCCGCTGCGGCAAAGGGCGTGCTGTGGCCCGGCATTTCGACCGAGCACCTGACCACGGGGGTGTTCACCAATGACCGCGTGACGTTCACACTCACCGGCGCCGAGTACGACGCCGCGGGCGACGGTGTGTACGAGGACACGACCGCCGATGTCAGTGTGTACGGTGTGTCCGGCTCGGCGGTGACCAAGTTCTACGACGGCGGCGACGGTCTCACCGCGTCCGACGCCCGCTCGTTCCTGGCCGGCGCCCACAACCACTACAACTGGGCCTTCGAGGCGGCCGGCACCTACCGCCTCACCTTCCGGATCAGTGGCACCACCCTCGGCGGTGCCACCCCGTCCGCCACGGCGTCGTACGTCTTCTCCGTCAAGCCGTGACGACTGGTCCCAGGATGAACGGGCCGCTGCGCGCCGGGGCCGCGGTCGCGGCCGCGGCGGCCCTGTTCGCCGGAGTGTTCACCGCGATCGCCGGCGGGAGCGTGGCGGCGAGCCCGGTCGCGGCGGTGGGCGCGGCTCCGCTCGGCGTCGTGCTGGACGAGGGTGAGATCGACTTCGCGCCGAGGATCGTGGACGGTACGGCCCAGTTGCGGATCGCCGACCGGACCGGCGGCGGGGGCGGGGGCGGGG
>NZ_LATD01000124.1 GCF_000981895.1 Streptomyces odonnellii | reverse complement strand
CCCCCGCCCCCCGCGCCCGAACCCGCGTATCTGGCGATGTCGGAGACCCCCGAGGAGCGCACCGAACGCTATGCGACCTACACCCTCGGGATAGCGGCGGTGCTGGTCGCGGTGGTCGCCGGTACGGCCACGGTCGTCCGTGACAGCCGTGCCAAGGCGGCCCGCCGTGCCCTGCGCGCGTCAAGTGCCCACGACTGACTTTGCAGTTGGAACTGCCGTACCGAGTAGCTAGAGTAATTGGCGGGATCCTGCGGGCAGTTGCCCGGGCAGTTGCCCGGGCAGTTGCCGGTCGCGGTTCCCACACGGGGGCGGCATCGAGATGCTTCCCGTCCATCGCGCCCGTCTCGGGCGCATCGCGGTAAGACAGGAAGAAGGGGCCAGATGTCGAAGGATCTGAATGTAACCAGTGGAGATCAAATTGATCTCGCCAACAAGATCCAGGGTTTCCACGACGAGCTGCAGAGCCGTATCACCTCCCTCAACGGCGTGGTGGACCGCATCCAGGCGGGCTGGCAGGGTGCGGCCAGCAAGGAGTACGACCGGGTTCAGAACGATCTGAACCAGCGCCTGCGGAACATGCGTGTCGAGCTGGTCAAGCTCGAAGAGATCATGCGGATGAGCGCCGACGGATTCACCCAGCAGGAAGAGGACCGCATCGCCTCCTTCCGGCGGATGGACGACTCCACGCAGGGCCAGAGCGCCATTCTCGGGATGGCCTGAGCCACCGTCAGACGCACTCCGCCGAATTCCGTCCTGAGGAGCTTCACATGACCACTGCCGTCAATTACGACACCGTGACCCAGGCGGCCGCCGACGTCCGGCTGACCGCCACCCAGCTCAACCAGGAACTCGAAGACCTGATGGCCAAGGTCAGGGCCGTCGCCGAGAACTGGGAGGGCGAGGCCAAGATCGCGTACCGCGAGAGCCAGGACCGCCTCGCCCGCGACATGTCCGGGATGAACCAGGACCTGGGCCGTATCGCCCGGCTGCTCGACGAGTCGGTCGTCGGCTACCAGGACACCGACCGCGGCAACGCGGCCCGGTTCCGGATGCAGATGGGCTGACCCCGGGGTCTCTCCGGGCCGGCCGGCCGTCGCGTACACGAGGCGGGCGTCCGCATAGATGAGGGGGGTGTCCGCCGCGCGGACACCCCCCTCGCCGTTCCTCGTACGCGCCTACTGGAGGTCGAACTCCCCGTCCCGGGCGCCCAGGACGAACGCGTCCCACTCCGCCTTCGTATAGCGCAGCACCGTCTCCGGATCCAGCGACGACCGCATCGCGACCGCCCCCTCCGGCAGATGGGCGATCTCCACCCGCTCCTCGTCCGGACTCGTCCCGGGCGCGCCCAGCCACTCCACACCGGAGATGTCGAGCGCGTACAGCTCTTCCTTCTGACGTTCCTTGTCCGTCGCGTCAGCCATCCTGCGATCCCTCCCGGGTATTACGAACGAGCTACGGCCCAAGCGTAGTGGCCGGACCGCCACACGGCGTGACGATCTACCGGTCCGGCAGCCACCCCACCTGTACGAGTGGCGCGCCGCGCTTGCGGGACACGAAGGTGCCACGGCCCGGAGGCATCCGCCGGGCCCGCACATTGCCGAGGATGTCACCCTCGCCCGGATCACCGGAGAGGATCAGCCCCTGCGCGCCCAGCTCCTTCATCCGCTGCATGAACGGCTCGTACATCGCGCGTGAGGCACCGGCCGCGCTGCGCGCCACGATGAAGCGGATACCGACGTCGCGTGCGAACGGCAGATGCTCCACCAGACCGGCCAGCGGATTGCCCGAGTTGGTCGCGACCAGTTCGTAGTCGTCGATGATCACGAAGAGCTGCGGGCCGTTCCACCAGCTCCGGTCCCTGAGTTGCTGCGGAGTGATGTCCGGCTTCGGCGCCCGCTTCTCCATGACCGTACCGATGGCGTTCATGTGCATCTGCATGGCGGACGCCATCGGCGCGTACTCCAGCAGGTGCGAGGACGGTACGCCCTCCAGCATCGAGCGCCGGTAGTCGCCGACCACGATCCGCGCCTGCTCAGGGGCGTAACGCTCGGAGATCTGCTTGGCGATGAGCCGCAGCAGCGCCGTCTTCCCCGACTCGCTCTCGCCGAAGACCATGAAGAACGGGTCGGTCTCGAAGTCGACGAACACCGGCTCCAGATTGGTCTCGTCGATGCCGATCGCGATGCCGTGCTGCGGGAACTCGCCGCCCCCGGGAAGCTGTTCGGCCGGCAGCTTGCGCGGCAGCAGCCGTACGGTCGGAGCCGCGGGCCCCGGCCAGCTCGCCCTGACAGCGTTGACGAACTCCCGCTGACCGTCCGAGAGATCGGCCGCGCCGCTGACCCCGTCGGTCCGCGGCAGCGCGCTCATGAAGTGCAGCTTCTCCGGCACCTGGCCCCGGCCCGGCACCCCCGTCGGGACGTTCGCCGCAACCTTGCGGTCGAACTCGGAGTCCATGACATCGCCGAGCCGCAGTTCGAGACGGCCCAGCATCTGGTCCTTGAGCGCCGCCCGCACCTCCATGTAGCGCGCGGCCGTCACCACCACATGGACGCCGTAACCGAGACCGCGCGCCGCGATGTCGGAGATCACCGGCTCCAGCATGTCGTAGTCGTTCTTGAAACCGCCCCAGCCGTCGATGACCAGGAACACATCTCCCCAGGCCTCGCCGGGCAGTTCACCCGCCGCGCGCCGGCGCCGGTAGGTCGCGATGGAGTCGATGCCGCTGGAACGGAAGAACTCCTCGCGCCGGTTGAGCACCCCCAGCACCTCCGCGACCGTACGCCGCACCCGCTCGGGGTCCAGCCGGGAGGCGACACCGCCGACATGCGGCAGATCGGCGAGCGAGGAGAGACCGCCACCCCCGAAGTCGAGTGCGTAGAACTGCACTTCGTGCGGGGTGTGGGTGAGGGCGAACGACGAGATCAGCGTCCGCATCAGAGTCGACTTCCCGGACTGCGGGCCGCCGATCACCAGCATATGGCCGGCCGCGCCGGAGAAGTCCCGGTAGAGGACCTCGCGGCGCTGCTCGAAGGGCTTGTCGATCAGGCCGAGCGGAACGGCGAGACCGCCCGGACGGCTGTACTCGGCCGCGTGCAGCCCGCGCTCCGGGGTCGCCGCGATCCCCGGCAGCAGTTGGTCCAGCGTGGGCGCCTCGTCCAGCGGCGGCAGCCACACCTGGTGCGCCGGCACCCCCTGCCCGTCCAGCCGTCGCACGATCACATCGAGCACCGTGTCCGCCAGCGCGTCGTCGTCCGCGTTCGACGGCGCCGGAACGGCCGCCGGGTCAGGGGCCGCGTACACCACCGGCACCGGCGCCGCCGTGAACAGCGCGGGCCGCCGCTCCACATGGAGCTGCCCCACCGAGAGATCCGGGCCGCCGGTGCGGTACGTACCGGAGACGTACGCCGCCTTGAAGCGCGTCATCTCGTCCGTACCGAACTTGAGATAGCCGGAACCGGGCACCGACGGCAGGTGGTACGCGTCCGGCACCCCCAGCGCCGTACGCGACTCGGCCGCAGAGAAGGTGCGCAGACCGATCCGGTACGAGAGGTACGTGTCGAGCCCGCGCAGCTTGCCCTCCTCCAGCCGTTGCGAGGCCAGCAGGAGATGCACGCCCAGGGAGCGGCCGATCCGGCCGATCTGGATGAACATGTCGATGAAGTCGGGCTTCGCGGTGAGCAGTTCGGAGAACTCGTCGATCACCAGCACCAGCGAGGCCAGCGGCTCCAGCGCCGCGCCCGCCGCCCGCGCCTTCTCGTAGTCGTGGATATTGGCGTAGTTGCCCGCCGAACGCAGCAGCTCCTGACGGCGCTGGAGTTCACCGCGGATCGCGTCGCCCATCCGGTCGACCAGGGTCAGATCGTCCGCCAGGTTGGTGATGACCGCCGCCACATGCGGCATCTGCGACATCCCCGCGAAGGTCGCGCCGCCCTTGAAGTCCGCGAGCACGAAGTTCAGCGTCTCCGAGGAGTGCGTGACGGCGAGCCCCAGCACCAGCGTCCGCAGCAGCTCCGACTTGCCGGAACCGGTCGCGCCGACACAGAGCCCGTGCGGCCCCATGCCCTCCTGCGCCGCCTCCTTGAGGTCCAGCATCACCGGCTGGCCGTCCTCACCGACCCCGATCGGCACCCGCAGCCGCTCGGCGGTCGAGCGGGGCCGCCAGGTGCGGGTCACATCGACCGCCCCCGCGTCGCCGAGATTGAGCAGATCCGTGAAGTCCAGGTTGGCGAGCAGCGGTTCGTCCTCGTCGCCACCGCCCGTGCGCAGCGGGGCGAGCTGCCGCGCGAGCGCCTCGGCGGCCGGCAGCGAGATCCCGTCCGGCACACCCTCGTACGCGAGGCCCGCGCCGGACTCCAGCCGCAGCCGCCCCGGCCGCACCACCACGGACAGACCGCCGCGCGGCTCGTCCAGCTCGCCCGGGACGACCTCCACGATCGTCACGCCCTGGAGCCCCTCGGCCGCCGCGAACAACGAGTCCGGCGGCACCATCCCGCCGTCCAGCACGACCACCACATGCGGCTGGTCCAGCACCGGCTGGCTGTCCCGGCCGAACCGGGGCCGTCCGTCGAGCCTGCCGCGCAGAAGCTGCTCCAGCTCCCCGAGATCGTCGCCGAACAGCCGCTTCGTACCGGCGCCGTCGATCTGCCCGGGCACCTGTGTGTGCGGCAGCCACTTCGTCCAGTCCCAGCGCGCGACCGCCCCCGGCGCGGCCACCACCGCGACCATCACATCCTCCGGCGAGTGCAGCGTCACGAGCTGCGCCACCAGAGCGCGCGCCGCCGAGTGCGCCGACTCCGGCTCACCGGACACCGTCACGTGGTAAAAGGCACGCATCGACACGGCCATCGGCAGCCCGTCCAGCGAGCCGTGCACCGCGAGGAACTGCTGCATCGCCCCCGCGCACAGCGGCTCGAGTTCGTCCACCGGCGCCGTGTCCGGCGCGATCAGCGGAGTGGCGAGCTGCTGCGCGCCGAGACCGATCCTGAGCTGCCCGAAGTCCCGGTCCCCGACCCGCCGCTCCCACACCCGCGACCCCTCGGCCACCACCGACCAGAGCTGTTCCGGAGCGGGATGCAGAAAGAGCTGGGCGTCGCGCTGCGCACGCGCCGTCCTGCGCACCGTACGACGCGTCTGCGCGAGGTACTTGAGGTAGTCACGCCGGACATCGGCAATTTGCCCCTGCGTACCGCGGCGGAATCTGACGATCTGCGCGATCACCATCGCGAGCGTCGAGAACAGCATCAGCACGCCCATGATCCGCATGAACGGAGGTGCCTGCGGCGAGAAGAAGAAGACCACCGACGAGCCCATGCCGAGCACCGGCAGGACCTGCATCAGCATGCCCTCCCGCTGCCCGCGCGGCAGTTCGGGCGGCGGCTCCAGGGCCAGTGCGTCCGCGGGCACTTCCGGCGGAAGGGACCGCGGTGGGCGTTTGACGACTATCTGGCTCACCGGCGCATCAATCCCTCAAGACGGACGGGCAGTTCCGTACCGGCGCCCCCGTGGCGACGGCCTCCCTCCGCGCGACCGCGATCCTACTTGCAGCCCCGCGCCACCGGTCCCGGTAGGGTGGCGCGCGCATCGTGCGCAACCGCGAATCAGGGGGACGGACACGTGAGTACGACCGCAGCGACGGGCTTCTGCCGCGTCACTGTCGTGGCGCCGGACAGCAGGATCGATGTCGCGCTCCCGGAGGACATCGCCGTCGCCGACGTCCACCCGGAGATCCTCAGACTGACCGGCCAGACCCAGACGGCGGGCACCCCCACCGGATACCACCTGGTCAGGCGGGACGGCACCGTACTCGACAGCGCCCGTACCCTCGCGGCCCAGCAGGTGCTCGACGGCGAGGTCCTGAGCCTGCGTCCCTTCGCGGAATCCCTGCCGCCCGCGGTCTTCGACGACGTCTCGGACGCCGTCGCCTCCGCCGTCCGCCGCGACCGCCACCTCTGGAGCGACGAACTCCTGCGCTCCGCCGGGCTCGTGGGCGGAGTCCTGCTGCTGGTCCTGATGGGCTTCGTCCTCTGGTTCGCCGACCCGGTACGCCACGACATGCACAGCCTCCCCGGCGTCATCGCGGGCGCGGCCGGTCTGCTGCTCACCGCCTTCGCGGGCGTACGGGCGCGGGTGTACGCGGACCGCTCAAGCGCCGTCGCCCTCGGACTCGGCGCGCTTCCGCTGCTGCTGATCGGCGGCTCCGGGATCATCGGTCCCGACGCCGGACAGGGCCCCGGCCGGCTCCAGTTCCTCCTCGGCTGTGTCACGGTCCTGGTCGCGTCCGTCGCCCTTGTCGCACTCACCCCGAGCGGCGACGCCCCGTTCGTCGCCGCCACCTTCCTGGCCACCGTCGGCACCCTCGCCACGTTCGTGATGATCCTGACCGAGGCATCGGCCACCGGCACCGCCGCCGTCTGCGCCCCGGTCGCCATCGGCATCGTCGCCTTCCTGCCGGGACTCTCCGCCCGCTTCGCACGGCTGCCCATCGGCTACGCCACCCCGCGCGCCGCCGGAGCCGACTTCGGCGACGACACCTTCGCCGATCCGAACGCCGCCCCCGTCGGCGAACCCGTCGACGCCGAGCGCATCGCCGCCCAGGCCCGCCGCGGCCACGAGATGCTGCTCGGCCTGGTCGGCGGCTGCGCCGCCGTCGTGGTCGGCGCCGCCGCGGTCCTCGGTTTCTCGGACACCGTGTGGGGCCAGGTCCTCGCACTCGCCGCCGGCCTCGCGATGCTGCTGCGCTCCCGGCTCTTCCGCTACACCTCGCAGGTCACCTGCGTGCTCGTCGCGGGCATCTCCGCGATCGCGCTGCTGATCCTCGGCCTCTCCCTGAACCCGCCTGCCGACCCGGTCAGGGAACTCCTGGTGTACGGCGACCGCGGCGCCCTCGACATCCGTACGATCTGGCTCGCCGCCGCCGTCGCCGCGGGCGCGGCCCTGATCACTGCGATCGGCCTGATCATCCCCCGCAAGGGCCTCTCGCCCTTCTGGGGCCGGCTCCTCGACCTGACCGAGGGCGCCGTACTGCTCTCGCTCGTACCGCTCTGCCTCGCCGTACTCGACATCTTCACCGCGGCCCGCGCCCTCACCAGCTAGGCCCTGTCCGGCCGATCTTCGCGGGCCCGGAACGCCTGGCACGGCGCCTCGCTGCGTTGTCGGAGTCGTCCAAGTACGTCCAGTACGAGAACGATCCTCCGCCTTCCGATGCTCCCCCGTAGCCTGAACGGCACGGGAGGGACCCCCTCCACCAGCCGCCCCGGGCTGATCCACGAAGATCGACCGGACAGGACCTAGTAGGCAGCCAGTAGGCCCGCGGATACTTTGGCACGTGGTGTGCCAACTGGCTGGTACGCTGTTCGGCGGCCGTCTGTGTATGTGACCCCGGAGCACCGCCTCCTCGGTCAGCGCCCGGCGGACCCCCAGCCTCCCGAGTAATGGAAGCTCCCCAGAGTATTCGACCTGGGGCACTCGGTGGCCACGAAGCCTCACGAGGAGTACGCGTGTCACTCGACGCCGCTACGAAGAAGCAGATCATGACCGAGTTCGGCACCAAGGAAGGTGACACCGGCTCCCCCGAGGTCCAGGTCGCCATGCTGTCGCGCCGGATCTCGGACCTGACCGAGCACCTCAAGACCCACAAGCACGACCACCACTCCCGGCGCGGTCTGCTGATCCTGGTCGGCCAGCGCCGCCGGCTGCTGCAGTACCTGGCCAAGAAGGACATCCAGCGCTTCCGTACCCTGGTCGACCGCCTCGGCATCCGCCGCGGCGCGGCGGGCGGTGCCAAGTAAGACACCGTGAAGGGAGCGGTTCCCACATCCGGGGACCGCTCCCTTCGCCGTATGTACGGGGCCGTACGAGACACCGCGCCGTATGCACGGGGCGCCGCCGTCGCCCCGCCCGGGACAACCGGAATGTCATCCCGCGGCGAAGCTCAGTAATCTGGACGCACGAGCACAACTGAACAGACGACAATAGGAGGAGCGAACTCCGCCGCCGCCGGTCCTCGGTAGTGGCCCCCGGAAGGGCACGCGGCCCGAGCCGCTCGCCCCGGGTGCTTCGATCGAAGACCGGCCCGCACCAAGGAGCGCTTCTCCGCCACGTCCCCTGCCACACGGGCACTGGACGAAGACGAGGAGAAAGCACTAGTGGAGAACGAGACCCACTACGCCGAGGCCGTTATCGACAACGGCACCTTCGGCACCCGTACCATCCGCTTCGAGACGGGCAGGCTCGCCCGCCAGGCCGCCGGTTCCGCCGTCGCCTACCTGGACGACGACACCATGGTGCTGTCGGCCACCACCGCTTCCAAGAAGCCCAAGGACCAGCTCGACTTCTTCCCCCTGACGGTCGACGTCGAGGAGCGGATGTACGCGGCCGGCAAGATCCCCGGCTCCTTCTTCCGCCGCGAGGGCCGCCCCTCCGAGGACGCCATCCTCACCTGCCGGCTCATCGACCGCCCGCTGCGCCCGTCCTTCAAGAAGGGCCTGCGCAACGAGATCCAGGTCGTCGAGACGATCATGGCGCTCAACCCCGACCACCTCTACGACGTGGTCGCGATCAACGCCGCCTCCTGCTCCACGCAGCTCGCGGGCCTCCCCTTCTCCGGTCCTATCGGCGGCACCCGTGTCGCCCTGATCAAGGGCCAGTGGGTCGCCTTCCCGACCCATACGGAGCTGGAGGACGCGGTCTTCGACATGGTCGTCGCGGGCCGTGTGCTGGACGACGGCGATGTCGCGATCATGATGGTCGAGGCCGAGGCCACCGAGAACACCATCCAGCTCGTCAAGGACGGCGCCGAGGCCCCCACCGAGGAGATCGTCGCCGCCGGTCTGGAAGCCGCGAAGCCCTTCATCAAGGTCCTCTGCAAGGCGCAGTCGGACCTCGCCGCCAAGGCCGCCAAGCCCACCGGCGAGTTCCCGATCTTCCTCGACTACGAGGACGACGTCCTGGAAGCCCTCACCTCGGCCGTCAGGTCCGAGCTGGCCCAGGCGCTCACCATCGCGGGCAAGCAGGAGCGCGAGAACGAGCTGGACCGGGTCAAGGTCCTCGCCGGGGAGAAGCTCCTCCCGCAGTTCGAGGGCCGCGAGAAGGAGATCTCCGCCGCCTACCGCTCGCTGACCAAGTCCCTGGTCCGTGAGCGTGTCATCAAGGACAAGATCCGTATCGACGGCCGTGGCGTCACGGACATCCGTACGCTCGCCGCCGAGGTCGAGGCCATTCCGCGGGTCCACGGCTCGGCGCTGTTCGAGCGCGGCGAGACCCAGATCCTGGGTGTCACCACGCTGAACATGCTCCGGATGGAGCAGCAGCTCGACACGCTCTCCCCGGTGACGCGCAAGCGCTACATGCACAACTACAACTTCCCGCCGTACTCCACCGGGGAGACCGGCCGCGTCGGCTCGCCCAAGCGCCGCGAGATCGGCCACGGCGCCCTGGCCGAGCGCGCGCTCGTACCGGTGCTGCCGACGCGCGAGGAGTTCCCGTACGCCATCCGCCAGGTCTCCGAGGCGCTGGGCTCCAACGGCTCCACCTCCATGGGCTCGGTCTGCGCCTCCACCATGTCGATGCTGAACGCCGGTGTGCCGCTCAAGGCCCCCGTCGCCGGTATCGCCATGGGCCTGATCTCCCAGGAGATCGACGGCGAGACCCACTACGTCACCCTCACCGACATCCTCGGTGCGGAGGACGCCTTCGGTGACATGGACTTCAAGGTCGCCGGTACGAAGACCTTCGTCACCGCGCTCCAGCTCGACACCAAGCTCGACGGCATCCCCGCCTCGGTCCTGGCCGCCGCGCTGAAGCAGGCCCGCGACGCCCGCCTCCACATCCTCGATGTGATGAACGAGGCCATCGACGTCCCGGACGAGATGTCCCCGAACGCCCCGCGGATCATCACCGTCAAGATCCCGGTGGACAAGATCGGCGAGGTCATCGGCCCCAAGGGCAAGATGATCAACCAGATCCAGGAGGACACCGGCGCCGACATCACGATCGAGGACGACGGCACCATCTACATCGGTGCCGCCGACGGACCGGCCGCCGAGGCCGCCCGCGCCACGATCAACGGCATCGCCAACCCGACCATGCCGGAGGTCGGCGAGCGCTATCTGGGCACGGTCGTCAAGACGACCACGTTCGGCGCGTTCGTGTCGCTGCTCCCCGGCAAGGACGGACTGCTGCACATCTCGCAGATCCGCAAGCTCGCCGGCGGCAAGCGTGTGGAGAACGTCGAGGACGTCCTCGGTGTCGGCCAGAAGGTCCAGGTCGAGATCGCCGAGATCGACCAGCGCGGCAAGCTCTCCCTCATCCCCGTGATCGAGGGCGAGGAGACCGCGGACTCCGAAGAGGCGAAGGACGAAGCGACCCAGTGACGGCCGGCTTCCAGGCGACGGCCCGCACCTCATCCGAGGCGCGGGCCGTCGCCCGTACCCAAACCCTGCTCAAGGGCCGGGACGGCATTGGCACCGTCCGCCGTACGACCCTCCCCGGCGGTCTGCGCGTCGTCACCGAAACCCTGCCCACGGTCCGCTCGGCGACCTTCGGCATCTGGGTGCAGGTCGGCTCACGCGACGAGACGCCCGCCCTCAACGGCGCCACCCACTATCTGGAACACCTCCTCTTCAAGGGCACCAGCAGGCGCAGCGCCCTCGACATCTCCTCGGCCATCGACGCGGTCGGCGGCGAGATGAACGCCTTCACGGCGAAGGAGTACACCTGCTACTACGCGCGGGTGCTTGACACCGATCTGCCGCTCGCCATCGACGTGGTCTGCGACATGCTGACCGGCTCGCTCATCGAGGCCGCCGATGTCGACGCCGAGCGCGGAGTCGTCCTCGAAGAGATCGCCATGACGGAGGACGACCCGGGCGACTGCGTGCACGACCTGTTCGCGCACACCATGTTCGGCGACACCCCCCTCGGCCGCCCGGTCCTCGGCACCGTTGACACCGTCAACGACCTGGACCGCGACCGGATCGCGCGCTTCTACAAGAAGCACTACGACCCGAGGCATCTGATCGTCGCCGCCGCGGGCAACGTCGACCACGCCACGGTGGTACGGCAGGTCCGCAAGGCGTTCGAAAAAGCCGGCGCGCTGTCCCGTACGGACGCCGTGCCCGTCGCACCCCGCGACGGCAGCCGGGCCGTACGCACCGCGGGCAAGGTCGAACTGCTCGACCGCAGGACCGAGCAGGCCCATGTCGTCCTCGGAATGCCGGGACTGTCCCGTACCGACGAGCGCCGCTGGGCACTCGGCGTACTGAACACGGCCCTCGGCGGCGGTATGAGCTCCCGGCTCTTCCAGGAGGTACGGGAGAAGCGCGGCCTCGCCTACAGCGTGTACTCGTACACCTCGGGCTTCGCCGACTGCGGGCTCTTCGGGGTGTACGCGGGCTGCCGGCCCAGCCAGGTCCACGACGTACTGAAGATCTGCCGCGACGAACTGGACCGCGTCTGTGCCGAGGGCCTCGGCGACGAGGAGATCCATCGCGCGATCGGCCAGCTCTCCGGTTCGACGGTCCTGGGCCTGGAGGACACCGGGGCGCTGATGAACCGTATCGGCAAGAGCGAGCTGTGCTGGGGCGCCCAGATGTCGGTGGACGAGATGCTGGGGCGGATAGCCGCGGTCACCCCCGACGATGTCCGGGCGGTGGCCCGTGATGTGCTGGGGCACAGGCCCTCGCTCTCCGTCATAGGCCCGCTGAAGGACAAGCAGGCGGCGCGTCTCGACGAGGCGGTCTCCTGACCGGGCTGTCCGCACCGGGCTTCCGCCGTTCGCGAAGGCCCCCGTTCCCGAAAACCCCGTCCTCGAAGAGCCCCCGTCCCCGAAGCCGTAAGCCGTAGGCCCTCAGCCGTTGAGGCGTTAAGGAAACAGAGCGATGAGCAAGCTGCGTGTGGCCGTTCTCGGTGCCAAGGGCCGTATCGGCTCCGAGGCCGTACGGGCCGTCGAGGCCGCCGACGACCTGGAACTGGTCGCCGCCCTCGACCAGGGCGACAAGCTGGAGTCCCTGGCCGACGCCGGCGCCCAGGTCGCGGTGGAGCTGACCACCCCCGCCGCGGTGCTGGACAACCTCGACTTCTGCGTACGCCATGGCATCCACGCGGTCGCCGGCACCACCGGCTGGAACGAGGAGCGGCTGACGCGGCTCAGGGAGCTGCTGGCCGGCTCCCCGGAGACCGGCGTGCTGGTCGCGCCGAACTTCTCCATCGGCGCGGTCCTCACGATGAAGTTCTCCGAGACGGCCGCCCGCTGGTTCGAATCGGTCGAGGTCATCGAGCTGCACCACCCGAACAAGGTCGACGCGCCGTCCGGCACCGCGCAGCGCACCGCCCAGCTCATCGCCGCGGCCCGCGCTGACGCCGGTCTCGGCCCGCAGCCCGACGCCACGGCCACGGGGCTGGAGAGCGCGCGCGGCGCGGATGTCGACGGCGTGCCGGTGCACTCCGTACGGCTCCGGGGCCTGCTGGCGCACCAGGAGGTCATCCTGGGCGGCGAGGGCGAGACCCTCACCATCCGCCATGACTCCCTGCACCACAGCAGCTTCATGCCGGGCATCCTGCTGGGCGTACGGCGGGTGTCCTCGGCCCCGGGGCTCACCTACGGCCTGGAACACTTCCTCGACCTGAACTGACCGACCCGTACCGATCGACCTGCACTGACTTACTGACCGACCTGCACCGACCTGCACCGATCTGTCCATTCCGAGCCGACCCGACCCGAGCTGACACCCATGCGTGCGAAGATCACCTACTGCGTCACGGCCGCCGTCCTGGTCATCTACTTCGTCCTGGCCGGCAGCCGCGGAGTGCTGCTGATCAAGCAGGGCACCGCACTCACCGTCGCTCTCGGTGTCGCGGTCCTGGTCCTGCCGGTCATCGGCGTCTGGTTCCTCTGGAAGAACACCCAGTTCGTCAGCCGCGCCAACCGGCTCGCGGCCGAGCTGGACGCCGAGGGCGGACTGCCCGTGGACGAACTGGTCCGTACGCCCGGCGGCCGGATCGACCGCGCGTCCGCCGACGCCGTCTTCGCCGAGCGCAGGGCGCAGACCGAGGACTCGCCCGACGACTGGCGCTGCTGGTTCCGCCTCGCCATCGCCTACCACGACGCCCGGGACACCCCGCGCGCCCGCAAGGCCATGCAGCGGGCCATCGCACTCCATGACGGCAAGCCGGTCCAGGCCTGAGACAGCGGCACGAAGAGCGCGGAGCGCGAAGAGCAGTGAGCACGAAGAGCGGGGTCCGGCCGAAGAGGCCGGACCCCGCTCCATGTGTGCGCGTCAACGGTGTACGGGCCGCATAGCCCGTACGAGGTGCTGACCACCCCGTGTGCTGACCAACCCCAGGGTCACGCGGACCTCGGACGCGGTCAGTGGCGCCGCTGCTCCTCGGGGCGGCGGTATTCGTCGCCCCAGACCTCGACCGTGTCGGCCGCCCGGTCGAAGGCCTCGGTCCGCGCCAGGAAATCCGCGTTGTGGTCGGTCAGCAGCGGCAGCGCCTCGCCCTTCCGGCGGACGGCGACAAGCGCCTGCCCCTGGACGGTACGGGGCAGCCCCAGCCAGCGCACCGGCTGCTGGACCGTCCGTACGGCGGTGATCCGGTCCCAGGCCACGGTCGTGGTCCGGAGCAGAGCCACCCGCCGCACCCCGTGCCGGCTCACCCACGCCCCGACCCGCAGCAGCCGCAGCGCGACGGCGATCACCACCAGGGCGAGGCCCAGACACAGCGTGGCACCCGGCACGGCACCGGCGAAGGCGATGATCATCGCCGCCAGCAGTACGAAGGAGGCGAGCAGCAGTAGCAGCGCGGCCGCCACCACCCGCCAGGGGCCGGGGCGGTACGGACGCCGCCATTGGTCATGATCGTCGAACGGCAGCGCGACATCCTCGTTGGTCGCGTCAAAAGCCCGGTCGGCCGTCAGGAAGGGCAGGGGCACGACTGATCCTCACTCACATGCACGCTCGATTGCTGTGCCTCGTGAGGCTACCGATCGCGCACCGCACCGGACCACCCCAGGGGGCCGGACGAGTCAGCGCCGCCCCTTGTGCGGCGGCACCGCGGCAGGAGACGGCCTGATCAGCGTACGGCTCACCGGACTGTCAGTGCCGCGCCGTAGAGTGGGCGCCGCCCGAGCGACGCGATGGAAGGACCCCCGCCGGTGAGCGACACCCCCGCCGACAGTTCCGCAGAGACCACGGAGACCAGGCCCGGCTTCCGCAGCGATGTCACCGTCGATCTGGTGAAGCACTCCGCCAGTGACAGCGATGTGCTGTGGGCCGCGCGTGTGTCCACCGCGGGCGAGCAGTCCCTGGAAGAGCTGTCCAAGGACCCGGAGCGCTCGAAGGGGCTGATCAACTTTCTGATGCGGGACCGCCACGGCAGCCCCTTCGAGCACAACTCGATGACCTTCTTCGTCAGCGCCCCGATCTTCGTCTTCCGCGAGTTCATGCGGCACCGCGTCGGCTGGTGCGTCGCCGGCGGCACGGAGATCACCCTCGGGAGCGATACGGAAACCCCTCGCCGCCTGACCATCGCCGAGCTCCACCGCCGCTGGCACCAGGACGCGGCGGACCGCCGTACCGAGGTCCGCTGCTACGACGAGGAGACCCTGGCCGCCCGCCGGGCCCGTATCGCCGATGTCATCGAGTCGGGCGTGAAGCCGCTGCTCAGGATCGTCACGGCCGGCGGCCGTGAGCTGCGGGCCACGGTGGACCACGCCGTCCTGACCCCGGCCGGCTGGCGCAAGGCGGGCGAGCTGGCGGCGGGCGACACCGTGCTGGCGGAAAGCGGCTCCGTCGCCGGGCGTGAGCCCGCCCCGGCCGGCCCGGACCCGGTCGTCTCGGTCACCGGGGACGGCGAGGAGATGACGTACGACCTCTCCGTCGAGGGCCCCTGGCACAACTTCGTGGCGGCGGGAATCGTCGTCCACAACTCGTACAACGAGGAGTCGGGCCGCTACCGCAACCTCCAGCCGGTTTTCTATGTCCCCGGCGAGGACCGCAAGCTGGTCCAGCAGGGCCGCCCCGGCAAATACCAGTTCGTGCACGGCAGCGCCGCCCAGCAGGAGATCACCGAGCGCGCGATGAAGGACTCCTACGTGCAGGCGTACGAGGCGTATAAGGAGATGCTGGCCGCCGGTGTGGCCCGTGAGGTCGCCCGCGCGGTCCTGCCGGTCGGACTGTTCTCGTCGATGTACGCGACGTGCAACGCGCGCTCGCTGATGCACTTCCTCGGTCTGCGCACCCAACACGAACAGGCGAAGGTGCCGTCCTTCCCGCAGCGCGAGATCGAGATGGTCGGAGAGCGCATGGAGGAGCACTGGTCGAAGCTCATGCCCCTCACTCATGCGGCCTTCAATGCCAATGGGCGTATCGCCCCTTAGCTCCTGTTCAGGACAGGGGCGGAGCCCCGCCGGGAGCACGGATGTGCGGTCTCCGGGGTGATGCGTCCGTATTGCGGCGTTTCGAGAAGTTCATCTAGGCTGATCAAACGGACCCGGCACTGCTTGAACCCCCGAGCAGGCAGTGCCGGGCTCCTCTTGTCCCGCCTCGTCCCGTCCCCCAAAGGGACACGGTGAGCTGAGCAGCGAGTAGCGTGTTACCCATGGCTCCGATCTCCACTCCGCAGACCCCCTTCGGGCGGGTCCTCACCGCCATGGTCACGCCCTTCACGGCGGACGGCGCACTCGACCTCGACGGTGCCCAGCGGCTCGCCGTCCATCTCGTGGACGCGGGCAACGACGGCCTGATCCTGAACGGCACCACCGGTGAGTCGCCGACCACCAGCGACGCGGAGAAAGACCAGCTCGTACGGGCCGTTCTGGAGGCCGTGGGAGACCGGGCCCATATCGTCGCCGGCGTCGGCACCAATGACACCCGCCACAGCCTGGAGCTGGCCCGCGCCGCGGAACGCGCCGGCGCGCACGGCCTGCTCGCCGTCACGCCGTACTACAACAAGCCGCCGCAGGAAGGTCTCTTCCGGCACTTCACCGCCATCGCCGACGCCACGGAGCTGCCGGTGATGCTGTACGACATCCCGGGCCGCAGCGGCGTCCCCATTGACACCGAGACGATCGTCCGGCTCGCCGAGCACCCGCGCATCGTCGCCAACAAGGACGCCAAGGGCGACCTCGGCCGTGCGAGCTGGGCCATCGCCCGGTCCGGCCTCGCCTGGTACTCGGGCGACGACATGCTCAATCTGCCGCTGCTCTCGGTCGGCGCGGTCGGCTTTGTCTCCGTCGTCGGCCATGTGGTCACCCCGGAGCTGCGCGAACTGCTCGACGCCCACCTCACCGGTGATGTGCAGAAGGCCACCGAGATCCACCAGAAGCTGCTGCCGGTCTTCACCGGGATGTTCAGGACCCAGGGCGTCATCACCACCAAGGCCGCCCTCGCGCTCCGGAAGCTTCCCGCGGGACCGCTGCGGCTCCCGCTCGTGGAACTGTCGCCCCAGGAAACCGCCCAGCTCAAGATCGATCTCGCGGCCGGCGGGGTACAGCTCTAATCATTGACTTCACAACTGAATAAGCGAAGACAGCGGATCCATCGATCCACCGACCGACCTGTCAGCAAACCGAAGGGTCGGTCAACAAGCTCAACGAAACACCAACAAAACAGTCAACAAGACAACAGCAAGTGCACGAATGTCATGCGCGCCACGTGCCTCAGCGGTACGTGGCGCGTGTGGTGAGGAGAGTCTTTTGAGTCATCCGCATCCTGAACTCGGTGCCCCGCCGAAGCTGCCCAAGAACGGCCTGCGCGTCACCCCGCTCGGCGGTCTCGGCGAGATCGGCCGCAACATGACGGTCTTCGAGTACAACGGCCGTCTGCTCATCGTCGACTGCGGCGTCCTCTTCCCGGAGGAGGAACAGCCCGGGGTCGATCTGATCCTGCCGGACTTCACCACCATCCGGGACCGTCTCGACGACATCGACGGCATCGTGCTCACGCACGGCCACGAGGACCATATCGGCGGTGTCCCGTTTCTGCTCCGGCTGAAGAACGACATCCCGCTGATCGGCTCCAAGCTGACCCTCGCACTGATCGAGGCGAAGCTCCAGGAGCACCGTATCCGCCCGTACACCCTTGAGGTCACCGAGGGCCACCGCGAGCGCATCGGCCCCTTCGACTGCGAGTTCGTCGCCGTCAACCACTCCATCCCCGACGCCCTGGCCGTCGCCATCCGCACCCCCGCGGGCATGGCCGTCCACACAGGCGACTTCAAGATGGACCAGCTTCCGCTGGACCGCAGACTGACCGATCTGCCCACCTTCGCCAGGCTCGGCGAGGAGGGCATCGATCTGCTGCTGGCCGACTCCACCAACGCCGAGGTCCCGGGCTTCGTCCCGCCGGAGCGCGACATCTCGAATGTCCTGCGCCAGGTCTTCGGCAGCGCCCAGAAGCGCATCATCGTGGCCAGCTTCGCCAGCCATGTCCACCGGATCCAGCAGATCCTCGACGCCGCCCACGAATACGGCCGCAGGGTCGCCTTCGTCGGCCGCTCGATGGTCCGCAACATGGGCATCGCCCGCGATCTCGGCTATCTCAGGGTGCCCACGGGCCTGGTCGTCGACGTCAAGACGCTCGACGACCTCCCCGATCACGAGATCGTCCTCGTCTGCACCGGCTCGCAGGGCGAACCGATGGCCGCCCTCTCCCGGATGGCCAACCGCGACCACCAGATCCGGATCGTCCAGGGCGACACGGTGATCCTGGCCTCCTCGCTCATCCCGGGCAACGAGAACGCCGTCTACCGCGTCATCAACGGTCTGACCCGCTGGGGCGCGAACGTCGTCCACAAGGGCAACGCCAAGGTCCATGTCTCCGGCCATGCCTCGGCCGGCGAGCTGCTGTACTTCTACAACATCTGCCGGCCCAGGAACCTGATGCCGGTCCACGGCGAATGGCGCCATCTGCGGGCCAACGCCGAACTGGGCGCGCTGACCGGGGTCCCCAAGGACCACATCGTCATCGCCGAGGACGGAGTGGTCGTCGACCTCGTCGACGGCAGGGCCAAGATCGTGGGCAAGGTCCAGGCCGGTTATGTGTACGTCGACGGACTCTCGGTCGGCGATGTCACCGAGACCTCCCTCAAGGACCGCCGCATCCTCGGCGACGAGGGCATCATCTCGGTCTTCGTGGTGGTCGACTCCACCACCGGCAAGGTCGTCGGCGGCCCGCACTTCCAGGCCCGCGGCTCCGGTATCGAGGACGCGGCGTTCGGCGCCGTACTGCCCAAGGTCGAAGAGGCCATCGCGAGATCGGCCCAGGACGGCGTCGCGGAACCGCACCAGCTCCAGCAGCTCGTACGCCGCACGGTGGGCAAGTGGGTCTCCGACACCTACCGCCGGCGCCCGATGATCCTCCCGGTCGTCGTCGAGGTCTGACCCCCGCAACGACCGTCCGGCGACAGCCATCTGACGCCGGCTACGGGACCGGGGGGCCTCGATTTGCGTCGACGCCCCCCGCTCCAGTACGTTTACGGCTCCACCTGAGGGGGAAGCCGGGGCGAAAGACCTGCCCAGTGCCTTCCCGGAAGGAAGGAAAATCCGACTCGATAAAGTCTGATAAAGTCGGAGACGCAAGACCGAAGGGAAAAGCCCGGAGGAAAGCCCGGAAGGGTGAGTACGAAGGAAGCGTCCGTTCCTTGAGAACTCAACAGCGTGCCAAAAGTCAACGCCAGATATGTTGATACCCCGACCGGCGGGAACGGTTTCTGTTCCGGCTGGTTGTGGTTCCTTTGAAGAAAAATACACAGCGAGGACGCTGTGGACCACTGGTCTTATTCCGGCTGGTGGTTCCGCTCTCGTGTGTGGTGCCGGATATCCGGTGCGCATTCACGGAGAGTTTGATCCTGGCTCAGGACGAACGCTGGCGGCGTGCTTAACACATGCAAGTCGAACGATGAAGCCTTTCGGGGTGGATTAGTGGCGAACGGGTGAGTAACACGTGGGCAATCTGCCCTTCACTCTGGGACAAGCCCTGGAAACGGGGTCTAATACCGGATAATACTCTTCTCTGCATGGGGGAGGGTTGAAAGCTCCGGCGGTGGAGGATGAGCCCGCGGCCTATCAGCTTGTTGGTGGGGTGATGGCCTACCAAGGCGACGACGGGTAGCCGGCCTGAGAGGGCGACCGGCCACACTGGGACTGAGA
>NZ_LATD01000123.1 GCF_000981895.1 Streptomyces odonnellii | reverse complement strand
CCCCCGCCCGGCGCCCCCGCCGGTGCCGCAGGCGCAGTCGCGCGGGCGCGTGAAGCTGCGCTGTTGGGCCGGTTAAGAAATCCTCGATGGACTGGACGGCCGGTGCTCGGCAGATTGGTGCCCGGACACCGAACAATGATCACCGATGTCCGCACCACGGACGACATCCATGTCCGTACCACGGACATCGCGCCAGCACGATCAGCACCAGTACGCCGGGAGCCACGCCCATGAAGGCACTTGTGAAACGGAATGCCGAGCCGGGCCTGTGGCTCACGGACGTACCGGAGCCGGAGACCGGGCCCGGTGATGTGCTGATCGAGGTGCTCCGTACCGGTATCTGCGGCACCGACCTGCATATCCGTGCCTGGGACGGCTGGGCCAGACAGGCCGTGACCACCCCCAGGGTCCTGGGGCACGAGTTCGTCGGCGAGGTCGCCGCCGTGGGCGCCGACGTACGGGACGTCGCCGTCGGCGATCTCGTCAGCGGCGAGGGCCATCTCGTCTGCGGCAGGTGCCGCAACTGTCTCGCAGGCCGCCGCCATCTCTGCCGCAGCACCGTCGGACTCGGTGTCGGCCGCGACGGCGCGTTCGCCGAGTATGTCGCCCTGCCCGCCGAGAACGTCTGGGTGCACCGCGCCCCGGTGGACCTCGATGTCGCCGCGATCTTCGACCCCTTCGGCAACGCCGTGCACACCGCGCTCTCCTTCCCGCTGGTTGGCGAGGACGTACTGATCACCGGCGCGGGCCCCATCGGCATCATGGCGGCGGCCGTCGCCCGGCACGCCGGAGCGCGCAATGTGGTGATCACCGATGTCAGCCCGCACCGTCTCGCCCTCGCCCGCAAGGCCGGCGCCACCCTCGCCCTCGATGTCTCGGCCGCCGGTATCGGTATCGCGGAGGCACAGCGGCGGCTCGGCCTCAAGGAGGGCTTCGACATCGGTCTGGAGATGTCAGGCCGCCCCGAGGCGCTGCGCGACATGGTCGACAACATGACGCACGGGGGCAGGATCGCGATGCTCGGGCTACCCGCCGAGGAGTTCGCCGTCGACTGGTCGAAGATCGTCACGTCCATGATCACGATCAAGGGGATCTACGGCCGGGAGATGTTCGAGACCTGGTACGCGATGACGGTCCTGCTCGAAGGCGGGCTCGATCTCACCCCCGTCATCACGGGCAGCTACGGGTACCGGGACTTCGACGCCGCGTTCGAGGAGGCCTCCTCCGCGCGCAGCGGCAAGATCATCCTCGACTGGACCGCGTAAACCGAACCACCCCGGCCGACCAAGAACTCCGACCACGACAACCCCGGGCCACCTCGGCGAGTGAGCCGAAGGGGCGCGGTCGGTGCCGAGAGGGAGAGCGCGCGCAGGTCCGTGAGGTACGAGCGGACCGAGCACGGTCGACCGTCGGCATCGACATGCAGCGCCCCGGAGGCGAACCGAGCCTCAAGACAAAGGGAGCAAGTTGATGTTCGCGTCCGTACGGGACGATCTGTCCGCCACCCTCGACGAGATCCGCGACGCCGGTCTCTTCAAGCCCGAGCGTGTCATCTCCACCCCGCAGAGCGCGGCGGTCGCCGTCACCGAGGGCGGCGCCGCCGGTGAGGTACTCAACTTCTGCGCCAACAACTATCTCGGTCTCGCCGACCACCCCGACGTCGTCGCCGCCGCCAAGGACGCGCTCGACCGCTGGGGGTACGGAATGGCCTCCGTACGCTTCATCTGCGGTACGCAGGAGATCCACAAGGAGCTGGAGCAGCGCCTCTCCGCGTTCCTCGGCCAGGAGGACACGATCCTCTACTCCTCCTGCTTCGACGCCAACGGCGGAGTCTTCGAGACCCTGCTCGGCGCGGAGGACGCGGTCATCTCCGACGCCCTCAACCACGCCAGCATCATCGACGGCATCCGCCTCTCCAAGGCCCGCCGCCTGCGGTACGCCAACCGCGACCTCGCCGAGCTGGAGGCCAGGCTCAAGGAGTCGCAGGACGCGCGCCGCCGGCTGATCGTGACCGACGGCGTGTTCTCCATGGACGGCTATGTCGCGCCGCTCGCCGAGATCTGCGATCTGGCCGACCGGTACGACGCGATGGTCATGGTCGACGACTCGCACGCCGTCGGCTTCGTCGGCCCGGGCGGGCGCGGCACCCCCGAACTGCACGGGGTGATGGACCGTGTCGACATCATCACGGGCACGCTGGGCAAGGCGCTCGGCGGCGCGTCCGGCGGTTATGTCGCGGCCCGCGCCGAGATCGTCGCCCTGCTGCGCCAGCGCTCCCGCCCGTACCTCTTCTCCAACTCCCTCGCCCCGGTGATCGCCGCCGCGTCGGTGAAGGTCCTGGACCTGCTGGAGAGCGCGGGAGGGCTGCGGGACCGGCTGAACGCCAACACCGCGCTGTTCCGTACGAGGATGACCGAGGCGGGCTTCGAGATCCTGCCGGGCGACCACCCCATCGCCCCGGTCATGATCGGCGACGCGGCGGAGGCGGGCCGGATGGCGGAGCTCCTGCTGGAGCGCGGTGTCTATGTGATCGGCTTCTCGTATCCGGTGGTTCCGATGGACCGGGCCAGGATCAGGGTCCAGCTCTCCGCGGCGCACTCCACGGAGGATGTGGAGCGGGCGGTGGCGGCGTTCGTCGACGCGCGCGAGGCGATGCGCCAGGAGGTCTGACGGGGAGATCGGGCCGGGGGCGGGCAGGGGGCCGAAGGAGAGATCCGACAAGGGCCGCTGTTGCCCGCCCGCAGGTGCCCGAAACCGCTCTCACCTGGCAGGATGGCCGGGTGATCGATGTACGACGGCTTCGGATACTGCGCGCTGTGGCGGACCACCGCACGGTGACCGCCGCGGCCGCGGCCCTGTATCTGACGCCCTCGGCCGTCTCCCAGCAGCTCGCCGTACTGGAGCAGGAGACCGGCCACTCCCTGCTGACCCGCAGCGGCAGGGGCGTACGGCTGACGGCGGCCGGCGAGATACTGCTCGGCCACGCGCACGCGGTGCTCGCCCAGCTCGAACGGGCCGAGGCGGAGCTGGCTGCGTACGCGGGAGGCTCGGCCGGCGAGGTGACGGTCGCGGCGTTCGCCACCGGCATCGCGGAGGTGCTGGCCCCGGCCCTCCAGCTCCTGGCGGGGCCCCACCCCGACATCCGCGTCCGGGTCCGGGACGCCGAGGGCGACGAGAGCCTGCCCATGGTGCTCGACGGGCAGGCGGATCTGGCGGTCGCGGTCGAGTACCGGGGCGCTCCGCGCGAGGACGACCGGCGGCTTTCCCGGGTGCCGCTGTACGCGGAGCCGTTCGACGCGGTCCTGCCCGCGGCGCATCCCCTCGCCCTGGGCCCGGAGGTCTCGCTCGCCGCGCTCGCCGACAGCGACTGGATCGGCCCCTACCCCGGCAACCCCTGCCATGACGTCATACAGCTCGCCTGCGAACTGGCGGGCTTCGAACCCCGGCTCGCCCACTCCTCGGACGACTTCCGCGCGGTCGCCGCCCTCGCGGGCGCGGGCGCCGGTGTGGCGCTGGTCCCCCGCTCGGCCCTGCGTGGCATGGAACTGAAGGGCACGGTGGTCCGCCCGGTCTCCGGCCCGGCCGCCACCCGCAGGGTCTTCGCCGCGGTACGCCGGGGAGCCGAGGAACACCCCTTGATCCACCCGGTGCTCACCACCCTGGCCCAGGCGGCATCGGGCCTGACCACGGACTGACAGGCGGCTGACGGGCGCCACGGCCCCGACGCCGGGCCCACCGACGACCCGCGAAGTCTTCGCCGCGGTACGGGCGTCGGGTCGCCCGTCGTCACGCCGGCCTTCGGAGTCCCCGCCCGCCGGCCACCGTACGCGCACCGCGATCCGGCCGGCGCCGTCCGCGCCGGCCGACCGCTCCGTACCGTCCCCGGCTGTTACGACAGCAGGCTCGGGCTGTTACGACAACAGGCTCGGAGCCGCCCTGTCCAGGACCGAGCCGACCCGCTCCCAGGTCTCCATGTCCCGCTCCACCGCCGCGAGTTCGGTGCCCTCGCCCGTGTGCCAGGTGGTCGCGATCGCCACCGGGTCCTCGTCCGTCGCCGCGCTCGCCGCCAGGGCCGCCGCGCCCAGGGCCACCAGTTCGGTGGTGGGCGGGACGATCAGACGGCGGCCGGAGAGGCGGCGGACCGTTTCGACCCACATGCGGCCCTGGGCGCCACCGCCGATCAGCCGGAGGGGGCGGGACGCGACCTCGGGGGCCGCGGGGTCCAGACCGCAGGCGCGGAGGACCTCGTCCAGGGCGCGCAGCACCGTGACGGCCGCGCCCTCGTAGGCCGCGCCGAGGAGCTGCTGCGGGGTGGTGTCATGGCGCAGCCCGGTCAGCAGGCCCGACGCGGCCGGCAGGTCGGGGGTGCGCTCGCCGTCCAGATACGGCAGCAGTACGGCCTCGCCGCCCGGCACCGCGTCCTCCCGGTCCAGCCGGAGCAGTGCCGCCACCTTGTCCACGGCCAGCGTGCAGTTGAGGGTGCAGGCCAGCGGCAGATACGTACCGTCCGCCGCGGCGAACCCCGCGAGCGCGGGGGATGCGGGGCGGGTACGGGTGGCCGCGAACACCGTGCCGGAAGTGCCGAGGCTCAGCACCGGATGGTCCAGCAGGCCCGCGCCGCCGAAGCCCAGGCCGACCGCCGCGCTCATGTTGTCGCCGGTGCCCGCCGCGACGGCGATGCCCGCGGGCAGGCCCAGCTCCGCGGCGGACCCCGCGGTCAGCGAGCCCACACGCTCGGCGCCGGTCGTGGCGACGGCGGGCAGCAGCGCCGGGTCGAGCCCGAGGAGATCCAGCAGCTCGGGGTCGTAAGTGCCCGTCGCCGTGGCATACCAGCAGGTGCCGGAGGCGTCGCCGGGATCGGTGGCCGCCGTGCCCGACAGCCGCTCGGTGAGGAAGTCGTGCGGCAGCCGGACGGCCGCCGCGGCGCCGGCGATCGCCGGGTCGTTCTCCCGCAGCCACTGCCACTTGGAGGCCGTCATCGACGCGACCGGTACCGAACCGGTCCGCGCCGTCCAGGCCCCGGGGCCGCCCAGCGCCTCGGTGAGCGCGGCGGCCTGCGGCGCCGAGCGGGTGTCGTTCCACAGCAGCGCGGGCCGCAGCGGCCGGCCCGTACGGTCCAGCACCACGAGTCCGTGCTGCTGTCCGGCGACGGCGATACCGGCCACGGCGGAGGCGTCCACCCCGGACTCCTTGAGCCCGGCGGCGACCGCCTCCCGCAGCGCGTTCCACCACACCTCCGGGTCCGTCTCGCGCGCTCCGCCCTCACCGGTAACCCGGTGCGGCGCGCGCCCCACCGCGAGCAGCCGGCCTGTGGCGGCGTCGGTGAAGGCCGCCTTGGTGGACTGGGTGGAACTGTCCACGCCGACGACCACCGGGCCGACCACCGGGCTCTGCGACATGGACGTACCTCTTCCTGACTCGGTGCCTGCCTGGAGCACGCCTGTGACGTCGGAGATTTGACGTCGGAAAAACAAATTACGCGATGGCGCCGCGCACCGGAACGGGGGTGGCGGATCCTCGCCGGTGCCCGAACGTACTCGTCCGTGTGCACCGGGTGCCGCCCGCCCGGCGGCTCGGCGCCCGGTGCACACTGATCACCGCACCCCGGGGGTTTTGCGTACCCGCACCGGAGTGCATTATTAGTCATGTCAGGAAACAAAAAGGTCGGCACGTGCCGGACCTGAGGTACCGAAGGCGGCCAGAGAATGACGGAACGCTTCACACCCACCCCCGCGGACAAGTTCAGCTTCGGTCTGTGGACCGTGGGCTGGCAGGGCAGGGATCCGTTCGGGGACGCGACCCGCCGGGCCCTGGACCCCGTCGAATCCGTACAGCGCCTCGCCGAACTCGGCGCGTACGGTGTGACCTTCCACGATGACGACCTGATCCCTTTCGGCTCCTCGGACTCGGAGCGCGAGACGCATGTCAAGCGCTTCCGCCAGGCGCTGGACTCGACCGGTCTGGTGGTGCCCATGGTCACCACCAATCTCTTCACCCACCCCGTCTTCAAGGACGGCGCGTTCACCGCGAACGACCGGGACGTCCGCCGCTTCGCGCTGCGCAAGACCCTCCGCAACATCGACCTCGCGGCCGAGCTGGGTGCCAAGACCTTTGTCGCCTGGGGCGGCCGGGAAGGCGCGGAGTCCGGCGCGGCCAAGGACGTGCGGCAGGCGCTGGAGCGGATGAAGGAGGCCTTCGACCTGTTCGGCGCGTATGTCACCGAGCAGGGATACGACCTCAGGTTCGCCATCGAGCCCAAGCCGAACGAGCCGCGCGGCGACATCCTGCTGCCCACCGTCGGCCACGCCCTGGCGTTCATCGAGCGCCTGGAGCGCCCCGAACTGTACGGCGTGAACCCGGAGGTCGGCCATGAGCAGATGGCCGGGCTGAACTTCCCGCACTCCATCGCCCAGGCCCTCTGGTCGGGCAAGCTCTTCCACATCGACCTCAACGGTCAGAACGGCATCAAGTACGACCAGGACCTGCGTTTCGGCGCCGGTGATCTGCGCGCCGCGTTCTGGCTGGTGGACCTGCTGGAGAGCGCGGGCTGGGACGGCTCGCGGCACTTCGACTTCAAGCCCCCGCGCACCGAGGACTTCAACGGGGTGTGGGCCTCCGCCGCGGGCTGCATGCGCAACTATCTGATCCTCAAGGAGCGCGCCGCCGCGTTCCGCGCGGACCCGGCGGTCCAGGAGGCGCTGCGCGCCTCGCGCCTGGACGAACTGGCCCAGCCCACCGCGGCCGACGGACTGGCCGCGCTGCTCGCCGACCGTACCGCCTACGAGGAGTTCGACGCGGAGGCGGCCGCCGCGCGCGGTATGGCGTTCGAGCAGCTCGACCAGCTCGCCATGGACCACCTCCTGGGCGTCCGCTGACCGCATCCCCCTGCGGATTCAGCACACCCCGGCGCGGGCCGGGCCGTGACGCACACACGGCCCGGCCCGCGTCACGCTATGCAGCAGGTGCCGCGGTACGCGCAAGTGCCGCGGCACTTGGAAGCGCTCTCCGAGCGAGTGCTGTACGCACGAGTGCTCTATATACGAGTGCTCTACATACGAGTCACGGGTGTCGGTCCGTGGCGCCGCTGTGCGTACGGTCAGTCGACGGCGCGCTGTACGTACGCCACCGGATCGGCCAGCACCGCCCGTACGACCAGTGCCGCCGCTCCGCGCGCCGCGTCTCCCGCCGAGGATGACGCGCGTAGCCGCCCGCTGTCACGCGGCCACAGCCCCGACACCACCCGGGCGGTCAGCTCCCGGTCCGCCGAAGGGGACAGCCAGGGCATCAGATCCCGGTAGATCCCGCCGAGCACGACCGCCTCCGGGTCGAAGAGGTTCACCGAGCCCGACACCACCCGGCCCAGCATCAGTCCGGCCTGCTCGACTGCCGCCACCGCCCGTGTGTCACCGGCGCGCGCCCGGCGCTCCAGCTCGGCGACGCCCGGCACACCCGAGTTCTCGTCGATGCCGGCCGCCCGCAGCAGCGCGGACTGGCCCGCGTACTGCTCCAGACAGCCCCGGGAGCCGCAGCGGCAGAGCGGACCTTTCGCGTCGACCACCACATGCCCGATCTCGCCGGCGAACCCGTGCGCCCCGCGCAGCAGTTCACCGTCCAGCACCAGTGCGCCGCCCACCCCGATCTCGCCCGTCAGATAGAGGAACGTACGGAGCGGTCCGAGCCCGCCGAACCACAGCTCGGCCAGCGCCGCCAAGTTGGCCTCGTTCTCCGAACTCACCGGCAGCGCGGGCACATCGGGCCGCAGTTCGGCCAGCGCCCGCGCGAACAGCTCCTCGGCCGGGACCCGGTTCCAGCCGAGGTTCGGCGCCTGGCGGACCGTACCGCCCGACACCAGCCCCGGCAGGGCGAGTTGCACCCCCACGGGCACCAACTCCTGCTCCGCGGCGGACTCCAGGGTCCTGGCGGCGATCCGGGCACCACGGGCCAGTACTTCGGCGGGGCGGGCGCCGCGGTTGTCGATGTGTTCGGTGAGCCGGACCCGGTCGGTGCCCGACAGATCGACCACGCACACCGACACATAGTCGATGTTGATCTCGACGCCGATGCCCGCAGGTCCCGAGCGCGTCACCTTCAGTACGGTGCCGGGGCGCCCGGCGTGCCCGCTGAACGTCTTGCCGGACTCGGAGAGGAAACCGCTCTCGAGCAACTGCTCCACCAGCGACGACACCGCCGCCCGGGTCAGCCCGACCCGCGCCGCCACCCCGGCCCGGGTGGCCTCTCCCTCGTCCCGTACCGCCCGCAGCACAAGGCTCAGATTGTGCCTGCGCACCGTCTCTTTGTCGGCCTTGGGCCCGAGGGATGTGTGGTTGGTGTTCATGTCGCGGCCGAGCCTATGCGATGGGCCCCGGGCCGCGGACAGGGGCGGCCCGCCGGAGCGGCCGGCCGGCCTCCCCGGATGCCGCCGTTTTGTCGCTCAGCGCCGCGCCGTCACCGTGCCGGGTGCCGTACGGGGCGTCCACGCCGGAGCCGTCCCGGTGAGCTGACAGACCATGAGATAGAAGGGGATCGGCGGGGTGTACGGAGTGGGTTCCTCCGGCCAGTGGATCAGCCGGGGATGCGCCGCCGGGACGACCGTGCCCGAAATGTAGCGGGCCGGCGACGGCCAGCTCAGATCGAGATCGGAGCCTGCCGGGACGATCCACCACCACCAGTCCGCGTCGGCGAAGACACAGCCCTTCTTGGGCAGCCGGGCCATCAGCCGGAAGCCGTGCTCCGCCGGGACGCCCACCGCGTCACAGCCGAGCGAGGCGGGCAGTGTGGGGGGCAGCGGCAGCCCGACGCGGCGGGGGGCCATGTCCCGGCCGTCGCGCAGGCCACGTGCGAGGCGGTCCAGTGCGGTCCTCAGCACGGTTGCTCCGTTCCATGTCCGTGTGGCAGTTCGGCCCAGACCACGCGCCCGGGGCCGTATCCCGATGTGTCATGGGCTCCCCAGCCACTGCACATCGAGTCGACGAGAAACAGTCCCCGGCCTCCCTCGCCCTCGGTCTCGTCCTGGGCGGCGTCGTGGAGCTGGGGGCCCGTGGGGCCGTAGCCCTGGTCCTCCACGGCTATGCGCAGCCGGCCCTCGCCCTCCCGTATCTCACAGAAGACACGGTCTCCGGCCGCGTGCACGATCGCGTTGGTGACCAGCTCGGACACGATGAGCACCGCGGTGTCGCGGGTCTCCTCGTCCGTGTCCCACTGGGCGAGCCGGTCGCGGGTGAGCTGCCGCGCACGGGCCACTGACTCAGCGTGAGCGGGAAGCTGGAACCCGTAACGGCGGACAACGTTGCCAGATGGGCACACTGCTATGAGCGGGGGGGTGAGCGCGTTACCAGGTGCCACGACCGATTCCTAACGGTGGGGGAGCAGTGGCCGAGCGCAAAACTCTCCCATGGCAGAGCCCGACAACCGCGTGAACTGGTTCACCCACCCACTCTCCACCCGTCGGAGACACTTGGCAAGAGGCACTCTGAATATTTCAGAGTGCCGTGTTCTTCGTCCGAAAGACGTGGCAGACTGCTGGTAACCGTGCGTGGGGAGGACCCAAAGTGAGTGAACCGCGGTCCGCCCCGACCGTGGGTCAGGTCGTACTCGGCAGACGTCTGCAGGATCTACGTGAGCGCTCCGGACTGAAGCGCGAGGAGGCCGCCAAGCTGCTCCGGGTGGCCCCCGCGACGATACGGAGGATGGAGACCGCCGAGGTCGCCCTCAAGATTCCGTACGTACAGCTCCTGCTGCGCGCGTACGGGATCCCTGAGGACGAGGCCGAGGCCTTCGTCGAGCTCACCGAGGAGGCCAACAAACCCGGCTGGTGGCAGCGGTACCACGACATCCTGCCGGACTGGTTCAGCATGTACGTCAGCCTGGAGGGCTCCGCCGCCCTGCTGCGCGCGTACGAACCGCACTTCGTACCCGGGCTGCTGCAGACCGAGCAGTACGCGAGGTCGGTGATGCGGGCCGGCGCCGTGGGACAGGCGCAGCCCGAGGGGATCGAACGGCATGTGGCACTCCGTATGCAGCGCCAGTCGCTCCTCACCCGCCCGGACGCGCCCAGATTCTGGGTGATCATGGACGAGACCGTGGTGCGCCGCCCGGTCGGTGACAGCCCCGCCGTGATGCGGGAGCAGATCGACCGGCTGCTCGAAGCCTCGGCCCAGGCCAATATCACCCTGCAGATCGCGGAATTCTCGAGCGGACACCATCCCGGTACCTACGGGCCGTTCGTGATCTTCCGGTTCGCCGAACCGGAACTGCCGGACATGGTCTACAGCGAGTACCTGACCGGCGCGGTCTATCTCGACGCACGTCCGGAAGTGGCCACCCACCTGGAGGTCATGGACCGGATGGCGGCCCAGGCCGCAACTGCACAACGCACGAAGGAGATCCTCAGGGATCTCCGCAAGGAGCTGTGAATGGATCCCATATACAACGGCATGCCCGCCACCGAGCTCGGAGCCGAAGGCTGGCGCAAGCCGTGGAGCGGTGGCAATGGCGGCAACTGTGTCGAGACCATGAAGCTGGCCGACGGAAGAGTCGCCGTGCGCCAGTCCGCAGACCCTGACGGCCCCGCACTGATCTATACGACCAGCGAGATCGCGGCGTTCATCCAGGGCGCGAAGGCGGGCCAGGCAGACTTCCTGCTGACCTGACCGCCCGGCCGTCCGCCGAACCGTCCCACCCGTTCCACCGTCCTTGCCGTCCGACCCGTTCTACCGCAGACCCTGTGTTCCGCAGATCCTGCTCACCGACCTTGAGACTCATGGAGCGCACATGACCGGGAACGACCCGATCGACACCAGCAAGCCGCACCCGGCCCGGGTGTACGACTGGTTCCTCGGCGGCAAGGACAACTATCCGGTGGACGAGGAGATGGCGAAGCAGTTGCTCGCGCTGGACGCCCGGGGGCCCGACATGGCCCGGGTCAACCGGGCGTTCATGCACCGCGCCACACGCTGGCTCGGTACCACCGCCGGGGTACGCCAGTTCCTGGACATCGGGACGGGCATCCCCACCGAACCCAATCTGCACCAGATCGCCCAGGAGGTCGCCCCGGACTCCCGGATCGTCTACACCGACAACGACCCGATCGTCCTCCGGCACGCCGAGGCGCTGCTCCGCAGCACCCCGGGCGGTGTCACCGAGTACGTCCAGGCCGATGCGCGCGATCCGGAGGCCATCATCGAGGCGGCGGGGAAGATCCTCGATCTGGACCGTCCGGTGGCGCTCTCCCTGATCGCGCTGCTGCACTTCATCTCGGACGAGGACGGCGCGCACGACCTGGTGCACCGGCTGCTCGAACCGCTGCCGTCCGGCAGTTTTCTCGTCCTCTCCCATGCCACGGGAGACTTCGACCGGAGGAGCGCGGACCAGGCGCGTGAGCTGTACCAGCAGCGCGCGCTCACCCTGGCCCTGCGGTCGCGGGAGGAGTTCGCCGCGTTCTTCGAGGGTCTGGAACTGATCGAGCCGGGGGTCTCACTGGCCGCCGACTGGCGTCCGGAACTGGGAGAGGTCGTGCCGGTTCCCGGCGACGAGCCCATCCCGGGATACGCGGGCGTGGCACGCAAGCCGTAAGTGGAATACGGGGGCGCGGCGCCGCAGCACTTTTCAGGTGCGCTGCGGCGCCGCGCGTATTCGTAGCCGTATGAGCTATACGTACGGGCTCTCGGGTGTCGGGTACGGAGCGGGCGCCTGGCGTACGACCGGTGGCCCCGGGGTGCCACCGGGTACGGTGCGGGCGCCCCGGGTACGTTCGGTGGCTCCCGGGGCGCCTGGGAGCGCTCTCAGGCACCCACCCTGCGCTTGTTCCAGACGTCGAAGCCCACCGCCGCCAGCAGCACCAGCCCCTTGATCACCTGCTGGTAGTCCGGGCCGATGCCGACCAGCGACATCCCGTTGTTCAGCACTCCCAGCACCAGCCCGCCGATGATCGCGCCGAACACCGTGCCCACACCGCCGCTCATCGACGCCCCGCCGATGAACGAGGCGGCGATGGCCTCCAGTTCGAAGTTGATGCCCGCCTGCGGTACGCCCGCGTTGAGCCGGGCCGCGTAGACGATCCCGGCCAGCGCCGCCAGCACCCCCATGTTCACGAAGACCAGGAAGGTCACCCGGCGGTCCTTGACCCCGGACAGCTTCGCCGCCGCGCGGTTGCCGCCCAGCGCGTACACATGACGCCCGACGACCGCGTTGCGCATCACATAACCGAAGCCGATGAGCAGCGCCGCGAGCAGCAGCAGGACCACCGGGACACCCCGGTAGCTGGCCAGGGTCAGGGTGAAGGCGAGCACGGCCGCCGCCAGCCCCGCGCACTTGAGCAGGAACAGACCGCGCGGCAGGACGTCCAGCTCGTACGCCTGCTGCCGGCGCCGGTCCCTGACCTCCTGGAACACCGCCACGGCCAGCAGCGCCAGCCCCAGCAGCAGGGTCAGATTGTGGTAGTTGGTGACCGGGCCGACCTCGGGGAGATAGCCGGTCGCGATCTTCTGGAAGCCCTCGGGGAACGGGCCGAGAGAACGCGATCCGAGGAAGATCTGCGTACCGCCCCGGAAGAGCAGCATCCCGGCGAGGGTCACGATGAACGACGGAATGCCGACATACGCGATCCAGAACCCCTGCCAGGCCCCGGCCAGCGCGCCGATGAGCAGCCCGAGCACCAACGCGGGCACCCACGGCATGTCGTGCCGGACCATCATCACCGCGCAGGCGGCGGAGACGAACGCGGCCAGCGAGCCGACGGACAGATCGATGTGGCCCGCGACGATGACGATCATCATGCCGATGGCGAGGACGAGGATATAGCTGTTCTGGAGCACCAGATTGGTGACGTTGTTCGGCTTGAGCAGCACACCGTCGGTCCAGATCTGGAAGAGCACGATGATCAGGCCGAGCGCGATGAGCATGCCGTACTGCCGCATGTTGCGGCGCGCCGCCTCCAGCAGCAGGGCACCGGCGGTGGGGCGCCCGGACGGGGACGGCGGCGGGGCCGCGCCGGGCGCGCCCTTCTTCGGGACGCCGTCCTGCGGTGTGTCAGTGGTGACCGGACCCATGTCGGCTTACCTCGTGTTCCTGGTCATATGGCGCATCAGGACTTCCTGGGTGGCCTCCGCCCGGGGGACCTCCCCGGTGAGCCGGCCGGCCGCCATCGTGTAGACGCGGTCGCACATGCCGAGCAGCTCGGGCAGTTCGGAGGAGATGAGGACAACGGCCTTGCCCTGGGCGGCGAGCCGGTCGATGACGGTGTAGATCTCGTACTTCGCGCCGACGTCGATCCCACGGGTCGGCTCGTCGAGGATCAGCACATCGGGGCCCGCGAAGATCCACTTGCTCAGGACGACCTTCTGCTGATTGCCGCCCGAGAGCCTGCCCACCTGCTCGAAGACGGTCGGCGCCTTGATGTTCATGCTTGTGCGGTACGACTCGGCGACCCGGGTCTCCTCGTGCTCGTCCACCACGCCCCGTCTGGCCACCTTTGAGAGCGCGCTCATCGTGATGTTCCTGCCGATGGTGTCGATGAGATTGAGCCCGTACTGCTTGCGGTCCTCGGTGACGTACGCGATGCCGTGCGCGACGGCCTCCGGTACGGTCCGGGTCCGGATCTCCCGGCCGTCCTTGAACACCGTGCCGCTGATGCCCCTGCCGTACGAGCGCCCGAAGAGGCTCATCGCCAGCTCGGTGCGGCCCGCGCCCATCAGCCCGGCGATCCCCACGATCTCGCCCCTGCGGACCTTCAGCGAGACCCCGTCGACGACCTTGCGCTGCTGGTCGATCGGGTGATGCACGGTCCAGTCGCGGACTTCGAGCGCGGGCTCGGCGCCCGGATCGCCTTCGTATGCGGTGCGTTCGGGGAAACGGTGGTCCAGATCGCGGCCCACCATGCCCCGGATGATCCGGTCCTCGGTGGTGGAGCCGGCCCGTACGTCGAGGGTCTCGATGGTCCGGCCGTCCCGCAGGATCGTGACGGAGTCGGCCACCTCGGCGATCTCGTTGAGCTTGTGGGAGATGATGATCGAGGTGATTCCCTGGGCCTTCAACTCCAGGATGAGCCGCAGGAGCTGGGCGCTGTCGCCGTCGTTGAGGGCGGCGGTCGGCTCGTCCAGGATCAGCAGCTTCACCCGCTTGGCGAGGGCCTTGGCGATCTCCACGAGCTGCTGTTTGCCGACCCCGATGTCGGCGACCCGGGTCTGCGGCCGCTCGCGCAGCCCGACCCGTTCGAGCAGGGCCGCCGCGTGCTTCAGCGTCTCGTTCCAACTGATGATGCCTCTGGTGGCATGCTCGTTGCCGAGGAAGATGTTCTCGGCGATCGACAAGTACGGCACCAGGGCCAGTTCCTGATGGATGATCACAATGCCCTGGGCCTCGCTCGCCCTGATGTCCTTGAAAGCACAGGGGGCGCCCTCGAAGAGGATCTCGCCCTGGTAACTCCCGTGCGGATGAACCCCGCTGAGCACCTTCATCAGGGTGGACTTGCCGGCACCGTTCTCCCCGCAGACGGCGTGCACCTCCCCGGGCGCGACCGAGAGGCTGACGCCTGAGAGCGCTCTCACCCCGGGGAAGGTCTTCACGATGGAGCGCATCTCCAGGACGGGGGCGGTCATGTCAGGTCACTCGCCTTGATGTAGCCCGAGTCCACCAGGACCGACCGGTAGTTGGACCGGTCGACGCTCACCGGGTCCAGCAGATAGGCCGGCACGACCTTGACTTCGTTGTCATAGGTCTTGGAGTCGTTGACCTCGGGCTTCTTGTCGTTCAGGACGGCGTCCGCCATCTGCACGGCCTGCCTTGCCAGGGCACGGGTGTCCTTGTAGACCGTCTGCGTCTGCTGCCCCGCGATGATGGACTTCACCGAGGCGACCTCCGCGTCCTGCCCGGTGACCAGCGGATACGGCTTGGCCGGCGTCCCGTACCCGTCGGACTTCAGTGCCGAGAGGATGCCGATGGAGATCCCGTCGTACGGCGAGAGCACCGCGTCGACCTTGCGCGAGCCGTACGCCTTGGTCAGCAGGTCGTCCATCCGCTTCTGCGCGGTGCCGCCGTCCCAGCGCAGGGTGGTGATCTGGTCCAGCCTGGTCTGGCCGCTCCTGACCACGAGCTGCTTGGAGTCGATGTACGGCTTGAGGGTCTTCCAGGCACCGTCGAAGAAGTACCGGGTGTTGTTGTCGTCGGGGGAGCCCGCGAACAGCTCGATACTGAACGGGCCTTTCTTGCCACCGCTCTTGAGGCCCAGCTTGTCGATGAGATAGCCGGCCTGGAGGACACCGACCCGCTCGTTGTCGAAGGACGCGTAGTAGTCGACGTTCTCGGTGCCCAGGATCAGCCGGTCGTAGGAGATCACCTTGATGTCCTGGTCGGCGGCCTGCTGGAGCACATCGGTGAGAGCGCGGCCGTCGATCGCCGCGATCACCAGGACATCCACGCCCTTCGTGATCATGTTCTCGATCTGGGAGACCTGCTGGGCGACATCGTCCTCGCCGTACTGGAGGTCCGTCCGGTAACCGAGCTTCTCGAACTGGGCGACCATGTTGGAGCCGTCGGCGATCCAGCGCTCCGACGACTTGGTCGGCATCGCGATACCGACGGTGGAGCCCTCGCCGCCCTTCGACTCGTCCTTGCTGCCGCCCTCGCTGTTCTGACCGCAGGCGGCGAGGGAGAGAACCAGGGACACGGTGGTGACGGCGAGTGCGGCCCGGCGGGCACGGCGGATACGCATGGGGGCATCAGTCCTTGTCATGAGTGAGGGGAAAACGGCTGAGCGGGCCCGGCAGCCGGGAACCGAGCGGCGACATCCCGCCGTCGGCGCCATGGCGCCCGAGCAGATCGAGCACGAGCCGGCCGCGGCGTACCCGCTCGCGGGCGGCGGTGAGAGCGGTTTCACGGAGCTGAGCGCCGTACGGATAGATGCCGGGCGACTTGGAGAGCCCGAACTTGAGATAGAGCGGAGCGCCGCGTCTGATCAGCTCCGCCGTCTCGTACATCCGGACATAGCCGCCGAGGTCGTCGGGCGCCTCGATATAGAGATCCATCGGGGCGCGGCTGATCCGGCGGATCTCGGTGAGATGGGCGAGCGTCAGATCCGAGGGCACATTGATCGAGTCGGCCCCCAGCCGTTCGAACACCGCGTACGAGGCCGGATTGACCGGGCCGACGAGCGCGGAGACCTTGAGGGTGGTGTCGGCGGGCAGGATGCCCCGGGCCCGCAGCCGGTGCAGGGTCCAGAGCACGCCCTCGTCGGCGACGAGCAGGCACCGTACGCCCAGTTCGGTGGCGCGCAGGGCGTCCTCGACACAGCCCGCCATCGCGCCATGGCCCCTGGCGCGCAGCCCGGCGCCGCCGGAGTCGGTACGGGTGGAGCCGCCGGTGTCCCAGGTGCCGCGCGGCCCGGTGAACAGGCACAGCTCGATGGAGCGGGCCGCGCAGGCATCGGCCATCTCGGTGATCTCGGCGTCGGAGAGCATCCAGACACCGCTGCCCTGACTGACTCGGTGCACCGGCAGATCGAGGCGGGCGGATTCCTGGAGGACCACTGCGAGGTTCTCGGGCCCCTCGACGGAGGGGATCTCGGTACGCCAGAGGCCCCCGTCGGGGAAGGCATGGGCGGAGGTGTCCGCGGGGTGGTCCTCGGGTGCGGCGAGGCCGAGCGTGGCGAGCGCCTGCTCGCCGGGACGGCGGGGGGCGGGGGCTGATACGTCGGTCACGGACGAGTCCTTCGGTTCGGTCGGCGCGAGGGCGGTGTGTCAGGGGTGCGGTGGTGTGCGCGGCGTGTTCGGTATGCCGGACACGGTTCGAGGTGGCGGGTGTACGGCGGTACGGGGCGCTGTTCGGCGCCGCGTCAGGGGCGGCGCCGCCGGGGGAGCGGTCGGGAGCGGCGGGTGGTTGGGGACCGAGGTGGGGGCGGCACGCGGGGGA
>NZ_LATD01000122.1 GCF_000981895.1 Streptomyces odonnellii | reverse complement strand
GGGGCGGCCTTGGCGGTGGGGACGACTTGGTAGACGCTGCGGGTGGTGGGGAAGGCGGTGTTGAAATTGCTTTGGACGATCGGCGCCACCCCGTTCAGCGAGCCGAGCGCGACGACGTTCCAGGGATCGGGCAGGGGGCCTTGGGCGATGTAGCGGGAGATGGAAAACGGCATGATGTCGCCCGCCCTGGTCAGCGCCGAGATGTCGTCGGGCTCGGTGGTTCCCTGCACACAGGCGCCGAGATTGGCCTCGGTCAGGCCCAGCGCCCCCAGCCAGGCAGCGCGCGCCTCGGATCCGGGTTTCGGCAGCTTGGGAGTGAGCACAGTTCCGCTGAGGACCCGCAGCGAGCAGTTGTAGATGGCGTTGAGCTGTACGGTTGTCAGAGCGCGCGGCAGAGGGCTGTCCTTGCGGACGGCGAAGGTGTCGGCGGTGGTGGCGACGGGGATCCAGGTCAATGAGGAGCCCGACTGGTTGATCGGGCCCTGGGTGGAACGAACGAAGTCGATACAGTCGGGGGCGTTGCGGAGTGCGGTTATGCCCGCTGCGGAGCCGTTGGGTCGGGGCAGTACGCAGCCAGTGGGCCGGGTCTGGATGACGGCCGAACCGGTGGCATTGTAAGAAGCGATGTATGGGGCGCCGTCGGGTGCGAGAAAGGCCTCGGCGATGGCGTTGTTCACGTCCTGGGTGACTTCCGAGCCGACGCCCACTACCGGGCGGAACTGCCCAGGAGTCGGGTCCGCTGCCGCTGGACCGGCGAGTAATCCCAGGCTCAGCGCGAGGGCGCCGAAGGTGGCACTGAGGCGGATGTAGAAACGCGCGTTCAAAATTCCCCTCCTATACATGGCCTATCAAAGGCTTCAGGCCACAGCCTGTCAGCCGATAACCAGCCTTTCCGTTTCGGCCGGGGTAATGAGGCGTCGCTGAGGGGCAACGGTTTGAAGCGCCGACGCGCTTTCGTGGATCGGGTGTGGCGGTGATCCCCCGCGGTGGTCGGGCTCTCCACAGTCCTTCGGCCGTAGCGGTCAGGCGGCACAAGAGCCGATGCCAGTCTCTGTTATCTGTCACCGTCCCAGGAAACACGGACCATCGGCTCCTTAACGGGGCTCGCTCTGCAATCAGGTGGCTTGGGCCGGATGGCTGTGTTCGGGGCGGGAATTGAGCGTTCGGTCCGGTACGGGGATGTTGCCGTGGGTCGTGTCGGATGAACTGTGGGGCTGCTTTGAACCACTGCTGCCGCAGTGTGAGCGCAGGTTCCGTCATCCGGGCCGTAAGGCATTGCCGGACCGGGAGGTGCTGTGCGGGATCCTGTACGTGCTGCATACCGGTGTCCAGTGGGGGTACCTGCCGCAGGAGTTGCGGTTCGGCCCGGGCATGACGTGCTGGCGCTGTCCGCGGGACTGGCGTCTGGCAGCGGCTGCACGAGGTCCTGCTCGCCGGACTCAACGCGGCTTCACGCCTGGAACGGTCCCGCTGCGTGGTCGGCTCCTCCCACGTCAGGGCACTGAAAGGGGCATCCGCACAGGCCCGTCGCCGGTCGACCGGGGCCGGGCCGGCTCGAAGCACCCCCTGATCACCGACGGGCACGGCTTCGTGCCCGCGTTCGCCCGCCGCGGCACTCTGCACGGCACCGGACTGGGCACCTACCGCTCGGTCGTGGAAAGGGGTTTTGCGTGGCTGCACGCCTTCCGCCGCCTGCGCATCCGGTGGGAGCGACGAGCCGACATCCGCGAAGCGTTCCTCGAAATCGCCTGCTGCCTCATCACCCACCGACAACTCGGCTCATTGCGTCAGCTGTTGTTGGAGAGACCTTGGCCGGGAAACGCCCCGGAACTGCTGGTGAGCTGGGGTACGGGTGGGGGATATCGGGAGCAGGGGCGTGTTTCGACTCGCTGCTCAGATATACGCCGAGAAGGGCGCTTGCCGGGCATCAGCCCTGGTCAGGCGCCCATTCCCTGTGCCTAGAAGAGGCCGAGCTTCTTCGGGGAGTAGCTCACCAGCAAGTTCTTCGTCTGCTGATGGTACGGCGGCAACGGATCGCTGACCAGCACAAATAGTGCCCGTCGAGACGTGGGCGGGGTCGCTGGCCCGAGCATGGCCCGGATCATGCTCGATGCTGTTCCCGGGGCCGGCCCCTGCGCAGGGACCACGCTGGCAGCGGTCGCGGCAAAGCAGGAGACGCCGGAACACCCCCGCCTGCGCGGGGACCACGATGGGAACCGGTGCCGCCGTCCCCATCAGAACGGAACACCCCCGCCTGCGCGGGGACCACCGAATGGTCACGATCGTGCGGAGTACGAGCCGCGGAACACCCCCGCCTGCGCGGGGACCACGCCGGGCAATGCGCGCGGTCATGGGCACACCACGGAACACCCCCGCCTGCGCGGGGACCACGGCGTCCATGTAGGTGTCCCACAGCGCGGCGCCGGAACACCCCCGCCTGCGCGGGGACCACTCCGGCACCGTCATGGTCGGATCCAACCCGGGCGGAACACCCCCGCCTGCGCGGGGACCACGGGCTGTTCCTGCGCGCGGAGGCCAACGGGATCGGAACACCCCCGCCTGCGCGGGGACCACTCGTGAACCGTCGTCCCGAGGTCGCTCGCGGCCGGAACACCCCCGCCTGCGCGGGGACCACGTGACCTTTCCATTCGGCATGTAGAGCCGGTTCGGAACACCCCCGCCTGCGCGGGGACCACGCCGACGACGATGCCAGGGGGACGGTCCTCGGCGGAACACCCCCGCCTGCGCGGGGACCACAGCGATCATGCAGAGGGCGCAGTCGTATTCGCCGGAACACCCCCGCCTGCGCGGGGACCACTACGGCAGAGCCGACAGCAGCCGGTCCGCTTCCGGAACACCCCCGCCTGCGCGGGGACCACGGCCGTGGCCAGGTCTTCGTCGTTGATCGGGCCGGAACACCCCCGCCTGCGCGGGGACCACCGGTCCTCGCGGGCCTGCTCGGCCTCCAGCGCCGGAACACCCCCGCCTGCGCGGGGACCACACTTCCTGACCTGCGGCGTTAGAGGGGCTTTGCTGTTCCTTGACCATCGCTCATTCTCACACCTCCATGGTGTCAGAGGCATGTGGTGAAGTACCCCTCAGTGAGAGAACGCACTCGGAGGGGTGGGACATGATCGACGCGCGTCTTTGGGGGAAGTCCGACGGGCTTGCGAGGCCGTACCCCGTCATCGGGCACCTCGTGGATTCGGCGATGGTCTGCGGGGCCGTTTGGGATGTCGTCCTGACTGCCGCTCAGCGCCGTTGTATCGCTGAGGCGTTAGGCATCGATTTACCGCAGGCCCGGCGGGTTGTCATGTTCTGGGCCGGGCTTCATGACCTCGGGAAAATCATGCCGCAGTTCCAGGACTTGGCCGTCCGGGAGAGACCGGCTCACTGTGGATTTCTCCGTGAGGCTGCTTACGCGCATGACCGGGTGAATGACAGCAGGGTCAAGAAGGTTCGTCATGAGTACGCCACTCATCGCGTGCTTCCACAGCTGCTCGCCCAGCTTGGCTATCCCGTGTCCGGTGGGCGGACAGCGAAGCTGCTGCTTGCTCAAGTGGCTCAGATTCTCGGCGGGCACCACGGGCGATACTCCGAAGGGATCGAACCGCAGGATCTGCGCGACCCGTTGATCGGCCTGCCGGAGCTGGGGGCTGGGGCCTGGACCGACCAACGCCGGGAGCATGTCGCAGCGTTGTATGAGGTACTGGAACGGCCCGCCATACCCGGTTGCGGTGCCCTGCCGGTGCACACCGCAACCGTGATCGCCGGAGTCGTCATTGTTTCGGACTGGATCGCCAGCCAGCAGCATGTGATTGAGCAGCAGCAGAAAGCGGTGGATGCTCACCCGGATTTCGGTTCTTCGATCGCGCTACGAGCCCACGCGCGAAGCGCGGAGCGTATGGCGCCTGGCCTTGTCGAGGATGCCGGTCTCGGCCGGGCCACCTTCGGCGGTGGCGCGTTCCGTGACATGTTCCCGGGGATCACCTCGCCGTATCCACTGCAGTTGAGCGTGGAGGCAGGACTGACCGGCGTGGTGGATGGGCCGGGCATTCTGCTGGTGACAGCGCCGACGGGAGACGGTAAGACGGAGACGGCCCTGTATGCGGCGTCGCTGATGGGCGCGGCTTGCGGGACGAGCGGATTGTTCTTCGCTCTGCCCACGCAGGCCACGGCGAACCAGATGTACGGGCGGCTTGTTCGCTTCGCCGAGAAAAACCTCCTGGAATCCGCGCAGTTGACTCTGCTGCACGGCGCGGCCGATTTGTACGCCCCATACGCCGAGCTCGCCGATGATATGGCGCACGGCGGCGTTGACCCTCGTGTGCTGTCCGACCACGAGGCCGGTGGCGATCAGGGGCGGCAGATCTCTGTCGAGGCCAGCCGGTGGCTGCGTAAGCGGGGACGGGGCATCCTCGCACCGCTGGCTGTCGGCACGATTGACCAGGCACTGATGGGCGTACTGCCGCTGAAGCGCAACGCGTTGCGCCATCTCGGCCTCTCCGGGAAAACGGTGGTGATTGACGAGGCCCACGCCTATGACGCCTACACCCACGCCCTGCTGCTCAGACTGTTGGAGTGGCTCGGAGCCCTGCGTGTTCCGGTCGTACTGCTGTCGGCCACGCTCACCGGGGAGACGGCGCGGGGCATGGTGCGGGCATATCTGTCCGGGGCGGATGCCAATGCCGGGGCGCGTGAGGTACCCGCGCCTTCATACCCGGGCTGGCTTTTCGCCTCCGCGCACAGCGACCGCGTCATTGAGCCCGTAGAGCCGCTGCGCAGCGAACGGGAGCGAGACCTCGAAGTGAACGTTCGGCACGTCACACACACCTATGAGCCAACCGTGAAGGACGGCCGGCTGGCCTCCCTGCTGAACGTCCTCGACGACGTGGCGACCGGTGGTGGATGTGCGGCCGTCATCTGTACGACCGTGGCCGAAGCGCAGCAGACGTATGACGCTCTGCGTGCGCATTACCGGTCCCGTTACGGCGGCGATGACTACGTCGGCTGGGACGATCGGTCTGAAGAGGACCGAGGCCGCGAGGACAGCCACGCCGGTCCTCGGCTGCGGTTGCTTCACGCTCGTTTCCCGGCCCGGCGCAGAGCGGAGATCACAGCCGAAGCTGAGAGGTGGTTCGGGCGTACGGACAAGCCCGAGGTGCGCCGGCCTGCGGGTGCGCGAGGTGCCGTGCTTGTCGCCACCCAGGTGATCGAGCAGTCCCTCGACCTCGACTTCGACCTGGTCGTCTCAGACCTCGCCCCGATGGCCATGCTGCTCCAGCGGGCAGGGCGGGTGTGGCGCCATGCCGACCCCGCACCGACACGGCCCGAGTGGTCCAAGGGACCGCGCCTGGTGGTGTTGGCGCCCGTCGGGAAGGATCGAGGGCTCTCGGTTCCGACGTCGTGGGGCGACGTCTACGCGCATTCGCTGTTGCGCCGCACCCTGGAACTGCTGGAGCGACGGAACGGAGCGAGCCTGGCTGTGCCGGGAGATGTCCAGGAACTGGTGGATGCCGTGTACGACCCCGAGTTCGCCTCAGCGGCACCGGAAGAACTGATGGAGCAGGACCTCCGGCGCATGGCCGATGACATGGCCCGTCGTGCCTTGGCCGGCATGGTCGCGTTGCCCGCTCCTCGCATGGTCAGGTCGTTGCACGCCCTGACGACCAGCGACGCCGACGAGGAACTGGTCCGTACTCGCCTCGGTGTGGAGGCGGTCCAGGTTCTGCCGGTCTTCGAAAACGAAGCCGGTCGGTGGCTGGACGAGGAGTGCAGCGTCAGACTGCCGGAGTCCGGGCGGGGCTTGAAAGGCCGCTTCACGACGGCTGAGGTGCGTGCACTGCTCGGTTACGTGGCCCCTCTCGCCCATGGACCCTGGCGAGCGGAGTGCGGACCGGCGAACGTACCGCCCGCCGTATGGCGGGACGAACCTCGGTTGGCACGGCTTGTGCTCCTTCCGCATCGCGTGACCGGCGGCGCAGGTCGGGGAGCGGTGCTGGGGGAGACCCGGATCACCTGTGACCGAGAGCTGGGCCTGATTATTCATCGTGACGGGCGTTAAGGGACGAATTCGAGGCTGTCCGTGTACATACCGCTCCCAATCATCTTCACCGGTCGCCGTAACCAGTCACCTTGCTCAAATCTTTGCGGGATCAAGGAGTTTGACGCTACGGTAGTCGGGCGATCGCGAAGCGTGTCTGTCTGGCAAGCCAGCTTGCCAGACAGACACGCCGGGAACACCCCCGCCTGCGCGGGGAGTACCTGAGGCAGCGCTGCTCGCCCCAACCGGTCACGGGTTCACCTCCGCCTGCGCGGAGCGCTTCTCCGCCTGTCGCGGAGGGTTCCAGGCTACGGCTCTCTGATGAGCCGTTCCCCATCAGCATTCTTCAGTTGATCGAGGTTTACTCCCCATGTCGCAAGATCCGGTTGGCGACGACCGTTTCCCCCTTGATACAAGGCCATGGATCCCGGTCTTCGCGAGCGGAGCCACAACTCGGGTCGGCTTACGCGAACTCTTCCTCCGCGCCCATGAGTTCGAAGGGCTCGCCATCGCTCTGCCTCCGGCCGCCTCCGGCCTGATGCGGATACTGTCCGCGATGGCTGCCCGTATCACTCGTCTGTATTACGCAGTAGACAGCGACGAGTGGTTCGACCGGCGCTATGAACTGCTCGAAGACGGAGCCAGGTTCGGGTCCGACGCGGTACACGAATACTTCGACCGCTACGCCGACGGCCTGCGGCTCCACGACCCGGTCCGCCCGTTTCTCCAGGACCCCCGTCTGAACGCCGAGTGCTCCGGATCGTCCGGCGTGAACAAGCTGGTGATGGCTCGGCCCGCAGGCAACAACCAGGTGTTCTTCGGGCACTTCACCGACGCCGAGCAGGTGGCCCTCGCCCCGGAAGAGGCCGTGCTCCATCTGATCGCTCAGCTCTACTACGGACCGTCCGGACAGTGCACACCGCGGACCGTCGAAGGGCAGCGCTACGGGAACACGATGGCCGGGCCGCTGCGCCGGGTCCTTTCCTGCCACCCCGTCGGACGAACGCTGTACGAGACGCTGATGCTGGGTATCCTGGAGCCCGGCACCTGGCCCCAGGTCTCCGACCGGAGCAATGACGCCTGTCCTTGGGAGCGGACGGAACTGCCCACTCCCCTCGCTCCGCCGACACCTGCCACCGGCCCGCTCTCCATGTTGACCGAGCAGTACCAGCACGCGGTTCTTCTCCAGCCCGGACCGGACAAGGCCAGCGTTACGGACGCCACGATCACCTGGGCTCTGCGCCACAACCGGCCTGCCTGCCGCGACCCGTATCTCATCTGGGACGAGAAGAAGGACGGCGACCTTTATCCCCGCGATGCCAAGGCGGAGAGGGCACTGTGGCGGGACCTTGACGCCCTGGTCCTGCTGAGCCGGAGCGGTGGGGGGCGCAGGCCGCTGATCTTCGAAGGGCTGGCCGGCGATCAACTGCCCGAGCCGGTGTTCCACGCACTGCGGGTGGTCGCGTACGGATTTGACCAGGACGGGCAGACCAGGGACAGGACGTACTTCACCGCGACGACCCCGCCGCTCTTCGCTCTGCTCAACTCTTCCCGGACGGCGGAGGATTCGGCACTGGCGCGGGGGGCGAAGGAGGCGCGGGAGGCGGCGGAGAAGGCGGCCTGGCACCTCGCCACGGCCTTGCGCACTGCCTGGCGGAGTTACACCACGCCGTTCGCCGACGATCGTCCCGCCGACCGCTCGGGCGGTGCCCAGGGCAGAACCAGCGGCCTGAGCGGTGCGGGCAAGAAGGACAAGGGGATGGGGCCGTGGCCCGAGGCCGCGTTGGCCGACTACTGGCCGGCCGCCGAGGAACGCTTCTGGGAACTCCTGGACTCCGGTGGCTTCAGCCTGGCCCTCCCCGCCTTCGGCCGGATCGCGCTCCGCGCCTTCGATGACGTAACCGCTCCCGTGGCCGCACAGCCACGGGGTGCCAAGGCCCGGGAGAACGCCCGGGGCCTGGTACGGAGCCTGCTCGATCACGGCCGCGGTCGATAGTGCCGGACCCGACCACCGCCTTTGAGATCACCTCACGACCGTCGTCGAACCATCAGCCCCCTCAGCCCTCCGGCTGACCGCCCCGTACAGCGCGGGAGTGGTGCCCCACCACGGCCGGGTCGTACACATCCGCTGGACAACAAGCAGTGAAGGACTCATTGATGAGCCTCATCGATGCGGGAGATACCCCGCCTCCGGCAGCCGGGACGGACCCGGCGCCCCGCCACCCCACGCTCGCCGAATGTGACAGGTTCGTCGGCCGGGTACGTGAGTCGTGTGCCAATTCCGGTACGCAGCAGGCACTTCGCCGTGGACTGGCCAAGCCCGTGGACGAGGTCCCTGCCCGCACCCACGCGGCGCTGCTGCGGAACGGTCTCATTCCCGACACGGCCGGCGGAGCCACACGCCGTGCCTACTACGCGGTGGCCGCACTGATCGCCGCCCGCCCCCGTGCTGAGCGGCTCTCGGACGCCTCGACACGGGAAGCCGCTGACAGCGGCACCGCCCGGGCGGGCACCCCGGCGAACCTGCCCGACGACCGACCTCGTGGCGCCGCAGCCAGTGCCGATGCCGGGCAGGCATCCAGCGCTGGGGAGCGCGTCGGCCCCGGCGCCGCCGCCCGGACATCCGGGACTCAGCCCCGCTTCTCCTGGGGGACCAGCCTCGGCGCGAGCATGGCTCAGGCTGTGACACGCGCGGGCCAGAACGCGGTGAAGGAGGACGGCGTCGAGTCCCGGCTGCACCTGCTCGTACGGCAGGAGTCGGACGGGCTGCATCGCATGCTGCCCGCCGTGCTCCGCCAACTCGGCTCGGCCGGGATCACTGCCGACTACGGCCGGCTCCTGTACGACATCCGGCGCTGGCAGTACGACCGCGACGCGACGGCCACCCGCTGGCTGGAGGACTACTACCGCACCCTCCGCCGAGCACAGCAGGCGCAGAACTGAACGGTGGGGCATTCCGTGCCAACGCCTGCCTCACATCACTATCATTCACCGCACAGAACCAGGAACCACACCATGACGACGAACGGAACCGCCACCGCGACCACGGCGGCCGAGGCCGTCCCGCGCAGTCCCCGCTTCCTTGACCTGCACATCCTCCAGACGCTGCCGTTCAGCAACGTCAACAGGGACGACCTCGGTTCGCCCAAAACGGTTACCTATGGCGGCGCGACCAGGACCCGGGTTTCCAGCCAGGCATGGAAGCGCCCCACGCGTCTCGCCGTCGAGAAGCAGATCGGTGAGCAGGCTCACCGGACGCGGCGGCTTCCTTTTCAGATCGCCAAAGTCCTCATGTCACGAGGTTGGCCTGAGGATCTGGCCGAACTCGCCGGAGCCCAGGTCATCCGGTCCACCGAGTCCAAACTGGGCTTGGAAAAGGGGGACCGGCTCACGGCGTCTCTGCTTTTCCTGCCCGACACGGCGGTGGAGGTTCTGGCCACCCTCGCCGAAGAGAACAGGGAAAAACTGAAGAAGGCGCTGGGCACGAAGGCGGCGGAGAAGCCCCTGCTGCCCAAGGATCCCATCTACGACGTCCTGCGGTCGCGGAACGGCTCCATCGCGCTCTTCGGCCGCATGCTCGCCGAGATCCCCGGAGCCGGGGTCGACGGGGCCGTACAGGTGGCCCACGCCTTCACCACCCACAGCACCTCGGTGCAGGCCGACTTCTTCACGGCGGTGGACGACATCGATCAGTGGGCCACGGACGCGGGAAGCGCCCACATGAACACCGGTGAGTACAGCAGCGGCGTCTTCTACCGTTACGCCACCCTCGACCTCGACGACCTGGCCAAGAACATCTCCGACACCGGTACCGCACGGGAGTTGGCCACCGCGTTCGCCACGGCGTTCATCCAGAGTCTTCCGTCCGCGAAGAAGACGTCCACAGCTCCCCACAGCGTCCCGGACCTCGTTCACGTCGTCGTCCGCTCCGACCGGCCGGTGTCGCTGGCGGCCGCGTTCGAGGAGCCGGTACGGGCCAAGTCCGCTGGGTGGGGGCGGCCCTCGCGCGCCGCCCTCGACGCCTACGCGGCGCGGGTGGGAAAGCTCTTGGGCAGCTCCGGCATCGCGTACAGCGCACATGCGGGTGTGGACGACGACGAGTGGAAGGGACTCGGGGCCCGGGTCGATTCCTACGCCGCGCTCGTGGACGGCGCTGTCGCCACCGCGTGGCCCGCAAGCGAGGGTAACCCCTCATGAGCGGCTTTCTGCTGCAGCTTGGCGGCCCCCTTCAGTCGTGGGGCGAGCACAGTGACTTCACCGACCGGGACACGGTGTCCCACCCCACTCGTTCGGGGCTCATCGGCATGATCGCGTCCGCCTTCGGTATTTCCCGTGACCAGGCTGTGGCGGACTGGGAGGACGGCTCGGCGCCGCCCACCGGGTTCGGCCGCCTGACTCGTCTGCGGTTCACCATACGATGCGACCGGCCCGGGACCCGGTTGCGTGACTTCCACACGGTCGGCGGAGGCTACCCCGCCCACCGGACAGTGCCGACGGCCAAGGGCGGACGGCGCGGTGCGGGCATGACCACCATCGTGTCCCACCGCGGTTATCTCTCCGACGCCGTCTTCACCGTCGCCGTCACCGCTCCGAACGCCGCCGATCTCGCCGCCGAATGCGCGCAGGCACTCGCCGCACCGCGCTGGCCGCTCCATATGGGGCGACGGTCCTGCCCGCCCGGCGCACTGTTCCTTCTGCGCGCCGATGTGCCGGATCCCGTCCGTGAACTGCGTGCCGTCCCGCTGGCCCGGTCCAGGCCAGGTCCCGTACGCCCCGGAGACGACGAGCCGGGCGAGCCGGTCGAGAGCCCCGCCACCGTCACCGTACGGTTCACGGCGGACACGCCATTTCCGCCCGACTTCGTTAATGGGCTCCCGGCCGGGGTCGTGGCCGACTCACCGGCCCCGACATCCGGCAGATCGTCGGTGAGCACGCTGAACGACGAGCCCGTGCGGCTGATGTCCCGCGACCGCGTCTACCGCAGCCGACCGGCGTACGCGACGAGTTGTCGGCTCCCCGCGGACCTGTGCGCGGGGCACGGCCTCGCCTATCTCGACGCCCTTGACTCGTACCTCCACCCGTCCCAGCCCGAACGGAACGCGCCGTGACCACCGCTACCGCCCTGCTTGCCACATCCTCCTCGTCGACCGGAAGCGCCTGGCTGACCCGGCTACGGCTCAATCCCGCCAGCCGGCCTGTGCAGCGCGACCTCGGAAACGCCGTCGCCTTACACCGCCGTGTCATGAGCCTGGTGCCGGACGGACTCGGTGTAAGTCCGCGTTCCCGGGCCGGAGTGCTCTTCCGGCTCGACATGGACGGCACCGGAGCCCCGGTCCTGCTGGTCCAGAGCCGCGTCGCCCCTGACCCCACCCGGCTTCCCCAGGGGTACGCCGATGTCCAGGCCAGGGACATGCACGCCCTCTTCGGCGCCCTGCGCCCTGGGCTCGCCGTGCGCTACCGGCTCCTCGGCAACACGGTCCGCCGATGCGGCCGCAACAGCACGGCGGGCAGGTGGAAGCAAGCCATCCCGCTCCACGGTGAAGACGCCGACTGCTGGTGGACAGAGCGGGCGACGACCGCCGGTCTGTCCCTTCGCACCAACCTCTCCGACTCGGCGGAGAAGCTCAGCACGTGGCACACCGACCCCCGTGACCAAAGCGTGATGCAGAGCAAGGAAGAAGGCGGTGAGCGCCGGCCGGAGGTGTCTGGAGTGGTTGGTGGGCGTCGGCCGGTAGCGACCGGAGCCGCCGGTGGACGCCGCTCGCGGGAAGGGCAGGTGCTGGTGCCCCGCCAGGCCACGCTGTTCGAAGGGACTGCCGTCGTGCGCGACGCGGAGGCACTGCGGAACGCGCTGCTCAACGGCATCGGCCGTAGCAAGTCGTACGGATGCGGTCTGCTCAGCCTCGCGCCCGGCGCCCAGGAAAGGTGAGGGCGGCACACCATGACTGACTCCAGTTCTCCGCACGACAAGGGCACAGCGCGCCGTCGTATCGCCGCACCCACACTCGCCATGCTTCCCAGGGTGGGCGACTCCCTGTCGTTCCTGTACGCCGATGTGGTCCGCATCGTCCAGGACGACACCGGGGTCTGCGCCGAGACAACCTCCGCAGACGGCGAGACGACCCGCGTCTACCTTCCGACGTCCGCCCTCTCCTGCGTCCTTCTCGGTCCCGGAACCTCCATCACCCAACCCGCCATGGCCACCTTCGCCCGGCACGGCACCACGGTGGTGTGCGCGGGATCCGGCGGTGTCCGCTGCTACTCCGCGACCACGTCCGACGCACTCACCACGCGGTGGCTCGAACACCAGGTCCACCAGTGGAGCGACCCCGAACGCCGGCTCGCGGTGGCCAGGCAGATGTACCTCATGCGCTTCAACGACGCGGTCCCCGCGACAACGCCGCTCAACACCCTGCGCGGACTGGAAGGACAGCGCGTCAAGGCGCTCTACCGGCTCCTCACCCAGCAGCACGGCATCGGCCGGTTCCGCCGCAACTACGACCCCGCGGCCTGGGACGAACAGGACCCGGTCAACCTGGCCCTGTCCTCCGCCAACACCTGCCTCTACGGCATCGTGCACGCGGCCCTCATCGCCCTCGGCTGCTCACCAGCGCTCGGCTTCGTACACCAGGGAAAGCAGCACGCCATGGTGTACGACATAGCCGACCTCTACAAAGCAGAACTCACCATCCCGCTCGCGTTCTCCCTCCACGACTCACCCCAGCCAGAAGCCATGGCCCGCCGAGGCTTCCGCGAAGGGCTGCGCCTGTACAAACTGCTGCCGAGGATCGTCGCGGACGTACAGGCCCTCCTGGCACCGGGCGAGGCGCAGCCTCTGCCGGACGGGCATGCGGTGGAGATGGTCAACCTCTGGGATCCGGAGGTCGGTTCCGTACCCGCAGGCGTCAACTACGCGCAGCAGTCGGACACGTCGTACGTCCTCGGCCTCGATGAAGCGCCGCCCGAGACGGATGTGACGCCCGAGACGGGGCCGAGCGAGTCGCGCTGAAATAGATCCGCGCCGGTGAGCGGGGGCTCCTGCCCGTCGGCCCCCGAGCCCGTTGCCAGCCCTCAAGGAAACCGGTGATTCATGCCGTCCATGACAGTCCTCTCGACCACTGCTGTCCCCGACCACGTCCGCGGCGCCCTCACCCGCTGGATGATCGAGCCCACCCCCGGCCTCTACGTCGGGACGCTCTCCGCCCGCGTCCGCGACGAACTCTGGCGCGTGGTCAGCGCCTCGATCGGCTCCGGTGCCGCCGTGCTGATCCACTCGGAGGCGAACGAACAGGGCTACACCCTCCACACGGCAGGCGAACGCCGCAGAGCCCTGGCTGATTTCGACGGCCTGACCCTTGTCGCTTTCCGCCCGGAGGAATATCAAGAACTGACAAAACGCTCCTAAACCCCAAGCTCAGGAAGGTGCTCCCCGCGCGGGCGGGGTGAAGCACTTCTGGACGTACCAAACATCGAGGGCCAGAACGGACCACCCCGCTTGCGCGGGGACCACCCCTTCCTGAGCTGCGGAGTTAGAGGGTTTTGGCCGTCGCTTGATCGAGCCTCATGCACATACTTCCGTGGTGTCAGAGGCATGTGGTGAAGTTCCAGTCACCGGGAAGGGGCGCCGGTGATGGGTGGAATGGAGCAACTGGCTCGGTCGGGAGGGCAGCGGCCTGGCGATAACGGCGGCTTGGAGAAATCAGCTCATCTCCGAATGCCGGTGAAGGTCGAGGACCGGGATGGCCGCAGGCAGCATCCGCAGATCGCCAGCCTGGCGAACGAGGCATGCTCCCGGTCCAGATGAAGCCGGACGCGAAGTTCCTCGTAGCCGAGAAATGATCTAGGCAGTGCTCGTTGCACAGCCAGTTCCCCATGCTCGTCCATGGGACGGTGACGCCTTGCACCCCTGTCGCCCGGATGGTCTTGAGCAGATCGACGCTCGCGTCGTCAGGGGAGATACCCCACAGCATGTTCGAGTCCATGATGATCAAGTAGGTAGCTCCGTTCCCGTCTGGCATGCAACAGACGGGGCGAGCCTCCCAGGCACGGAGCGGCCTCGTCAGCGATTTTCGATCACACTGACTCTGTAACGGCGGGACTCTCGCACGCACTGGCCGCACGGGCGTGACTCCACCGGCGTGAGACTCCGTGCCGGTGGAGGCGCTGCGTACTAGGGGGAGCCATGACGGGCCAGAGTTCCGGTGCCTACCTATGCAGGGTCGTGACGCTCATTTGACGCTCTGGGCGCCCGGCGGCTCTCATCCGGGCCCCGAAAGCAGCTCTGACCTGCTGCTTTTCTGCCTGCGTCCAGGCCGACATCTTTCCGATGACGCACCACGTGGAGTGCGTCGCGATCCTTGAGCCTGTCACGAAGGGCGCCTGACCTGCAGGTTTATCTGTGCGCATTATGTGCGGTGTGGGCGTTACGGGCGATATCTTGACGCTGAAATGACGCTTGTGACGCTCATTTGACGCTCGTTCTGATGGGGCGTCAGGCGTGCTGTTGAGCAGGTCAGGCCCTGCCGAGGTGGCGAATGTCGAAGGGGTGCCAAGGGCAGGTGACGCTGGAGCGCAGCGCCGCTGATTCGGCTGATCAGATGTCGCGGAAGAGACCAGCCAGCGCGGTGACCTGCCACGATGAGGGGTCTTTGGCCGCTGACCTGAGCGAATGGTCTTTCGGTTGTTTCATGCTCGTGCCGGTTGATGAGGCCGGAAGTCTCAGAAGAGTCCCAGAGAACTCCCACGGCCGACGGACGCCCTTTCGGTTCTGCTCGACGTGGGGCAGCGCGGCCGGGCCGGGGCTCTGCGCTGGAGGTCGGCCTTGTTCCTCTGCGGCAATGGGCGGCGCACTTCCGCTGGCGCGGAGAGCACCGCATCGAGGCGGGCGGGCAGAGGTACCGCGACGGCTCACCTCCGCTCGCGCGGAGAAACACGTCTGCTGGCCTATCTGGGTGTGCCGGTTCAGCTTCGACGTGCCGCGTCCGCTTTCCGCACCATCTTCGCCGCGTGGTCAGCCGAGTCGGCCAAGTTCCGGAGTGCGCGGGAGACCCGGCTGAGGAACTCCACAACGTGGTCGGCGCGGGTGTCCTGCTTGGTGCTGGTGCGGAAGGTGGTGCTCTGGGCCACGGTCGGCTCCTTGAAAAGGGGGTGCTGGGTGTGCTGTGCCCACTGTGGCACCGGGGACTGACACGTCGGGCGGAAACATGACACCCCCCACCCGAACCGGGCAGGGGTCTGGCGCCAGGTGACGCAGCGAGGGGCGGTCAGCGATGGCCGATAGATCACACCTCATGCTTCCTGTGGCACGAGAAGTGCTCAGGCAGCTCTTCGGGTCCTGAAGGCTTGCGGGCTGACCGCAGCCGAAGCGGCAGAGCGGGATCGCTTGACCCGACGCGTCGACCGGAACCCTGGCGTCCTCGGTTTCCCGGGGGCGGGACTCAAGGACGATTGCGCGGCTGCCATGTCTCTGCTTCGGTTCAGCCCGCACCTCCGAAGCCGGACCTCGGTTCATCTGTCGCACTGGTCCCCCTGTCGTACGGATGGCTGGCGCTCCTTGTCGTCCAGGGCGGGCCCGGTGAGCGCGCCGTTTTGGCTGCACTGGCCCTCCTCCAGGACGCCGTTACCGCCGGTCGGGGTGATGTTGATGACGGCTCCGGGCAGTGGCTTGCCGCTGTTCGGTGAGGGGCTGGCCGCGTCCTCCGCGGCCAGCCCCTCACCGTAATCCCCTGACCGCGCCTCAGCCGATGGCGATCCGGGTCTTCCAGTAGCTCGCCGTCGAGATGACCTCGGTGCCCGAGCCCGAGAGGGCCGTGCGGCTTCCGGCGTAGAACCGTACGGTGCCGTTGGTGTGGACGGTCCAGATGTCGGGGATGGAGTCGCTGTTGGCGTCCGGTGTGCCGATGAGCAGGTAGATGCTGCCGCTGTCCCAGCCCGAGGCGCCGTAGATGGCGTCCTCGGCGTCGGCGGAGTTGGCGGCCGTGGCCAGGGAGTTCAGGTCGGTGCCGCCGCTGCTCGCCTTGATGCCCTTGCGGAAGAGGAGTCGGCCGGAGACGTCGCTGCGGAACACCAGGTCCGTCGCGCCGTCGCCGCTGATGTCCGCTACGGTGACGATGTCCCGCTCGGTCCAGGCTGAGCCGGACAGCCGGACCGCCTGTTCGATGCTGGCGCCGTGGTACCCCGTGAAGGCCCACAGCTCGTCGCCCGTGGTGGCGAAGAAGTCCGTGCGGCCGTCCCCGGTGGTGTCACCCGCCGAGACGATCTGGGTGAGGGACGCGGGACTCGGCGCGTTGGACGGGAGGAGGATCTCCACCCTGCGGTCGATGTCGGTCGCGCCGTAGCCGTCGCCGGGGTACACCCACAGCTTGTCGCCGAGCCGGACGACCAGGTCCTGGAGGCCGTCACCGCCATAGATGTCGCCGTTGTGGGTGATCAGGGCGCCCTTGAAGTGACCGGAGGGTGCGGCGGCGAACGGTGGCAGGTTGTCGCCGTTCGGGTCCTTGTCGGGGTTGGCCCGGTAGGCGCCCGGCATCGAGTAGTCCAGGTCGCCGGTGCCCTTGGCAAGGTCGTTGGTGGCCTGGGAGGAGTACATGGCCAGATTGCCGGCGTCCGTGACGACCATCAGGTCGGGCAGCTTGTCGCCCGTGAAGTCTCCGGGGGCGTCGGCCTGGTCGCGCGGGGTGACGTAGAAGAAGTACTTGGTCGGCTGCGAGGGATTGCCCGCGCTGTCGACGTCCCGTACGTACAGCACATTGGGTCCGGCCGCTGGCGGCTTCGCGTTCGCAAGTGTTGCGCTGACCGTCGTGGCCGTACCGGAGACACGGCTCAGCGAGAACGGGTAGCTCGGTGAGTTGAAGCCGTACTCGTAGCGGACGACGTCCGTGTTGAGCGCGCGCACAGTGAACGAACCGGCCGTGCCGAACTTCTTCGTGGACCAGTTGGCGTCCTCGGCGTCGTTGCCGAAGCCGTTCTCGGCGCCGTCGGCGTTCGGGAAGTCCGTGGAGCTGACCTTCGGAGGCTTGGGCGCGGTGGTGTCGAGCACGAAGCGGCACGGTGTCTTGGCCGGTGTGTAGGCGGAGCTGGCGTTGGCGTCGTCCAGGGCCCGCACCCGCCACGAGTAGAGGGTGCCGTTGGTGAGCCTGCTCGTGGGGAACGCGCTGGTGGTGCGCAGCGCCGTGTCCTTGTCGCCGCCGACCGAGACCTTGCCCGTGTAGCCCAGCAGGTCACCGACGGCGTCCCACTTGCCATGCGGCCACAGGTCGAAGTCCAGGTGGTCGAGGTTCCTGTCCTTGTCGGCCCCTCGCGCGGTGAAGGTCAGGCTTCCCGCGCCCATGCGGACGTACGGCTCGGTGGTGGTGCACTTGGCGTCCGGGCCGAGGTCGAGCGACTTGGAGTCGATGGTCGGCTTGCGGTTGTAGACCAGTTCCAGGACCGGGGCGTTGTCGCCGTTCGCCTGGATCTTCTTCCACGAGTACTGCGAGTGCTCGTCGGTGGCGCGCAGACCGAACGTGATCGAGTCCTTGCCCTCGTCGGCCCTCTTCTGCGCGGCCTTGCGCACATCGAAGGTCTCGTACGCGTCCCGGCACCCGGATTTGTAGCCGTGCGCGAAGCTCTTGGACGCGAACTTGTTGCCGTCGTGCAGCTTGGGTGCGTTCTTCCAGTTGGTGTGCCCGTTGACCGCGCCCGTGAGGTGCACGCTCATCGAGCGGGCGCTGCACGACCAGGCGTATGTCTCCAGTATGCGCAGCTTCGCACTTGTGATTTTCGTGCCCTTGAGGTCCTTGTCGAAGGCGATGTTGAAGTACGAGCGTGAGGTGCCCCAGGTGTCCGACTCGAAGCCGATCCGGGCCTCGTGCGTACCGCCCTTGTTGAAGCCCTTGCCGTTGTAGAACGTGGCGTTGGGGTGGCGGCTGTACGCGGTGGTCCAGCTCTGTGTGTGCTTCTTCATCGACGGGTCGATGAACACCGGGTAGGTGGTGGCCGGGTCGTTGAGGAAGTCCGCGTCGGGCGTGAGCACCCAGTTCGCGCCGGACAGATCTGGCTCGACCAGCTCACCGCGCGAGTCCGGCGAGGGTCCGTCGAGCCCGGGCAGGCCGAGCGTCGCCGAGGAACCGGTCTGCGAGGGCGCGGGCGTCGGCTCGGCCGGGGCGGACGGCAGGGGTGAATCCGACAGCGTGGGTTCGGGGCCGTCGGAGGCCGGCGGGAGGGTCTCGGGGGAGGTGTCGCTCTGCTCGTCGGTCTCGATCAGCTCCTCGGTCGGGCTCGCGCTGCCGCTCGGCTCGTCCGAGACCGACATGCTCGGCTGCGGGCTCTCCTCGGCGGTCGGCTGCGCGGTGGCGCCGACACCGCCGTCGGTGACCGCCGGTGAACCGGTGCTGTCCCACATCAGTGGGGTTGGCGAGACCGCGACCTCGTCCGCGTAGGGGTCTTCTGCCCTCAGCACGCCGGTGACCGCGTCGAGTCGGAAGGTCAGCTCGTCGGCGGTGATGCCGTACGACACCTGCTGAGCCCGGGGGTCGGCAGCGGCCGCGCGGTTCTTGAGCACGAGCAGCTGGGCGAAGCCCTCGTCGTCGGCGGTCAGGACGAGGTCGGCGCCCGGGAAGATCTCCGGGTACAGCGCGCGCGAGCCGTCGATGATCGGCGTGGGGATCGCGCCCGGCCAGGTCAGCTGGATGGTGTAGCCGTCGACGGTGAGGGCGACCAGGGGGCTCGCGGTGTCGGCCGCGGTGGCGGTGTGGACGCCCTTGACCAGGGAGATCCGGTGGACGCCGGAGCGCGAGGCGCGGTCGTCGCCACTGGGGGCCGCAGCGCCGTCACCGGTCTGAGTCCTCACCGTCCGCCTTCGATCCCGCCGAGAACACCATGCGGGCGTTCGTCGACGTCGGCTCCCAGCCTGCCTCCGTGCGCCGGAGGTCGTAGTCGACGGGTCTCCACTCGCCGCCCACCTTGGCCAGGATCGGCGAGGAGTACAGCTTTTTGGCCAGGAACCCGTCGGGCCGCGCCCAGGTGGTCGACCTCGCGGTACGCGCCGCGGTGACCTCGACGGTCTTCCCGGTCTTCACCGCCCTCGCCAGCGCGGCGGCCTCGGTGACCGGAGCGGTCGTCCGGTCCTCCCTCGGTGCGCCCCCGCGGTCGGAGTGGTCCAGGCCGAGGCCGATGAAGGTGATGCCAGTGGCGGCGAGAGCCGCGGTCAGTACGGCGGCGGTGGTCCGTCTTCCGGGCACACCAAACCGGTTGCGCTCCTTGCGCATCATCGGGCGAGTTCCCCTTCCCCCCTTGGAACCGGCACGGGACAGGGCTCGGCCGGGCGTGCCGATGATGACTTATGAGCGGACTGCCGTCACGCTGCGCAGCCGTGGCCCGGGTGAGAGCGGATCAACCACGCGGGCCGTGCGGGTCGTCGGGTGAGTGGCGGCAACCCCCCGAACGGCCGACCGATTTCACCGGCAAAAGCCGTGAACCGGTCCTCAACTCCCTTGATTCGATGACTGTTTGCAGGGAAAACCGGTGAATTATGTGATTAGCCCTGCAGAGAGAGCACTCTCCTATACCTCCGAAATCACGAGTCTGTTCGTCACTGACCGCTTCATCCTCTTACACGCCGTGGTGATCATCACATCCACACAGTTGATCTAGCGAAACTTCACAGATCCGTCACAGACTCTGAGGAATCTGATACGCCATCACGCGTGGTCCGTTCCTGGTCCCGCCCTGAATGGTCCGGGGGGACCTCGCCGTGTTCGGTCGCATTTCTCATGTCTGCCGTCGCCGTGCGCGCCGTCTGGGCACGGTCGCCGTACCGGCCATCGGTTCGGCTCTGCTCATCGCCCTGCTGCCGGCCCAGTCACTGGCCGTGCCGCCCGATCCCTTGGTTGCCGAGAAGGGCCGCGAGACCCTCGACCTGGAAGCGCTCGACCAGGACGAGACCGTCACGGGCAACACCTTCGAGCGGGACCTGGAGTCCCTGAAGGTGGAGGTTCCCGAGGATCTGGAGCAGGCCCCGGCCGGCACGGCCACGGCTCCCGCACCCGCCGCCGGCACGGTGAGCTTCGGCTCGGCGGCGGCCATGAGCCAGGCCGGCACGTCAGCCCGACAGGCCGGCCTCGCTCCCGTCCCGGGCCTTCCCGTCCGTCTCGGCCAGGCCCCGGACCAGGCCGCGCCGACCGGCACATGGAGCGTCCAGGTCTACGACCGCGCCGCCGCCGTCTCCCAGGGCATCGACGGCGCCGTCGTCAAGGTTCAGGCTCCCGCGACCGGCTCCGTCCCGATCTCCGTCGAGCTCGACTATGCGGAGTTCAAGAACCTCTACGGCGCCGACTGGGCCTCCCGGCTGCGATTCGTCCAGTTCCCCGAGTGCTACCTGACCACGCCGGATGTCGAGTCGTGCCAGGAGTACGAGGAACTGGAGACCGCCAACGACACCACGGCGCAGTCGATCACGGCGACGGTAGACACGGCGGCGGACGGGACGGTCTCCCAGACATCGGCCGGGGGGCCCGCCGCCTCCGACGGTCCGTCGGTCGTCCAGGCCGCCTACCGCACATCGAAGACCCCCTCGGCCACCCGGGTCGCGGCGGCAGGTGACTCCGCCGTGATCGGCGCGGTCGATTCCGGCGGGGGCGTGGGCGGCACCTTCAAAGCCACCCCCCTGGCCTCCAACGGCACGTGGGAGGCGGGCGGTTCCTCGGGCGCGTTCACCTGGTCCTACCCGCTGGCGGTTCCGGCGGCGCCCGCAGGCCCGGTCCCCGGTGTCTCCCTCACCTACAACTCCCAGGCCGTGGACGGCCGTACCGCTGTCGCCTCACCCCAGTCCTCCTGGATCGGTGAGGGCTGGGAGTACGACCCCGGCCATATCGAGCGCCGTTACCGGACCTGCAAGGACGACCGCAAGACACTGAACTCCGGGGGACCCAACAACACCACTAAGAAGGACAAGACGTCCGACCTGTGCTGGACGTCGTACAACGCGGTGATGTCCCTGGCGGGCAAGACCGCGGAACTGGTCCGGGACGCGCCGGCCGGCAGCGACCCCGAGACCGACACCGAGGTCTACCGCCCCCAGCAGGACGACGGCACCCGGGTCGAGCACAGGACCGGCGGCAGCAACGGTGACAACAACGGTGAGTACTGGGTCGTCACCACCACCGACGGCACCAGGTACTACTACGGTCTCAACCAGGTCGGCGGCGGCCACGCCGACACGGGCTCGGTCTCCACCGTTCCCGTCTTCGGTAACCACCCGGGCGAGCCCTGCCACGCCACGGCCTTCGCCGACTCCCGTTGCGGCGCTGGCAAGAAGCAGGCATGGCGCTGGGGTCTGGACAAGGTCGTCGACACGCACGGCAACACGATGGTCGTCAGCTGGAAGCAGGAGACCAACCACTACGCGGTCAAGAAGAAGTTCAAGTCGCCCGAGCAGTACGACCGCTTCGCCTACCCGACGGTCATCGAGTACGGCATGCGCGCGGACCTGACCAAGCCCTCGGCGACGGTCGAGTTCGGTGTGAAACAGCGCTGCCTGAAGTCGGAGACGGCGTGCGACGCGGCCAACTTCGCCAAGACCGACGACCCCGGCGCGTACCGCCCCTGGTGGGACACGCCCGGTAACCTCAACTGCAAGTCGTCGTCGAAGCTCTGCCCGCCCTTCCCGTCCTTCTGGACGCAGATGCGCCTGGACACCGTCACGACGAAGGGCGCCCGCGCCGGCCAGACCGGTCTCGGCAAGGTCGACACGTACGCGCTCCACCAGTCCTTCCCCGAGGACTGGTACGACACCTCCCCGGGCCTCTGGCTGAACTCGGTCACCCGCCGCGGCTTCGCCCCCGGCGACACCACCGGCACCCTCCAGCACAGTGACGGCGTCAGCTTCGCCGAATACTCGGTCGGCGCCACCTCGCCGCTGCGCACCCGTCTGCTCGACCGCCAGCTGCCGAACCTGGTCCTGAGCGGCCCGAACGACCAGCGCCCGGGGTTCACCCGGCCCCGCATCGGCACCGTCGCCACCGAGTACGGCGGTGACATCGAGGTCGAGTACACGGGCGGCTGCGCCAGCGAACCGGCAGAGGACAAGGGCAGGAGCAACGGCACCTGCTTCCCGGTGCGCTGGTCGCCCGACGGTGACGAGAAGACGCCCGCGAAGTCCTGGTTCAACAAGTACGTCGTCCAGTCCGTGACCGAGACCGACAAGGTCACCTCGCACGGCAAGCCCATCCACACGACGTACAAGTACACCGGCCCCGCCTGGGCCAAGAGCGTCGACGAGTTCACCCGGCCCGCCCTGCAGACCTACAGCGACTGGCGCGGTTACCGCGAGGTGGCCGTCACCAAGGGCAGCAAGTCCAGCTCCCAGCAGGGCGACCCCCAGGCCCAGTCGTACTCCGTGACGCGCTACTTCCAGGGTGTCGGCGGTGCGGTCAAGGACTCGGCGGGCACATACACGCTGGTCGAGGACGACGCGCCGCAGTACGCGGGCTTGACGGCCGAGAGCATTACGTACCTCAACTCCGACAAACGGGTGCAGGAGCGCACCCTGAACTACCCCTGGTCCAAGCAGACCGCGTCCCGCGCCCGCGAGGCCGAGACCGGCACGGATCTCGAACCGCTCGTCGCCCATCGCGCCGGCGTCAAGCGCACCGACGAGATCCAGACGGTCGACACGAGCTGGCGGTCCGTGCGCACGCTCACCTCGTTCGACGACACCTACGGCCTGCCGTACCAGGTGGAGACGGCCGTGGTGAAACCCAACGGCTCCGGCGGCGAGACCCTCTCCGACCAGACCTGCGCCAAGACTTCGTACGTGCACAACACCTCCGCGTGGCTGATCGGTCTGGCCAAGGAGCGGCGCACCACAGGCACCTCCTGCGCGAACCACGACACGGCGGACCCCGCCAAGCTGCTCAAGTCCGCGGTCCGCTTCAGCTACGACAAGCTGGCGTACGGGGCGACCCCGACGGTGGGTGAGATCTCCTCCGCGGCCGAGATCGACGGCGCAGGCACCTCCTACTCACGGGTCACCGAGACGACCTACGACGACCTGGGCCGCACGCGCACCGTCACCGAGCCCGGTGAGGGGACGACCGAGACCCAGTACACACCGGAGGCGGGCGGCCCGGTCACCTCGATCAAGGCGATCAACGCCAAGGGGCACGCCACAGTCACGGCCTTCGACCCGGGCCGCAGCCTGGCGCTCACGGTCACCGACCCCAACGGGCGGGTGACGAAGACCGAGTACGACGCCCTCGGACGCTCGGTGAAGGGCTGGTCGGCGTCCCGGTCGTCCGGCGGGAAGTCCGCGGATGTCCTGATCGAGTACCAGAACGCCATTGCCACCTCCGAACGGACGCGCCCGGCGGCGGTCACCGTCAGGACGCTCAAGGACGACGGCACCTACAGCAAGCAGATCACGATCTACGACGGCCTGATGCGCAAGGCCCAGACCCAGGAAGAGGCCCACGGCCCCGGCCGGATCGTCACGGACACCTCGTACGACGACCACGGACTGGTCGACGAGCAGACGGCCGGCTATCTGGCCAAGGGCGATCCCGCTCCCGAACTGTTCAGCCCCAAGTCGACCTACTCGATTCCCAGCTGGAACAAGACCCGCTACGACGGCATGGAGCGGCCGGTCCGCCAGTCGACCTACTTCGACGGCGACTACCGGTACGCGACCTACACGTACTACAGCGACACCAGCACCTACGTGGACCCGGCCGGCGGCACCGCCCCCCGTACCCGGACCTACACCGACGCCCTCGGCCGGGTCACCTCCGTACTGCACTACAACCGCGCCGACTCCTCCTCCGACACCGGACGCTCGACCACCTACGAGTACGACGCCCGCGGCAACCGCACCAAGGTCACCGACCCCGCCGGCAACATCTGGTCGTACACATACGATGCGCGCGGCCGGGTGACCTCCGCCACCGACCCGGACACCGGCGAGACCGACACCTGGTACGACGCCGCCGACCGGCCCGACAAGGTGACCAACTCCCGTGGGAAGACGACCCATACCGAGTACGACGTACTGGGCCGGATCGCCAGGATCCGTGAGGGGTCCGAGACCGCCACACCCGTCAAGGAGTTCACCTACGACAGTCTGCCCGGCGCGCTCGGCAAGCCGGTGGCCTCCATCCGGCACACCGCGAGCGGCGACTACATCAACAGGGTCACGGGCTACGACACCGAGTACCGGCTCACGGGCCGCGAGACGGTCATCCCGTCCAACTCCATGACCACGGGCGTCTCCGGCACCTACGCCTACGCGTTTGCCTACACACCGGTCAGCGGAAAGCCGCTGTCGGTCACCCTGCCCGCGTCGGCGGACTGGCCGCCGAGAAGGTCATCACGCGCTACAACAGCGACGGCCTGGCCGAGTCCACCTCAGGACGCGCCTGGTACACCTCGGACGTCACCTACTCGCCGTTCGGCGAGCCCCTGCGCACGGTCTCCGGCTCCCAGCCGGCCCGCGTCTGGACGACCAACTTCATGGACCCGCACACCGGCCGCCTCCAGCGCACGGTCGCCGACCGGGAGACCGCGGGCCCGCACCGCATCACCGACAGCTACTACTCGTACGACGCCTCGGGCACCATCACCTCCAGTGCCCGGAGCCTGACCGAGGCATCGGGCACCACCTGGGACAACCAGTGCTTCACCTATGACGCCATGGGCGAGCTGGTGAACGCCTGGACCTCGAACATCACCCCCGACGGCAAGTCCACCGGCTGCAAGGCGTCGAACGGCACGACCTGGGGCCACCGCACCGACTATGAGGCATCGACAGGCCCGGTGGCCGACGCCCCCGACGCGGCGGCCGACACCTCCAGCCCCGACGCCTCACTGACGTCGAGCCTGGCCGCCGCGGCACCCGATACGGCGACCGTCTCCACGGACGCCACCGCCTACCGCCAGTCCTTCACCTTCGACTGGCTCGGCAACCGCGCCTCCCTGACGGAACTCAACCGGGCCGACGCCACGAAGAACGTTTCCTACAAGTACGGCTACGACGGCGAGCGGCCCCACACCGTGGACTGGATCAGCTCCAGCCCCTCCGGCAAGGGCAGCGCCTACACCTACGACGCGGCCGGCAACACCGAGGTCCGTGACCTGTACAACACCGGGCAGAGTCTGACCTGGACGCAGGAGAACCGCCTCGACACGATCACGGACGACGGCAACAAGACCACGTACGTGTACGACGCCGACGGCAGCCGCCTCCTGGAGAACTCGGCGACGGGATCGACCCTGTACCTGGGCGAGACCGAGGTGACGACGAATGCGAGCGGGGCGATCACCAAGGCCGCCCGCGCCTATGCCCAGGCGGGTGCCCCGACCGTAGTCCGGACCGCGGCCAACGGCGCGACCACCGGCCACGTGATCAATGTGCTGCTCGCCGACCACCTCGGCACGGCCGGCACCGCGATCGAACTGTCCGGCACCCAGCCGGTGGCGCGCCGTGCCTACAAGCCGTACGGCGAGATCCGTGGCACCAAGCCGGCGAGCTGGCCCAACAAGCGCGGCTATCTGGGCGTCGGCATCGACGACGCCGCGACCGGTCTCACCCATATCGGTGCCCGCGAGTACGACCAGGCGTCCGGCCGCTTCCTCTCGGCCGACCCGGTCATCGACATCGCCGACCCGCTCCAGATGAACGGCTACGCCTACAGCAACAACAGCCCCATCAGCAAGAGCGACCCCACTGGCTTGATGCTCGACGACATGGGCGGCGGACCGAGCAAGCCCAGCAAGCCCACGCCCAGGCTGACACAGACGAAGCTGTCGGACGGCCGTACGGCGATCTATGACGAGTACGGAATCGGACACCTCATCGGCGGGACACCCGACAACTCTTACGCGGTAGCCGCTCTGAAGGCGCTGAACGACGACCTCAGGGCGGCGGGAATCTACACCGACGGCTCCCGCAGGGGAACCGGTGAGATCTATTTGTCGCAGATTGAAGACAAGCCGCTCGTGAAAAAGGGCACGTTCACGGACAAGGACGGAAAGCTCCGGTTCAACGGGACCACGTCCGACTTCATCAAGGTCACCTACGAGGACGGAAAGATCGTCGACGTGACCGACTTCGACGCGACGAGTTCCAAGGACGGAAAACCTCTCGCCCAAATTCGGGGCGACATCGAAGGAAAGATGGACCCGACCGACAAGAAACAGACGAACGGTGTGGTGTATGTCGCCCGAAGCGCCAACCAGGCCAAGGAGGTGGCCGATAGCTACGCCGGAGACTCCCGGGTCCGGGTGATCCATCCCGAAAGCGGATTCGATACGGGCAGGGTCTTCAACGGAGCGACCGGAGGAGCGAACTCCGCCCGGGTCAGCCCGAGGATTCGCGGCCGTGTGCTGGGGGTGGCGGGATCGCTGATGCCGTTCGCCCAGACCAACAGCTATGTGCGGAGCTTCGGCGTCGCCGGCGGTCTCGTGGAGATGGGCAAGGACTTCTTCGACCCGTTCGGATTCCACGAGGCAGTGGAAGCCCCGGCGTACGACGGTACCTGCGATCCGAGCAACTGCGCCTGAGCAGGCCCCGATCGGATCGGTGCGCCCCGCCGGAGAACTCCGGCGGGGCGCACCGCTGTGCACGGCAGGCGCTCAGTACGGAGCCATCACCAGGTCGCCGATCACCCGCAGTCCGACCTGCGCGGCCAGCCACGGCGCGCGTTCGGACTCGAACTGCTTGACGTGGACGAACACCGTGTGATCGTTCGCGGGTTCCTCCAGGTCGAGATCGCGGGCGTTCACGCACAGCGTCACGAACGCGCCTCTGGCCCCCCCTCTGCCCAGGCCCACTTCAGGGGCCTCGGGCCAGGCCGTGAAATCCCACCGCACTGTGGCCGGGCTGTCGCCCACCGCGTCGAGGAACGGGTTCACGGTCTCCGGTGACCTGGCCCAGCGCCTCAACAGGATGGGCAGGTGCGCCGACGGATCGTCGCCCTTCGCCGATGAGCCGTGTCCGTCGCCTTCGGCCCACCACTTGGCATCCGGAAACAACTTCAGCAGCGGTGAGAGGGTCCGCTCCGAGGAGATCCGTACCTCGAAATCGACTTCGAGATCCTCGAGATCGGCGAGCGCGAGCAGTCGCTCGACAACCCGTAGTCCCTCTGAGAGGTCAGCCGTTCTGAGGATGGGCTGGGCATATGAGTTGGACATGGCAGCCATTCTGTCACCTCGTTTCTCCGCCCGGTGGCCCTGGCCCGGGTAGCCTCGGAGCGCTTCAGGGCTGCACGGGATGCCGGGCGGCCAGCAGGAGCGAGGGGCGTACGAGGGCAGCGGGCACGTGTTTCTGGGCGGTGTGATGGCCTGGCCTGGGTGATCACGTCGAAGACCGAGGCAGCCGTCATCCAGGAGCCCCTCCACGTCGGGGACGTGCAGGAAGCAGGCGGCGATGCCTTCGACTTCCGGCGGCGTCCGCGGGTGCAGAACAGACCAGTCGGGAACGGTGCGAACATGCCCCGGAAGTCGCCCGGGGCCAGACGCTGGCGCATCCTCCACCTGTTCGCGTGCATCACCGTCGGCGGCCGCCGGTCCCAGCCCAGGGCTTCGGTGAAGTCTGCTGATGTCTGTTTCGTGATCACGTGAGCCCGAGGCGCTTAAGGGCCTGCCAGAAATTAACGTGTTGCTTCGCATGGTTCAGATCGTTGATCTGGTATGGGTGTGTCTGGTGAAGTTTGTGACCAACTGGCCGTGAAGTTCGAGGTGTTGCTTCCGCATCTGGACGAGCGGCAGCGGCGGCTGCTGATGGGGGCCGAGGCTCGGATCCTGGGTCACGGAGGTATCCGGGCGGTGGCGCGGACGGCCGAGGTCAGCGAGGCGACAGTCCGCAAAGGTGTGGCCGAGTTGGAAGCCGGCGAAGACCCATTGGGTCGGGTACGCAGGTCTGGTGGCGGTCGGAAGAAGGCCGTGGATCTTGACCCCGGGCTGCGGCCCGCGCTGCTGGCACTGGTGGAACCCGATGAGCGGGGCGATCCGATGTCGCCGCTGCGCTGGACGGTGAAGTCGACCAGGAATCTGGCGGCGGAGCTCACCCGGCAAGGGCACAGAGTCGGTGCGGACACCGTCGGCGCCCTGCTGCGCGAGGAGGGCTTCAGCCTGCAGGCCGGCACCAAGACCCTTGAGGGCAAGCAACACCCGGACCGCGACGCCCAGTTCTGCTACATCAACGAGCAGGCCAAAGAACACATGGCCGACGGTGAGCCTGTGATCAGTGTGGACGCGAAGAAGAAGGAACTGATCGGCGACTACAAGAACGCAGGCCACCAGTGGCGGCCGCCCGGTGAGCCGGTGCGGGTCAAAACACACGATTTCCTGGACCGACAAGGGCCGGGCAAGGCGATCCCCTACGGAATCTACGACATCGCAGCGAATACCGGCTGGGTCAGCGTCGGCACCGATCACGACACCACCGCGTTCGCCGTCGCCTCCATCCGCCGCTGGTGGCAGGCCCGAGGCCGACACGACTACCCAGCTGCCGCACGCCTGCTGATCACCGCGGACGCAGGCGGCTCCAACGGCTACCGCACCCGCGCCTGGAAGACCGAACTCGCCGCCCTGGCCACCCAGACCGGCCTCGAAATCACCGTTTGCCACATGCCACCGGGCACCTCGAAGTGGAACAAGATCGAGCACCGGCTGTTCTCCCACATCTCTATGAACTGGCGCGGCCGCCCGCTGACCAGCCACGATGTCATCATCGACAGCATTGCAGCGACCACTACCCGCACGGGGCTGACCGTCTACGCCGAACTCGACCCCAGCACCTACAACACCGGAATCAAAGTCACCGACAGCGACATCGACGCCCTGCCCATACACCGGCACCGCTTCCACGGCGACTGGAACTACACCCTGCGACCTCAGCCCTGCGTCACCACCGCGGACCAAGGCCCGCGGCCGACCAGCGCTTCGTCCCCACAGCCCTGCACTAGGTATCTGCGCAGCCCAGAACTCACTGGCATGCCCGAACCTGCGCTGGACGAACTCATCGGCCAACTGTCGCAGCCGCTGGAGGAGTTACGTGAGCGATCCCGGTTCCAACAGCGAGGAGCTGAGCGAATCCGTGCTCGTGGGGCAGGGGGCCAGGACAAGCTGACCAGCTCCGACAGAGTGCTGGCCACCGTCCTCTACCTACGCGAAATCAGCACCCGAGACCTTCTGGCCCAACTTTTCGGAGTCAACGGCAGCACTCTCACCAGGGCCATTCACCAGATCAAGCCCCTCCTGGCCGAGCACGGCCGCACCATCCCGCCCTCGACAGCCAGGTTCCGCACACCCGCCGACATCACCGCGTTCCTCGCGAACAGCACCCCTACAAAGATCAAACCGACACGTTAATTTCCGGCAGGCCCTTACTGATCTTTTCGTAAGTTCGGTGGGTGTGCTGGGTGGATGGTGAGGCCGGTGTGGGCGAGAAAGGACCATGGCAGTTGTGGGTTGTGGTTGATGCGGTGGATGCCTTGTTCGGTGGCGTCGGCGACATCGGCGAGGTGGTCGCCGGCGAGGTTGGCGAGTCCGCGCTTCTTCAGGGAGGACCACAGCAGTTCCACCGGGTTGAGCTCGGGAGCGTAGGCGGGTAATCGCTCCAGGGTGAGCCAGTCCTGCTCGGCGGCCCAGGCCCGTATCGCCCGGCTCCAGTGGGCGGACAGGCCGTCCCGGACCAGGACCACTTGCCCGCCGCGGTAGAACGCCTTCATCTGGTCGAGGACTTCGATGAGGGCGGTGGTGTCGTAGCTGCCGGGCTTGAGGTGGAAGCACAGACGGGCGCCGCGTTCGGGATCGGTGGAGTGGTAGCCCAGGGCGCCGGCCATCGACGCCCGTTTCCAGTTCAGGCGGTGCTGCAGCAGCGGGGTCCGTCCTCGGGGTGCGTAGGTGCGGCGGATCTGAGGCAGCAGGGAGATACCTGATTCGTCGAGGAAGACGATCCAGGCACGTGTGTTCACGGCCCCTTTTTGATGCGCGGCCACTCGTGCGCGATCCAGCGGGCGATCTCGGACTCGTCCCGCTCGACCGCCCGCCGCTCGGGCCGTTGCAGACTCCATCCGAGCCGGCCGGTCAGCAGCCGCCACACCGACGCCCTCGACAACACCACCCCCGTTATTTGCTCCACGACGGTGCCGACTCGCTCCAGGGTCCACAGGTCGGCCTCGAAACCATGAGCCTGGGCACCTCGCGCCAACGCGGCCCGGACGGTCTCGGCCTGGGCGTCGTCCAGCTTGGGCGGGCGACCGGTGGCCGCACGCCGCCGCAGGG
>NZ_LATD01000121.1 GCF_000981895.1 Streptomyces odonnellii | reverse complement strand
GCTGGGGGCTCTCTTGTGCGGGGGTCGGTTGGTGGGGGACAGAGTACGCGGGGATGACCCCGCCCGTACCGGCCCTGCGTAAACCCATGGGCAGGGATTCACACTCGGCCCTCACGGGGCCGCCGGGCGTCCGGTGAGCTGCGAGACTGGCAGACATGAGCTTCGGTACGTCCCGCCCCGTGCGCCCCCTCATCCTCGATGACATCCGAGGGGCGCAGAAGATGCTCTCCGGCGTGGCGAGGATGACCGCGATGGAGGGCAGCAGATATCTGACCGGCCTGGTCGGCGCCCCCGTCCTGCTCAAGTGCGAGAACCTCCAGCGCACCGGCTCGTTCAAGCTGCGCGGCGCCTACGTACGGATCGCGGGCCTGAGCCCGGAGGAGCGCGCGGCGGGCGTCGTCGCCGCCAGCGCGGGCAATCACGCGCAGGGCGTCGCGCTCGCCTCCACCCTGCTCGGGGTCCGCTCGACGGTGTTCATGCCGGTCGCCGCGCCCCTGCCCAAGGTCGCCGCCACCCGTGACTACGGCGCCGAGGTACGGCTGCACGGCCAGGTCGTGGACGAGACCCTGGCCGCCGCCCAGGAGTACGCGCGCGACACCGGCGCGGTCTTCATCCACCCCTTCGACCACCCGGACATCATCGCGGGCCAGGGCACGGTCGGGCTGGAGATCCTGGAGCAGTGCCCGGAGGTGCGGACGGTCGTCGTCGGGGTGGGCGGCGGCGGTCTGGCCGCGGGGATCGCCCTCGCCGTGAAGGCCGTACGCCCGGAGGTCCGGGTGATCGGCGTGCAGGCGGAGGGCGCCGCCGCGTATCCGCCCTCGCTGCGGGCGGGCCGGCCGGTGTCGGTCGAGGCCCCGCAGACCATGGCGGACGGCATCAAGGTGGGCCGCCCCGGCGACGTACCGTTCCAGCTTCTCCAGGAACTGATCGACGAGGTGCGTACGGTCAGCGAGGACGAGCTGTCCAGCGCGCTGCTGCTCTGTCTGGAGCGCGCGAAGCTGGTGGTGGAGCCTGCGGGCGCGAGCCCGGTGGCCGCGCTGCTGAGCGATCCGGGCGCGTTCCGCGGTCCCGTGGTCGCGGTGCTGTCGGGCGGCAACGTCGATCCGGTGCTGATGCAGCGCATCCTCCGGCACGGCATGGCGGCGGCCGGGCGCTATCTGAGCCTGCGGGTCCGGGTGACGGACCGGCCGGGGGCGCTTGCGACGATGCTCACCGTGCTGTCGGTGGCGGATGCCAACGTTCTCGATGTGAGCCATGTACGGACCGATCCCCGGCTGGGGCTGACGGAGGCGGACGTGGAACTGCATCTGGAGACGAAGGGGCCGGGGCACTGCGCGGACGTCGAGGCGGCACTGCGGAAGGCGGGTTACACCGTCCTCACCTGAGGCACCCGTTCCCCGCTGAGGCACTCGCTCCCGAAGCACCCGCCCCCGAAGCACCCGTTCCCGAGGCACCCGCTCCCGGCCCGTCCCGCCGAGGGATGCCGGGCGCTGAGGCGTGCCCGTCGGCCGTGTCGCCGTACGCCCGTCGGCTGCCGTGCCGTACGTCCTCTGCCGTATACCGACCGGTCGCTTTATCGCGCGCCGGTCGCCCCGGCCTGCGTGTGGTCGTCCCGGCTCGCGCGCGACGCACGGTAAATCGTGTGCCTGTCGCGTACTCGTACGGTTTTCTTTACTTCGGGCTTACAAACACCCCTTGTTCGGTCGCGATGTATCGCGTTACCGTGCTGCGTCAGCAAGCACCGTCAGCACCCACTGGAGACACTTCATGCCAGGCGCCATCTACGCCGAAGGCCTGGTCAAGACCTTCGGCGATGTAAGGGCTCTGGACGGCGTCGATCTCGATGTTCCGGAAGGCACGGTCCTGGGGCTTCTCGGCCCCAACGGCGCCGGCAAGACGACCGCCGTACGCGTCCTGACCACCCTGCTCCGGCCCGACAGCGGCAAGGCCGTCGTCGCCGGGATCGATGTCCTCAAGCACCCGAACGAAGTCCGCCGCTCGATCGGCCTCTCCGGCCAGTTCGCCGCGGTCGACGAGTATCTGACCGGCCGCGAGAACCTGCGGATGGTCGGCAGGCTCTACCAGATGAACGCCCGCGCTGCGAAGGCCCGCGCGGACGAGCTGCTGGAGCGCTTCAACCTCTCCGACGCGGCGGACCGTACGGCCAAGACGTACTCCGGGGGCATGCGTCGCCGGCTCGACCTCGCCGCCGCGCTGGTCGTCTCTCCGCCCGTGATGTTCATGGACGAGCCCACGACAGGCCTCGACCCGCGCAACCGCCAGCAGCTCTGGAGCATCATCCAGGAACTGGTGGCCGGGGGTACGACACTCCTCCTGACCACGCAGTATCTGGAGGAGGCCGACCATCTCGCCCATGACATCTGTGTCGTGGACCACGGCCGGGTCATCGCCCGCGGCACCTCCGACCAGCTCAAGGCCCGTACGGGCGGCGAGCGCGTCGAGGTCGTCGTGCACGAGCGCGAGCAGATCGACCCGGCGCGGGCCGTCCTCGCGGCCTTCGCGAAGTCCGGCGAGTCACCGGCGGCCGCCGACTCGCCGTCCGGCGCGGTGACCGTCGAGGAGCACACCCGCAAGCTCACCGTCCCGGTCACCGGCGGCGCCAAGCTGCTCGCCGAGGTCATCAGGGAGCTGGACACCCGAGGCGTCGAGATCGACGACATCGGTCTGCGCCGCCCCACCCTCGACGACGTCTTCATCTCCCTGACCGGCCACTCCGCCGAGGACAGCGCGGCCGAGTCCGACGACCCCGGCAACAGCAAGAGCGCGGCCAAGTCCGCCAAGTCCACGAAGGAGGCCCGGAAGTGACCGCCACCACCGAGGCGCCACAGTCCGTCGCCCCCCGGCCGCGCGGCGGAATCGTCCAGTCGACCACCGACTCACTGGTCGTCGCCCGCCGGAATCTGATCCGTATGACCCGGATCCCCGAGGTCGTCCTCTTCGGCCTGATCCAGCCGATCATGTTCGTCGTGATGTTCAGCTATGTCTTCGGCGGCTCGCTCCAGGTGGGCGGCACCGTCAGCCCCGACGTCTACCGCAACTTCCTGATGGCCGGGATCTTCGCGCAGACCGTCACCTTCGCCACCGCGGGCGCGGGCGCCGGGATCGCCGACGACATGCACAAGGGCCTGATCGACCGGTTCCGCTCGCTGCCGATGGCACGCGGGGCGGTCCTCACCGGCCGTACCCTCGCCGACCTGGTGCAGACCGCGCTCACCGTGGTGGTGCTCGCGATCGTCGCCGTACTCGTCGGCTGGCGCATCCACGAGGGCGTCCTCAAGGCGCTCGGCGCGTTCGCGCTGCTGCTTCTGCTCGGGTACGCCTTCTCCTGGATCGGCGCGCTGATCGGCCTGTCCGTCCGTACCCCGGAGGCCGCCACCTCGGGCGGGCTGATCTGGCTCTTCCCGGTGACGTTCATCTCGAACGCCTTCGTGGACACCAGCGGGATGACGGCCTGGCTGCGGCACATCGCCGACTGGAACCCGTTCAGCGCCACGGTGCAGGCGTGCCGGGTGCTCTTCGGGAACCCGGGGGTCTCGGAGTCCAGCGCCTGGCCCATGGAGCACCCGGTGCTGGCCTCGCTGATCTGGTCGGTCGTGATCATCGCGGTGTTCCGGACGCTGGCGGTGCGGAAATACCGCTCGGCCACGGCGTAACCCCGTACCCCTCGTACGCGACCCCGTACCGCGCACACGAGAACAGCCCCCGGCGTCCGGTGCCGGGGGCTGTCGCGGTCAGCCCCCGTACGGCTTGGCGTCCAGGATCTTGACCGAGGCCGTCCTGCCGTTGGGCAGTTCGTACTCCGCGTTGTCGCCGACCTTCTTGCCGTTCACACCGCTGCCGAGCGGGGACTGCGGCGAGTAGGTCTCGATCTCCGAGCTGGCGTACTCGCGCGAGGCCAGCAGAAAGTCCAGCGTGTCGTCGGGATCGCCGTCGAAGGCGATCGTCACGACCATGCCGGGCTCGACGACGCCGTCGTCCGCCGGCGCCTCGCCGACCTTCGCGTTCTGCAGGAGCTGGGTGAGCTGGCGCACGCGAAGCTCCTGCTTGCCCTGCTCCTCCTTGGCCGCGTGGTACCCGCCGTTCTCCCGGAGGTCGCCCTCCTCACGGGCCGCCGCGATCTTCATGGCGATCTCGGTGCGGGCGGGACCAGACAGGTACTCCAGCTCGGCCTTGAGCTGGTTGTACGCCTCCTGGGTGAGCCAGGTGACGTTCTCGCTGGTCTGGGTCACAGGTGCTCCTCGTAGGTACCGGGAATACAAAGCAACGCCCTACCCAGAAGGATGTTGTCTTCTCGGGCGGGCGAAACCACGAGCCTAACAATTTCGTGGCCCGGAGGGGAGGACGAAAGCCATCAGATTCACATCAACGCAGGTCAGCGCGGATCTGCCGGGTGTCGGCGCGGCGCCGTCCGGCGGGTCCCAGCCGGTTTCCGGCCGGGTGCCGGACAGGGCCCGGTCCCACCGCGGGCCGTACGGCGCGGCTCAGTCGGAGGTGCAGTCCAGCAGTTCCGCGCTGGTCGCCGCCGCTGTCGTACGTACGGTCACGACCTGGTCGATCCGGGTCTCGCCCGGGCCGAAGCGGACGTCCTTGCGGCCCACCTCCGCGCCGTTCTCCGCGAGGGAGCGGAGCGTGCAGCTACCGGTGGCGTCCCGGTCCTTGCGGACCTCCAGATGGACCTCGACCGACGTGGCGGAAACCACCTTGAACTTGATGAGCTCCCCGGAGACACTGCGATCGACCACGTAGTGATAGCCGAACCAGCCGATCAGGGCGATCAGCGCGACGCCGAGCACGGCGCCGACGGTCCGCAGCCGGTGGTCCGCCCGCTCGTCCGCGGAGCGGCCGTAACGGCCGACTGGACGCTCGCGCACCACGGCCATGATCGTTCCTCTCTGCGACGGGCGGCGACGGGCGGCCGGAATTTCCGCCCCCCGGTATCCGTCACTATAGAAGCCGCCCGAAGCGACGAATCACTGAGGATCGAGCCTTGACAGAGCAGCTACGGCTGATGGCCGTTCACGCCCACCCCGACGACGAGTCGAGCAAGGGCGCGGCCACGATGGCCAAGTACGTGTCCGAGGGGGTGGACGTGCTGGTCGTGACCTGCACCGGGGGCGAGCGCGGCTCCATCCTCAACCCCAAGCTCCAGGGGGACCCCTATATCGAGGAGCACATTCACGAGGTCCGTAAAAAAGAGATGGACGAGGCACGCGGGATCCTCGGCGTCGAGCAGGAGTGGCTCGGCTACGTGGACTCCGGGCTGCCCGAGGGCGACCCGCTGCCGCCGCTGCCCGAGGGCTGCTTCGCGCTGGAGGACACCGACGAGGCGGCGGGCCGGCTGGTCCGGCTGATCCGCTCGTTCCGGCCGCAGGTCGTCACCACGTACGACGAGAACGGCGGCTACCCGCACCCCGACCACATCATGACCCACAAGATCTCGATGGTGGCGTTCGAGGGGGCGGCGGACAAGGAGAAGTACCCGGAGGACGAGTTCGGTCCGGTCTGGCAGCCGCAGAAGCTCTACTACAACCAGGGCTTCAACCGGCCGCGCACGGTCGCGCTGCACGAGGCGCTGCTCGCGCGTGGTCTTGAGTCCCCGTACGGGGAGTGGCTGGAGCGGTGGAAGGAGTTCGGCCGCGCGGAGCGCACCCTGACCACGCACATTCCGTGCGCGGACTTCTTCGAGATCCGGGACAAGGCGCTGATCGCGCACGCGACCCAGATCGACCCGGACGGCGGCTGGTTCCGGGTGCCGATGGACATCCAGCGGGAGGTCTGGCCGACCGAGGAGTACGAGCTGGTGAAGTCCCTCGTCGATACCTCCCTCCCCGAGAGCGACCTCTTCGCGGGCATCCGCGACAATGCCTGATATGTATGCGACCCAGGCGATGACGCACATGATCCCGCTTGCCAAGGAGCTGGACCAGAACAAGGTGACGCCCGGTGTGCTCGGGTTCATCGTGTTCGCGGTGATGGCGGGCGGGGTGTGGCTGCTGATGAAGTCGATGAACCGCCATATGAACATGGTCAACTTCGAGGAGGCCCCGGAGCCGGAGAAGGCCCGGGACGACCTGGAGAAGGCCGAGGCGGGCGCCCCGGCGAAGTCGCCGCAGTCGCAGCGGCCGGCCGGCGACTAGCCGCGCAGCGTTCCGCCGCACCGGCCGCCCCCGCCAGGGCGGCCGGACGTACAGGCGGGCGCGCGGCCTCGGGGCCGGCGGCTGCTTGACGCGTGTGCCTGTTTTACGCCCTGACCCGCTTGGTGGCTGAGCCCGCTTGGCGCTGTGCCCGCTCGGGGCCCGCGCCTCTAGAGCCAGTGCCCGCTTGGAGCCCGCGCTTCCCTGAGCCCGTACTCGCTCAGGCCCGCACCTCTTGAGTCCGTGCTCGCCCAAGCCCGCGCCGTGACCGCTTCAGGGCCCGCGGATGCCTGAAGCCCGCCGCTTGCCCAAAGCCCGTGTCCGCTTGAGCCCGTGCCTCTGTGAGCTCGCGCCTCTGTGAGCCCGCGTCCTATGCCGGTGTCGCCTCCACCGGTACGCCCATCACCTCGCGTGCGTGCCGGGTCGGCACCATGCCGAGCTGCCAGGCCTGCCAGCCGTCCTCCAGGCTGACCCCCCGGCCGAGCATCACCGCGTACGCGTCCGCGCAGTCCTCCAGCTTGCCGTCGCGCAGCGCGTGGCGCGCGGCCGACAGCTCCGCGAGCTCCTGCTCCGCGACCACCGAGCCCACCTCGGTCCCGCCCGCCGAGGCGTACGGCAGCAGCGTGCAGCGCAGGAAGCGTGCCCAGTCGGCGCCGCGCAGATCCCCGTACGACTCGAAGAGCGCCGTCGCCTCGTCGCAGAGCTGGAGCGCCTGGGCCGCGCGGTTGTTGCCCGCGTCGACGATCGCCAGCTCCAGACAGGTCCAGGCCTCGCCGTGCGCGAGCCCGATCCGGTGGAAGTCCGCGCGGGCGTCGGCCAGAAGCTGCCGGGCGAAGCCCGAATTGCGGAGATTGCCGGTCTGGGCGGCGCGCTGGTCACGGGTGACCCGGCCCGAGTGGTGCCGGGCGCAGGCCAGTCCGTACACGTCGCGCATCCGCGAGAACATCGTGCGGGCCCGCTCCAGCTCCCGTACCGCCTGGTCGCGGTCGCCGTTCTCCTCCAGCGCCTGGCCCAGGTAGTAGAGCGTCCAGGCCTCGCCGCGCGCGTCCTCGTTCTCCCGGTGGCGGGCCAGCGCGTCGCGCAGCCCGCCGACCGCGGAGGACGCCTCGCCGTCCACCAGCCGCGCCCGCGCGAGCTGGGTCAGCGCCCAGGCCTCGCCACGGGCGTCGCGGGTCCTGCCGTACAGCTCCAGCGCCTCCGCGAGCTCGCCCTCCGCGCGCGGCACATCGCCCATCCGGAGGCAGACCTGGCCGAGCTGGAAGTGGGTCCAGGCCTCGCCGTGCACGGACTCGCTCTCGCGGTGCAGCACCAGCGCGGTGGCGAGCAGCGAGACGGCCTCCGCGAGACCGCCCCGGTCGCGTTCGACGGCGGCGAGGGCGTGCAGGGTCCAGGCGCGGTCCCCGGCCAGCTCGGCCGCGGACTGGAGGGCGAGTGCCTCGCGCAGCTTCGCCGAGGCCTCGGGGAGATTGCCCTGGTGGTGCAGGGTGATGCCCAGCGAGCCGAGCGCGCGGGCCGCGCCGGCGTCGTGCTGGGCCTCGCGGTAGAGGTCGACCACCGAGGTCAGGGTGGTGCGCGCCTTGTCCAGCTCGCCGAGCTGGCGGGCCGCGATGCCCGTACGCCACTGGACCGACCGTACGAGCAGACCCTGGTCCACCGCCTGTGTCAGCTCGCTGATCTCGCCCAGCCGGTAGAGGTCGCCGCGCAGCAGGCAGTAGTCGCAGAGGGCGCCGAGCAGGTCGAGTACGGCCTGCTGGTCGACGCCCTCCGCGTGCCGCAGCGTGGCCGTGATGAAGCTGGACTCCTCGTCCAGCCAGCGCAGCGCCGCGTCCAGCGAGGAGAAGCCATGGGCGCCGGCCGCGGTCTTGAAGAGATCCGCGCGGGTCGAGGTCTTGCCGTCGACGAGCCGGATCACGGAGTCGGCCAGCTCGGCGTAGTTGCGGATGAGCCGCTCCTGCGCGGCGGTACGGTCGGCCGCCTTCTCCTCGTCCTGGAGGCGGGCCTGCGCGAAGGTCCGTACGGCGTCGTGCAGCCGGTACCGGCTGGCGCGTACATGGTCGATCAGTCCGGCGCCGGACAGGGCCGTCAGAAGCTGTCCGGCCTCCTGCTCGTCCGTCGCCAGCAGCGCCGACGCGGCCGCGGCGCCCAGGGAGGCGCGGCCGGCCAGCGCGAGCCGGCGCAGCAGCCGGCGGGCCTGCTCGCCCTGGTCGGTGTAGCGCAGCCACAGCGCGCGCTCGACAGGGCCGCCCTGGCCGTACGCGGCGAGGTCGGCGGCCAGACGCTGGGCCGTACGCTCACCGAGCGAGGACCCCGCGACCCGCAGGGCGAGCGGCAGCCCGCCGCACAACTCCCGCACCCGGTCCGCCGACTGGGCGTCGTAGGGCGCGCCGGCCGCGCCGGGCCCGGCCGGGGCGACCTCGCGCAGCAGCTCCTCGGCGCCCGCTCCGTCCAGCGCCTCCAGCGGAAGCTGGTGCACCCAGGCCGGGGTGGCGGCGGGCAGCTCCAGGGGCTGACGGGCCGTCACCAGGACCAGGCTCTCGGAACGTTCGGGTACGAGCGTGGCGACCTGCTCCGGATCGGAGGCGTCGTCCAGGACGACCGTCACCGGCAGGTCGGTGAGATGCCGGTGGTACAGCTCGCTCAGCCGGCGCACCTGCTGCTCCGGGGAGGTCCGCTCACGGAACAGGAGCTGCTCGCGCGGGGCGCCGAGCCGGTTCAGCAGATGCAGCAGCGCGTCCCGCGTCGACAGCGGCGCCTCGCCCGCGCCGCCGCCGCGCAGATCGACGACGCACGCCCCGCGGAACTGGTCCTTGAGCCGGTGCGCCGCCCGTACCGCCAGCGCGGTCCGCCCGGAGCCCGGGGCGCCGTGGATCACCACGACCGTCGGGCGGGTCTCGGTCGAGGCGCGGGCGGCGTGGACCCACTGCGCGATCTGCGCCATCTCGGCGCGGCGGCCCGCGAACGGCCCGTCGGGCTGCGGGAGATGGCCGAAGGACTGTTCCAGTACGGTGCGCCGGCGCGCGGCGGCGCTGCGGTCGCCGCCCCTGAGCTGGGGCGCGGACTTCTTGCCGGGGCGGCGGTTCGCGGAGACGAGGACGCGCTGCTGGTCGAGGAACGGGCGGATGCCCCGTACCTCCAGCGCCGTCAGCCACTGGAGCCTGAGCTGCTCGGTGCCGCCGGGCCGGCCGGCCGCGCCCGCCCGCTGGTGGGCGGCGGGCCAGTGAGACGCGGTCACCTTGGCGACGGTGGTGGCGGCCCCGGCGACGGCGACCACCGCGCCCGCGCCGAGCGCGACCCCGGTGGCGGTGCCCAGCGCGACGTCCGCGCCGATGGCGGCGGCGGTGGCGACGGCCGTGACCAGCACGGGAGTTCCGAGGGACTTACGGCTGAACCGCCCCGAAAGCCGCTCGGCCTCGGCCGCCTCCAGCGCGTGCGTGTACGCCGCGTACTCCTCGGCGGCCCCGGCGGCCAGCGACTCCAGCGCACCGCGCCCGCGCGCCA
>NZ_LATD01000120.1 GCF_000981895.1 Streptomyces odonnellii | reverse complement strand
CCTCGCGCCGGAAGCGGGCCCGGAACTCCTCGTCCATCGCGCAGTGCGGGTGGACGACCTTCACCGCGACCGTGCGGCCGGCCGCCGAGCGCGCCAGATAGACCCGGCCCATCCCGCCCGACCCCAGTCGTCCGAGCAACCGGTACGGCCCGATGACCGGCGGCTCACCTGCCTCCAGCGGCTGCATGCCCGTCCCCCCTCGTCACATCCACGCGCTTGCACGCAGCACCCTAGAGGGTGGGGGTGGCGAGGGGGTTGAGGAAGGGTGGCGCGGGCTCAGGCGGTGAGCAGTTCTACGTTCACCGTCGCCGGGAATCCGGTCGTCGGGCCGGTCCTGCGCGCGAACTCCCGTACCCCCGCGAGCTGGTCGGGACCGAACCGGAAGTCGAGCGTCGTGAAGTAGCGCTCCAGCAGCTCCGCGTCGAAGGCCTCCCAGCGCGCCGCCTGTTTGGCCACCTTCGTGACCTCCTCCAGGGACAGGTCCCGGGACGCCAGGAACGCCTCGTGGACCTTCCGTACGACCACCGGCTCGCGCGCCAGATAGTCCTTGCGGGCCGCCCAGACCGCGAAGACGAACGGCAGACCCGTCCAGTCCTTCCACATCAGCCCCAGATCGTGGACCCGGAGGCCGAGCCGGGGCGCGTCGTGCAGGGAGGCGCGGAGCGCGGCGTCGCCGATCAGCACGGCCGCCTCGGCCTCCTGCATCATCAGCCCGAGATCGGGCGGGCAGGTGTAGTACTCGGGCGCCACCTTGTACTGCTCGGTGAGCAGAAGCTGTGCGAGGCGTACGGAGGTGCGCGAGGTGGAGCCGAGGGCGACCCGGGCGCCGTCGAGCTGTTCCAGCGGCACCTGCGAGACGATCACACAGGACATGACAGGACCGTCGCAGCCGACCGCGAGATCGGGGAATGCGACAAGGTCATCCGCGTTGCGGAGGAATTCGACGAGGGTGACCGGCGCGATATCCAGCTCGCCGCGCACGAGCTGTTCACTGAGCTTCTCCGGGGTGTCCTTCGTCAGTTCGAGATCGAGAAGGGTTCCTGTCCTCGCGAGCCCCCAATAGAGCGGCAGGCAGTTCAGGAACTGGATATGGCCGACTCGCGGCCGACTGCGCGAGTCCGCCGCAGGCCCTGTTTCGGCCACGGACTCCCCCACCGGCGCCGCCAGGGGCTCCGTCACGGACCCGGCCGCCTCGGGCACTGTCACCGGCGCTGTCGCCGCCTCTGTGTTTTCCACGGGACTGTCCACAACCGCGAGGCTAGACCCGCGGAGTACCGGCGATGTCCTCGGGGCAGGGGTTCGTCAGCACGTCAGACGCCTATACAAACGTCCGGGTGACGTGATCTTTACCTCTACCGCTGCGCGCGGAGTGCGTGCTAGGCTCGCCGCAAGTTGCAGTTTGGTTTCCCTTGCAGTACAGAGCCTGCGGAGCATGTGACCCGCAGGCTTTTGTAGTTTTCAGACTTCTTTGCAGGTTCTGGAGCAGGGCAACCCTTTGGCCCAAGGAGGGCTTATGGCTACCGGAACCGTCAAGTGGTTCAACGCTGAAAAGGGCTTCGGCTTCATCGCCCAGGACGGCGGCGGCCCGGATGTCTTCGTCCACTACTCCGCGATCAACGCGACCGGCTTCCGCTCCCTCGAGGAGAACCAGGTCGTGAACTTCGACGTCACTCAGGGTCCGAAGGGCCCGCAGGCGGAGAACGTCACCCCGGCCTAGTTGCCCGGGTCGGCGATCGCGAACGACTTACGCAGTACCAAGGAGCTCCGCTTTCCCCACTCGGGTGGGGTAAGCGGAGCTCCTGCCTTTTTCCGGCCCGCCCGGACCGTACGGACTTCTCGCCCGGGTTTTCCCGGCGCCGGGCGTGTCGGCGGGCCTTTCGATCAGTACGCCGGCAGCCCGGCCGTCGCGGTCACGGGCGCGCCATGACGGGCGAGCTACGGCCCGTACAGCTTCTCGATCTCGCCGGCGAAGTCCTCCGCGATCGCCTCGCGCCTCAGCTTGAGCGACGGCGTGAGATGGCCGGCGGCCTCGGTGAAGTCCACCGGCAGGACGCGGAACCGGCGGATGGACTCGGCGCGGGAGACCAGACGGTTGGCCTCGTCGATCGCGCGCTGGATGGCGGCACGCAGCTCGTGGTCCTCGGCCATGGCGGCGAGCGGGACCCCCGGCTTGCGCTTCATCATCCGCCAGTGATCGAGACCGTCCTCTTCGAGGGTGATCAGGGCGGTGATGTACGGACGGTTGTCGCCGAGCACCATGCACTGGCTGACCAGGGGATGGGCCCGCACCCAGTCCTCCAGGGGCGCGGGCATGACGTTCTTGCCGGCCGAGGTGATGATGACGTCCTTCTTGCGGCCGGTGATGGTGAGATAGCCGTCCTCGTCCAGCGAGCCCAGGTCCCCCGTGACGAACCAGCCGTCGTCGGTCCAGGCTCCCCAGTCCTCCCGGTCCCCGCGCTCGGTCCGGTCCCCCCGTACGCCTCGTACCGCCGCCGCGCGCTCCGCGTCCCAGTACCCCGCGCACACCTGGCCCCCGCGCAGCAGCACCTCGCCGTCCGGGGCGATGCGTATCGCCGCGCCGGGCAGCGGCCAGCCGACCGTGCCGAGGCGGGGCTTGTGCGGCGGGGTGACGGTCGAGGCCGCGGTGGTCTCCGTGAGGCCGTATCCCTCGAAGATCTCGATGCCCGCGCCCGCGTAGAACGCGGCGAGCCGGCGTCCCAGCGGTGAGCCGCCGCAGATCGCGTAGGTGACCTTGCCACCGAGGGCGGCGCGGATCCGGCGGTAGACCAGCGGGTCGTACAGCGCCCGGGCCGTGCGCAGCGCGAACGAGGGACCGGGTCCTGTGCCGTGCTCCATCGCCTCCACGGCCTCCCCGTACCGCCGCGCGATCTTCGCGGCACGGTCGAACGACGCGGCGCGGCCCAGCTTCTCGGCGGTGGCGCGGCCGGTGTTGAAGACCTTCTCCAGGACATACGGAATGGCCAGCAGGAAGGTCGGCCGGAACCCCGCCAGATCCGCGAGCAGGTCGTGGGTCCTGATGGAGGGCGCGTGTCCGAGCCGTACCCGGGCGCGCAGACAGCCGACCGCGACCATCCGCCCGAAGACATGCGAGAGCGGCAGGAAGAGCAGGGTGGAGGCGGGCTCCTTGCTCACCGTCTTGAATATGGGGTGGAGAAGCTCGATGGCGTTGTCCACCTCGGCGAAGAAGTTGGCGTGGGTGAGGACGCAGCCCTTGGGGCGTCCTGTGGTCCCCGAGGTGTAGATGAGCGTGGCGGCGGAGTCGGGGGTGAGGGCGGCTCGGCGCTCGGTGACCGCCTCGTCCGGGAGGTGTTCGCCCGCGCGGCGCAGGGTGTCGACGGCGCCGGAGTCGAAGGCCCAGAGGTGGGTGAGACCGGGGAGCTGGCCGCGCTCCTGGCCGATCAGCCAGGCCTGCTGGGCGTCCTCCACGGCGCAGGCGACCGCGCCGGAGTCCTGGAGGATCCAGCGGGCCTGGAAGGCGGAGGACGTCGGGTAGATCGGGACGGTGATCAGACCGGCGGCCCAGGCCGCGAAGTCGAGCAGGGTCCACTCGTAGGTGGTACGGGACATGATCGCGAGGCGGTCGCCGGGGCGCAGGCCGGCCGCGATCAGGCCTTTGGCGACGGCTCGTACCTCGTCGGCGAAGGCGGCGGCGGTGATGTCCTGCCAGCGGGCCTTCCCCTTGGCGCCCTTTGCCTTGTTCGCCGCACTCGGCTTTGCCGCGCTCGCCTTTGCCGTACTTGCCTGAGCCGCACCCGTCCTGCTTGTCCTGCGGCTCAGGACCGCTTCGTCCGGTGCCTCGCGGGCGTTGTCGAAGGGGATGTCGGCGAGTGAGCCGGTGGTCACGGGCGGGACCAGCGGCGCTACGGACACTTCCCTGACGGCGCCGTCCTCCCGTACCTTCACGGGCTCGATCAGCGACAGGGGCGGGAACGGCAGGCGATCGGCAGCGGCATTGGCACTGCCATCGGCGGACATGGCAGGGAAGGGCGACGGTGCGGCGGACACGTGCGGGGCCGCGCCTACTGGGTCGCGCCGTCTTCCTGGGAGCGGTTGGCCTCAAGTTTGGCCTTGGCACCGTCGACCTTGGTGACGAGCTGCGCGGACATCTCGTCGCGCTGCTTGCGCAGCAGGACCAGGCTGAGCGGCGCCGAGATCACCAGCGCGAGCAGCAGCACCCAGATGAAGTTGGAGTCGCCGAGCCCCTTGGGCAGCAGACCGACCTGGACCAGCCCGGCGACGACCACGAAGCAGCCGACGAAGATGCCGAGGCGCATCACGGTGTAGCGGATCGTGGCGCTTGCCTTCGGAGCGGTCACAGCGGGCCTTCTCTCTTTCCGGGATCTTCCTGCCGGGAATCCTGACCCATCAGTCAAGCACGACAGGTTCAGTGCCGGTCCAGGGGGAGCAGCATCGTGATGTCGTCCCGGTCGTCACCTGGGGCGACCCTGATCGCGTCGGGCACCCGGCCCACTTCCTTGTAGCCGCACGAGGCATAGAACCGTTCGAGTCCGGCACCGCCCCGGCAGGTGAGGCGGATCGCCTCGATGCCTTCGATGCCACCGGCCGCTTCCGCCGCGGCGGCCAGCAGCTCGCGGCCGTATCCCTTGCCCTGGTGGCGGGGGTGGACCATCACGGTGTAGAGCCAGAGCCAGTGGCGCATCAGCCGGTGGGGGTTGAGCGTGAGGAACGCCGTCGCGGCGAGGGCGCCCTCCTCGTCGTACCCCACCAGCAGCCGGCAGCGGCCCTCGGCCATCGCCGTGAGGTGCCTGACCAGATCGGGCCGGATCTCCTCGGCCGTCACCGGGGGGACAAAGCCGACCGCCCCGTCGGCGTTCGACACATCCGTCCAGAGCGCCAGGACCCCGTCACGCAGGGCGCGGTCCACCGGCGGGTCCAGTTCGAATACGAGCGACATCGGCATGCCCTCTCAGACCCGCATCGGCTGCGGGGACTCCCGGCGGTCGGGATCCGGCCCCGGGTACTCACGGATGATCTCGTACCGGGTGTTCCGCTCGACGGGCCGGAAGCCCGCGTCCCGGATCAGTTCGAGCAGGTCCTCACGGCCGAGCTTGTTGGGCGTGCCGTAATTGTCCGCGTCGTGCGTGATCTTGTACTCGACGACCGAGCCGTCCATGTCGTCCGCGCCGTGCTGGAGCGCCAGTTGGGCGGTCTGGACGCCGTGCATCACCCAGAAGACCTTGACGTGCGGGACGTTGTCGAAGAGCAGCCGGGAGACCGCGAAGGTCTTCAGCGCCTCCGCGCCGGTCGCCATCGACGTACGCGCCTGAAGGCGGTTACGGATCTTGCCGTCCTTCATGTCGACGAAGTCGTGCTGGTAGCGCAGCGGGATGAAGACCTGGAAACCGCCCGTCTCGTCCTGGAGTTCACGCAGGCGCAGGACATGGTCGACGCGGTGGCGCGGCTCCTCGATATGCCCGTACAGCATCGTCGACGGGGTCTTGAGCCCCTTGGAGTGCGCCAGGCGGTGGATGCGCGACCAGTCCTCCCAGTGGGTGTTGTGGTCGACGATGTGCTGCCGGACCTCCCAGTCGAAGATCTCGGCGCCGCCGCCGGTGAGCGACTCCAGGCCGGCGTCGATCAGTTCGTCGAGGATCTCGGAGGCGGACAGCCCGGAGATCGTCTCGAAGTGGTGGATCTCGGTGGCGGTGAAGGCCTTGAGGGAGACCTGCGGCAGGGCTTCCTTGAGCGCGCTCAGCGAGCGGGGGTAGTAGCGCCAGGGCAGCGTCGGGTGGAGGCCGTTGACGATGTGCAGCTCGGTGAGGTTCTCCCCCTCCATGGCCTTGGCGAGGCGCACGGCTTCCTCGATGCGCATCGTGTACGCGTCCTTCTCGCCCGGCTTGCGCTGGAACGAGCAGTAGGCGCAGGAGGCGGTGCACACATTCGTCATATTGAGATGGCGGTTGACGTTGAAGTGCACGACATCGCCGTTCTTCCGCGTCCGCACCTTGTGGGCGAGACCGCCGAGCCAGGCCAGGTCGTCCGACTCGTACAGGGCGATGCCGTCCTCGCGGGTCAGCCGCTCACCGGCCTCGACCTTCTGCTCCAGCTCGCGCTTGAGACCCACATCCAGTGCAGATGCAGTCATCAGGCCGCCTCCCATACGTCTACCAATCGGGCCAGTCGAGCCTACGCCCCCGGCCGGACAGTCCCGACGCGGCCCTCCGCTCGCCGGCCCGCTCCTCGGCGCCCGCGCCGCTCCCAGGGTCCGTCCTGCCGTCACTCCTCCGGGAGTTCACCGACTCTGTTCTCCCACTTCGTGGAGAGGACGATGGTGGTGCGGGTACGGGAGACGCCCTTGGTGCCGCTCAGCCGGCGGATGGTCTTCTCCAGTCCGTCCACGTCGCCCGCGCGCACCTTGAGCATGTACGAGTCGTCGCCCGCGATGAACCAGCAGTCCTCGATCTCCCCCAGATCACGCATCCGGCGGGCCACGTCCTCGTGGTCGGCGGCGTCGGAGAGCGAGATCCCGATCAGCGCGGTGACGCCGAGGCCCAGCGAGGCCGAGTCGACCGTGGCGCGGTAGCCGGTGATGACGCCGGCCGCTTCGAGCCGGTTGATGCGGTCGGTGACGCTGGGGCCGGAGAGCCCCACGAGCCGGCCCAGCTCGGCGTACGAGGCCCTGCCGTTCTCCCTGAGGGCCTGGATGAGCTGCCTATCCACGGCGTCCATATGCCTGAAGCCTTCCATTATTCAGCAATCTCGCAAGATTGTATCTAGAATCTAAGGCATGCAGGGCAGGCGCCCTGCGAATCTTTTGAGCCATCACGCAAGCCTGAGCCATCGGGCAAGCCATCGGTACGCCTTCGGCCGCCGTGGGCAGCCGTGGGCAGCCGTCATGAGGGTTCGGTCGGCTCACCGCGGGAGCCGCCCAGCTCTCCCTTCCAGCGGCGGTACAGCCGGTGCTCCACCCCCGCCGCGTCCAGCACCCGCCCGGCGACGAAGTCCACCAGGTCCTGGATGTGCGTCGCCCCGGCGTAGAAGGCGGGAGAGGCGGGCAGCACCACGGCCCCGGCCTCGTCCAGCGTCACGAGATGCTTCAGCGTCTGGCCGTTGAGGGGTGTCTCCCGTACGGCGACGACCAGCCTCCGGCGCTCCTTGAGGGTCACACTCGCCGCACGCTGCAGCAGGTCCTTCGAGAGGCCGAGCGCCACTCCGGCCGCGCAGGCCGTGGACGCCGGCACGATCAGCATCCCCTGGACGGGGTACGAGCCGGACGAGGGCCCGGCCGCCAGGTCCCCGGCGGCCCAGTGCCGTACGAGGCCGAGGGCCGCGTCGTCGACGTCCGCGGCGAAGCGCTCGGGTTTGCCGTCCGCGCCACGGGACAGCCAGGCGCGGAGATCGTCCCGCCAGTGCGCGTCCCGGAAGGCGATCCCGGTCTCGTCGAGCAGGGTCAGCCGCGCCGTGCGCGACACCACCAGGTCCACGCTCTCCCCGGCCGCCAGCAGCGCGCGGAGCACGGCCGCGGCGTACGGCGTACCCGACGCACCGGAGACACCGACGACCCAGGGCCGCCGTGAGGGGGGTGACTGGTCTGCGTACGGTCCGGACTTCACGGATCCGAGCCTATCCGGCACCCTCTGCCGGGAACCGGGTAAGGTGCCCCGTCCGTTCCCCCGGTGAAGAGCGCGTGAACCGAAGAGGAGACCGGGAACGGGGGGTGGAATCATGACCGGTACGGGATCCGGGTGGGCCGGCACCGCGCGGGCGAAGGCCGCCGCCAAGCTGATGGCGGGGTGGATCGCCCTGCTGTGGGTGCTCGAACTGGTGGATGTCCTCACCGCTCATTCCCTCGACGGCTACGGCATCGTCCCGCGCGAGCCGTCCGAGCTGGCCGACATCGTCCCGGCGTCGTTCATCCACTTCGGCTTCGCCCATGTCGCGGCGAACACGGTGCCGCTGCTGGTCTTCGGCTTCCTGGCCGCGCTCGGCGGCATCCGCCGGTTCCTGGCCGTATGCGCGGTGATCATCGTGGCCGACGGTCTGGGCGTCTGGCTGATATCGCCGTCGCACACCAACACCGCGGGCGCGTCCGGACTGATCTTCGGGCTGTTCGGCTATCTCCTGGTCCGCGGCTTCGTCGAGCGCAAGCCCGCCGGCATCGTCGTCGGTCTGGTGATCGGCGCGATATGGGGCAGCTCGATCCTGTTCGGCATATCCCCGGCCAATACGACAGTGAGCTGGCAGGGCCATCTCATCGGCCTGGTCGCGGGCGTCGCCACTGCGTTCATGTTCCGTCACCCGGCCGCCCGGGCGACGCCCATTCCGTAACGACGCCGCGCCGTCGCGACGCCACGCCGTTGCCGCCGTTGCGCACTGGCCCTGGTCGCGCCCTCACCCCGTGAGGCCGCGCACCACCAGATCGAGCAGCGCGCACACGAACAGGGCGATGCCGATGAAGCCGTTGACCGTGAAGAACGCCCTGTTGAGCCGCGACAGGTCGTGCGGCTTCACGATCGTGTGCTCGTACAGGAAGGCACCCGCCACGATCACCAGACCGGTCCAGAAGAACACCCCCGCGCCCGTGGCCAGTCCGTACCACACCAGCAGGGCGGTGGTGACGGCATGGCAGACGCGCGCTCCGTACAGCGCCCCGGGGATACCGAAGCGGGCCGGCACGGACATCACGCCGTGCGCGCGGTCCGCCTGGACGTCCTGGCAGGCGAAGATCAGGTCGAAGCCGCCGATCCAGACCCCGACCGCCAGGCCGAGGATCACCGCGTCCCAGGACCAGGTGCCGGTGATCGCGATCCAGGCGCCCACCGGGCCCATGGCCTGGGCGAGTCCGAGAATGGCGTGCGGAAAGTTGGTGAACCTCTTGCCGTACGGATAGACCACCATCGGGATCACGGCGATCGGCGCGAGGGCGAGACAGAGGGGGTTCAGCGCGGCGGCGGCCGCGAGGAAGATCACAACGGCGATCCCCGCACCCGTCCAGGCGGAGCGTACGGACACCGCGCCCGTCACCAACTCCCGCCCCGCCGTGCGTGGATTGCGGGCGTCGATCTCGCGGTCGATGATCCGGTTGCAGGCCATCGCGAAGGTGCGCAGCCCGACCATGGCGACGGTGACCAGCAGCAGCCGGCCCCAGTGGACATTGCCGTCCAGGCCGAACATCGCGGTCAGCGCGGCGATATACGCGAACGGCAGGGCGAACACCGAGTGCTCGATCATCACCAGCCGCAGGAACGCCCGGGTTTTCCCGCCCGCCCGCGCCGGTTCGGGCCCGAGGACTTCCGCTGCGCTCACAGGCCGTACTCCCTCCACCGGCGGTCGACCTTCGCCGCCGTCTCCGGGTCGGACTCGACCATCTCCGGCCAGCCGCCGTCCCGTGTGTACCCCTCCTCGGGGAGCTTGCGCGTCGCGTCGATCCCCGCCTTGCCGCCCCAGAACTGCTGGTACGACGAGTGGTCGAGATGGTCGACCGGGCCCTCGACGACGGTGAGGTCGCGCGCGTAGTCGGTGTTGCCCAGCGCGCGCCAGGACACCTCGTGCAGATCGTGCACATCGCAGTCCGCGTCGACGATCACGATCAGCTTGGTCAGCGACATCATGTGCGCCCCCCAGATCGCGTGCATCACCTTCTGCGCGTGCTTGGGATACTTCTTGTCGATCGAGACGATCGCACAGTTGTGGAAACCGCCCGACTCGGGGAGGTGGTAGTCCACGATGTCCGGCACAATGATCTTCAGCAGCGGCAGGAAGAACCGTTCCGTCGCCCGTCCCAGCGGGCCGTCCTCCGTCGGCGGCCGGCCGACCACGATCGACTGGAGCAGCGGTCGTCTGCGCATCGTCACACAGTCGATGGTGAGCGCGGGAAAGGGTTCCTGCGGGGTGTAGAAACCGGTGTGGTCCCCGAACGGGCCCTCCGGAAGCGTCTTTCCGGGCTCCAGCCAGCCCTCGATGACGACTTCGGCGTTGGCCGGGACCTGGAGCGGCACGGTCTTGCAGTCGACCATCTCGATCCGCCGGCCCTGGACGAAGCCCGCGAAGAGATACTCGTCGATGTCACCGGGCAGCGGCGCGGTGGAGGCGTACGTCACAGCGGGCGGACAGCCGAACGCGATCGCGACGGGCAGCCGTTCACCGCGTCTGGCGGCCACTTGATAGTGGTTGCGGCTGTCCTTGTGGATCTGCCAGTGCATGCCGATGGTGCGCCGGTCATGGCGCTGGAGCCGGTAGAGCCCGAGATTGCGGACGCCGGTCTCCGGGTGCTTGGTGTGCGTCAGGCCGAGGTTGAAGAAGGACCCGCCGTCGTGCGGCCAGGTGAAGAGCGCGGGGAGCTGGTCCAGATCGACGTCGTCGCCGGTGAGGACCACTTCCTGGACGGGCGCGTCCTTGATCTTCTTCGGCGGTACATGCGCCATCGCGCCGAGCTTGCCGAAGGCCTCGCGCAGCCCCATGAAGCCCTGGGGAAGCTCCGGTTTGAGCAGTCCGCCGATCTTGTCGCTGATCTCGCCGTACGAGGTGAGACCGAGCGCCTTGAGGAGCCGGCGGTCCGTGCCGTACACATTCATGGCCAGCGGCATCGAGGAGCCCCGGACATTCTCGAAGAGCAGGGCGGGGCCGCCGGACTTGTTCACCCGGTCGACAATCTCCCCGACCTCGAGATACGGGTCGACTTCCGCCTTGATGCGCTTGAGGTCGCCCTCGCGCTCCAGCGCCCTGAGCAGCGAGCGAAGATCGTCGTAAGCCATGCGTCCCAGTATCGGCCACCCGGTACCCTGGCCCGGTCACCGGGGCCGTCGCACGGCCCCCAACCGTTCCCGGGGAGTCCGTCCAGCCATGCTCAGGTATCTGCCGTTCCTGCTGGTCCTGGCGCTGTGGATCTACGCCTTCATCGACTGCCTCAACACCCCCGAGGAAGAGGTCAAGGGCCTTCCCAAGGTGGTCTGGGTCATCATCATCCTGCTGTTCGGCGAGGTGCTGGTCGGTCCGGTCGCCTGGCTGGTGGTGGGCAAGGTGCGGCGCGGCCCGGCGGGCGGTTCGACACCGTCCGAGTGGCACCGGAACAAGCGCGGGAAGTGGACGGCGCCGGACGACAATCCGGCGTTCCTGGACTCCCTGAAGGAAGAGAACAAGAAGGACGAGGCCCTGCTCAAGGACTGGGAGGCGGATCTCCGCCGCCGCGAGGAGGAGATCAAGCGCCGCGAGCGGGAGCAGGGCGGCGGCGACAACTGACTTCCGTACGTACGGGAGTGCGTACGGCAGGTGCCCCGCGCGGAACCGGTCCGCGCGGGGCACCTGTTGTATCGGCCGTACGACCGCCGTAGCACCTGCCGTACGAGCGGGCCTCGGACGCCCGCGTTACCACGGGACTCCCGCGTGACCGCGGACTCCCGTGTGGCCTCAGACGGTCAGACGCCCGCGTACGAGTGCTTGCCGGTCACGAAGATATTGACGCCGTAGTAGTTGAACAGCCAGCAGCCGAAGGCGATCAGCGCCAGATAGGCGGCCTTGCGGCCCTTCCAGCCGGCGGTGGCGCGGGCGTGCAGATAGCCGGCGTACGCGACCCAGGTGATGAACGACCAGACCTCCTTGGGGTCCCAGCCCCAGTAGCGGCCCCAGGCGTCGCCCGCCCAGATCGCGCCCGCGATGATCGTGAAGGTCCAGAGCGGGAAGACTGCGGCGTTGACGCGGTACGCGAACTTGTCGAGCGTCGTGGAGGCGGGCAGCCGTTCCAGTACGGAGGTGGCGAAGGAGCCGGGCGTGAGGCCGGTGGCGAGCTTCGTCTCGTACCGCTCCCGGAACAGGTAGAGCAGCGTGGCGACCGCGCCGACATAGAAGACCGCGCCGCAGAAGATCGCCGTGGAGACATGGATCCACAGCCAGTACGAGTGGAGCGCCGGGACCAACTGGTCGCTGTCGGTGTACAGGACGGTGACGGCGAGACCGAGGTCGAGCAGGACCGTGGTGATGAGCGGCAGCCCGATCCAGCGGACGTTCTTCTTCAGTGCGAGAAGGACGAGATAGACGGTGACGGCGACGGTGGAGAAGGTGATGTTGAACTCGTACATGTTGCCCCACGGCGCCCGCTGCACGGACAGCGCGCGGGCGACCACACCGGCGGCCTCGACCAGCCAGGCGAGGACGGTGAGGGACACGGCGATCCGGCCGTACAAGTCGCCCTGGGCGTCTCCGCCGTGCGCTCCGGGGCCGTCCGGGATGTTCCTCGTACCGGCCGCGGAGCGGGTGATGATCTTCGGCCGCTCCAGCACGGCCGTCGCGCCGCCCTGCTGCGCGACCTGGATCTCGATCTGGCCCGCCGCGGACTCCTGGGCGCCGCCGGTCAGCGCCGCCGCGGTACGGGCCACCCGGCTGCGGCTGCCGAACAGCCACTCCGCGATATGCGCGAAGAAGGCCAGCGTGTAGACGGCCATGGCCGAGTAGATCAGCACATTGCTGGTCTGTGCCAGGCTCTCATTGGTTGCTGCGGCGGCGAGACTCACTTCTCAGCCCCTTCGGCTTCGACGGTCTGTTCCGCGGAACTGCCCGCGGGATCAGGCGCGGTGGGCGCCTCTGAATGGAGGGTGCCGGCCAGTTCGGCCAGTTCCTCGGGGAGCTTGGCGGATTCGCTGCGGCCGAGTCCGGCCATCTCGACCACGGTGACGCCGTCGGCGCCCCGTACGGCCCGGACCCAGATCCGGCGCCGCTGGATGAAGAGGGAGCCCGCGAGGCCCGCGATGGCGGCGACGGCTCCGGTCAGGGCCCAGGCGTCACCGGGCTGGTGCGAGATCTGGAAGCTCGCCCACTCCTTGACGTCCTTCTCGAAGGTGATCGAGCCGGCCCCGTCGGGCAGGGTGAGCTTCTCGCCGGGCAGCAGGGTCGTCTTCAGGAGGTCGCCCTTGGCGTCCTTGAAGGGCTTCAGCTTCCTGGTGTCCAGTTGGTACACATTCTGCGGAAGCCCGGAGTCGACGCCCAGACTGCCGTGGTACGCGCCGATGTTGAGCACCGGGAAGTCGAGCGCGGGGAACTGGGAGAACATCTGGCCCGAGTTCTTGCCGCCGTAGGTCGGCACGAAGAAGGCAGCGAAGCCCAGTTGGTCTTTTTTGCCGTTCTTGTCGCGGTAGCCGTCCATCACCTTGATGGCGCCGGTGGACGAGATGTTGTTGTCGATGGGCAGCAGCGGGACCGCGCCCTTGTAGACCACCTGACCGCGGCCGTCCCGGACGGTGACGACCGGTGCGTAACCGTGCGAGATCAGATAGACCTTCGAACCCTGCACTTCGAGCGGCTTGTTGACCTCGATCACCGAGGTGCGTTCGGCGCCGTCGGCCGAGGTGGTGTAGCGGACCTTGGCCTCGAAGGTGCGCGGGGTGCCGAGCTGCGGTCCGCTGCGCTCGTACGTCGCCGTGAACGAGTCGAGGCGGAAGCTGAAGGGTGCCAGGTCGTCCGTGTTGAAGAGCGAGCCGGACTTGAAGTCGTCGTACTGGGTGAGGGTGTTGGAGAAACCGTCGCCCTCGACGACCAGTTTGCCGCCCTCGGACTTGAAGAGCTGCCCGGTGGCGAAGGCCACCAGCAGCACGATCAGGGCGATATGGAAGATCAGATTGCCGGCTTCGCGGAGATAGCCCTTCTCGGCGGCGACCGCGTCGCCGGAGATGTGCGTACGGAAGCGGTGCCGCTTGAGTATCGCGACGGCGGCCTCGCGGGCGGCCTCCGGGGCGGCCGAGGTGCGCCAGGTCGTGTACGCGGGGAGCCGGGTGAGGCGGCGGGGCGCGGCCGGCGGGCGGGAGCGGAGCTGCCCGGCGAACTGCCAGGTGCGCGGGACGATACAGCCGATGAGCGAGATGAACAGCAGGATGTAGATCGCGGAGAACCACACCGAGCTGTAGACGTGGAAGAGCTGGAGCTTGTCGTAGATCGGGGCCAGCGTCTCGTGGCGGTCCTTGAAGTCCTGGACCTTGAGTTCGTCGATGCTGGTCTGCGGGATCAGCGAGCCGGGGATGGAGCCGAGGGAGAGAAGGAAGAGCAGGATCAGCGCGACGCGCATGGAGGTGAGCTGGCGCCAGAACCAGCGGAGCCAGCCGACGAGGGAGAGGGTCGGGCCGCCGAGGGCGGTCTCCTCGCGGGGGGCGGTGGAGAGCTGGGAACCGGCGGCGCCGAGCTCGCCCGCGTCGTCGCGGACCTGGCTGTCCGGGGCTGCGGCCGCGCTGTCCGTAGCCGCGACGCCCCTGGTCGCGTCGTCCGGGGCTACGGCCGCGTCGTCCGGGGCTGCGGCCTCGCCGTCGCGGGCCGCGGAAGCCTCCGTGGCGCCCGCCTTGTCCGTTGTTGTCCCACTGTTCGTGGACGCCTTGCTCATGACACTAGATCCCCACCGTGTAGCCGTCGGACCAGCCCTGCATCTCCTGCACGATGCCGTCCCACGCACCGGTCAGCAGCAGCAGACCGGTCACGATCATCATCGCCCCGCCGGTCCGCATCACCCACGCGTAATGCCGCTTGATCCAGCCGAACGCGCCCAGCGCCCTGCGGAACGCCACCGCCGCGAGGACGAAAGGGACACCGAGCCCCAGACAGTACGCCACGGTCAGTACGGCCCCGCGCCCCGCACTCGCCTCGTTGAACGCCAGGGCCTGTACGGACGAGATGGTCGGCCCGAGGCAGGGCGTCCAGCCGATCCCGAAGAGCGCGCCCAGCAGCGGCGCGCCCGCCAGGCCGGTCATCGGGCTGCGGTGGAAGCGGAACTCGCGCTGGGTGAGCCAGGGCATCAGCCCCAGGAAGAACACGCCCATCAGGATCATCAGCGCGCCGAGCACCTTGGAGAGGATCTCCCGGTGCCCCTGGAGCGTCGCGCCGAAGTAACCGAAGAGCGCGCCGCCCGAGACGAAGACCGCGGTGAAGCCGACCACGAAGAGTGTGGCGCCGGCCACCATCCTGCCCCGTCTCGCCTCGGCCAGATCGGTGCCGCTGACGCCGGTGACGTACGACAGATAGCCGGGTACGAGCGGCAGCACGCAGGGCGAGAAGAACGAGACGAGCCCGCCGAGCAGGGCGATCGGCAGCGCGAGCAGCAGCGCTCCGCTGTAGACGGTCTCATTCATGTACGGACTCATTCATGTACGGACCGTCTCATCCGTGCCGGGGACCGCGGCGAGAGCCTGCACGCGATCACTTCTCCGCGATCAGCGGGTCGATCATCGAGCGCAGCTTCTCCTCGTCCAGCGCCATCAGCGAACGGGCCGCGATCTTGCCGTTCCGGTCGAGCACGACGGTGGAGGGGATGGCCTGCGGGTTGAGACTGCCCTTGGGGAAGCCGTTGACGATCAGCTTGCCCATCGGGTCGTACAGGCTCGGATACGGGACGCCGTAGTCCTTCTCGAAGGCGACCGCGGCGCCCTTGTTGGCGTCGCGGGTGTTGATCCCCACGAACGCGACACCCTGCGCCTCGGTCTCCTTGGCGGCCTTCGCGAAGTGCTTGGCCTCCTGGCGGCAGGGCCCGCACCACGAGCCCCAGACGTTCAGGACGACGATCTTGCCCTTGAGGTCGGCGACATCGAGCTTCGCGCCGTCGAGGGTCTCGCCCGCGATCTTGTTGACGGGCTGCCGTTCGGACTTCGCGACGGTGGAGATACCGCCGGTGTTCGTCACGAAATTGGTGTCGCCCCCGCCACCGGACTTGCCCCCGCCACCGCACGCGGAGAGCGTGAGCGCCGCCGCCACGACGAGGACCGGCGCGAGGGCGGCACGGAACCGGCGGTCGGAGCTGCGTGGGAGGGCGCGGCCTGAGTTCATGTGAAAAGTTTCGCATGGGCGTTTCGGGGATCTTGGCCGCCCCCCTGGGTGCCGACGGGGCCCATCTCCGGGGCCGTCGCCGGACCGTGTTCGCAGGTCGCGATTGCCCGGCCGTGTTTGTCAGGCCGCCTTTGCCGGGGTGCCCTTCAGTCCGGCATTCGGGGTGCCTTGGGGACTGCCTTTCCGGGCGGGCTGGAGGAAGGTGCGCCAGCCGCCGGCCGGGGACCGGCCGACATCGAGTGTGCGGAGCTTGGCGAGTACGGCGGGATCCTGCACGTCGAGCCAGTCGGTGAACTGGCGGAAGGACACCAGTCGTACGTCCTTCTTGCCCGCCATTCCCTTCAGCGCCTCTTCGACGGCGTCCATATAGATTCCGCCGTTCCACCGCTCGAAGTGGTTGCCTATGAAGAACGGTGCGCGATTCGTCTCGTACGCCCGGTGGAATCCGCCGAGATACGCCTCGGTGGCCTGCTTTCGCCAGCCCGCGTGCCGCGACTTCATTCCGTTCGTCGAATTCCGGGACTGGTTGGCGAGCATGTTGTAGTCCATGGAGAGGACTTCGAAACTGTGGCCGGGGAACGGTACGGCCTGAAGCGGGAGATTCCAGATGCCGTGCAGCTTGTCCGGCCATATCTGGGTGCCGCCCGGCGAACTCGCGTCGTAACGCCAGCCCAGCTTCCGCACCGCCGGAAGGAGTCTGTCCTGGCCGAGCAGACAGGGCGTACGGCCGCCGGTCAGTTCCTTGCGGTAGTCGAAGGGCAGCGGGTCGATTTCGGTCCAGCCGCTGTTCGTACGCCACTCGGTGACAAAGGAGACGGCCTGGTCGATCTCGCTGAGCCACTGCTGCGGGGTCCAGCGGTCCACCGATCCCGAGCCGCCGCAGAAGTGCCCGTTGAAGTGGGTGCCGATCTCGTGGCCGTCCAGCCAGGCCCGGCGGACATGGGTGAGCGTGTCCTTGATGTGGGCGTCGGTGAGATATCCGATGTCGGAGGCGCCCACGGGATTGTTGGGCGGGCGGTAGAGCGTCTTCTTCGACTCGGGCAGCAGATAGACGCCGGAGAGGAAGAAAGTCATCGCGGCGCCGTGGTTCCTGGCGAGTTCGAGAAAGCGGGGAAAGAGTCCGTTACCGACTTCACCCGCGCCGTCCCACGAGAAGATCACGAACTGCGGTGGGGTTTCACCGGGTTCGAGCGGAACGGGTGTGGGCGGCTGATGGGGCTGTTTTCCGGTGTCGGAGGTGGAACCGTCGCCTATGAGCCGGACGTCCTTGCCTGCGGGGCGGGCGGTGGCCGTCGGCTTTCCGCCCTTACCACCCGTACCGCCGCCGTCGCCCGTACCGGAATGGTGCGGTTTCGCGGCGTGGGCGGGGCCGGCGGAGCCGGTGGTGCCGCACCCCGCGATTCCGATCGCGGCGGCGGCGCCGATACCGGCTCCGAGCAGATTCCTTCGGCTGATGTCGCGCATACAGGTCCCATCCGCGCTCGACTCGTGCGTACGCCGCTCATACGGGTCCTACAAGCGGCAACACAACAGATGTCGTGCCGGACACGGAGGTTCCAGGGATTCCGGAACTTGTCACATCTTTACTGACGCGACTACGCGACTGACGCGCTGATGACGCACCGATGATGCGCCGAAAGCCGTCCCGATCGCCTGCCGATGACGTGCTGTGCGGGGAATGTGGCTTTATGCGCCGGGTGCGCCGGGCCTATGCGCCGAAGGCTTTCGCGCCGCCCTTCACGGGTTTGGCCCCGGCGAGGAGATGCGCGGGGACCAGATCCCGGGCCGGCTCGGTGTAGGCGACCGCGACGATCTTGTCGCCGTGGTACGTGAAGCTCGTCAGGGAGGCGAGCGTGCACTGCCGCCGGCGCGGGTCGTGCCAGAGCCTGCGCCGCTCGACGAAGCTGCGCACGATCCAGATCGGCAACTGGTGCCCGACACAGACCGCCTCATGCCCACGGGCCGCGTCCCTGGCGGCGTTGAGCGCGCCCATCATCCGTACGACCTGGTCGATGTACGGCTCGCCCCAGGACGGGCGGAAGGGGTTGGTGAGGTACTTCCAGTTGGCGGGCTTGCGCAGTGCGCCGTCGCCGACGCCGAAGGACTTGCCCTCGAAGATGTTCGCCGCCTCGATCAGCCGGTCGTCCGTGTCGACGGTCAGCCCGTGGATCTTGGCGATGGGCGCGGCGGTCTCCTGGGCACGCTCCAGCGGGGAGGCGACGACGTGAGCGATGTCACGGTCGGCGAGATGCTCGGCGACCCGGTCGGCCATGCGGCGGCCCAGGTCGGAGAGGTGGTAGCCGGGCCGGCGGCCGTACAGGACACCGTCGGGGTTGTGGACCTCGCCGTGCCGCATGAGATGGACGACGGTCACTTCGCTCGGCTCGCTCACTCCGTACGGCTCGCTGGACTCGCTCATCCCGTACGGCTCACTCGACTCGCTCGACTCGCTCATGAGGTGCTCTCCGGCTTCTCCGGTGCGGTGGCTTCGGCGGCGGCCCTGGCGGCGGCCGGCAGTGCGGCGGCGACGCGCTCGATCGCGCGCTCGTCGTGGGCGGTGGAGACGAACCACGACTCGAAGGACGACGGTGGCAGATACACGCCATCGGCGAGCAACGAGTGGAAGAACGCGGTGAAGCGGAACGACTCCTGCTTCTTCGCGTCCTCGTAGTCGCGCACCTCGTCGGCCGTGAAGAAGACGGAGAACATGTTGCTCGCCGACTGCACGCGGTGAGCGACCCCCTCCTTGCCGAGCGCCTCCGTCACCAGTTCCTGGATCCGGAGCGAGACCGCGTCGACCTTCTCGTACGCCGCGTCGTCCAGCAGCCGGAGCTGCGCGAGCCCGGCGGCGGTGGCGACCGGGTTCCCGGAGAGCGTGCCGGCCTGGTAGACGGGCCCCGCCGGGGCGAGCCGCCCCATGACATCGGCCCGGCCGCCGAAGGCCGCGGCCGGGAAGCCGCCGCCCATGACCTTGCCGAAGGTCATCAGGTCGGGCGCGACGCCGTCGATCCCGTACCAGCCGGATCTCGACGTACGGAAACCGGTCATGACCTCGTCGGAGACGAACAGCGCGCCGTCGGCGGCGCAGATCTCCTTGAGCCCGGCGTTGAAGCCGTCCCGCGGCGGCACGACGCCCATGTTGCCCGGCGACGCCTCGGTGATCACACAGGCGATCTCGCCGGGGTGCGCGGCGAAGGCCTGGCGTACCGCGTCGAGATCGTTGTACGGCAGTACGAGGGTGTCGCCGGCCTGGGCGCCCGTCACCCCGGGCGTGTCGGGCAGCCCGAAGGTCGCGACCCCGGAGCCGGCGGCGGCGAGCAGCGCGTCGACATGCCCGTGGTAGCAGCCCGCGAACTTGACGATCTTCGCGCGTCCGGTGAATCCGCGGGCGAGCCGGATCGCGGACATGGTCGCCTCGGTGCCGGAGGAGACGAGCCGTACCTGCTCGACGGGCGCGACCCGCGCCACGATCTCCTCGGCGAGCGCGACCTCGCCCTCACCCGGCGTCCCGAAGGACGTACCCCGGGCGACCGCCGCCTGGACCGCTTCGACGACCTCCGGGCGGGAATGTCCCAGGATCATCGGCCCCCAGGAACAGACGAGATCGACATACTCGCGGCCGTCCGCATCGATGAGGTATGGACCGTTACCGGACACCATGAACCGGGGTGTACCGCCCACCGCCCGGAAGGCGCGGACAGGAGAGTTCACGCCGCCGGGTGTCACGACAGCCGCGCGGTCGAAAAGCGTCTGCGAAACTGGGGCGTCATAGTCATAGGGGAAGCTCACGCAATCAATGGTGTCAGAGCCTCGGACGTTCTTGCGGACAGGTGTTTCACCGCACGTTCGTGGGGGAGGTCACTGTCACGATGATCGGGTTGCGCGGCCGGGGCTGCGAGTGGTCGGGTGGAGATATGCATCGCGGTGGCGGACTGGGTGAGGGGACCGACGACCTGGGTCCCGAGCCTGCCCGGCGTGGAAAGCACCGACGCCGCGAGCGCGAGGCCCGTGAGCAACCTCCGGGAAGCGAACGACGTCCGGAGAGCAGGAGTGGTGGCCGGGTGGGGGTGACCTACAAGTACTTCGGCGCGCCCGACGGAGCCACGGCTGCACGCGTCCCGATCTCGATGCGCCCGGAGGAACTGGGCGGCGACGAGCTGGGCATGGGCGGCATGTTCACCAAGATCAAGCCCGAGACGATAGCGGCCATGGTCCTCACGGGCATCCAGGGCATGCCCCTGCACAAGGTCCCCCCGCTGGAACTGGTGGTCCTGCACCCCGACTACGCGGTCGTCAAACTCCCCATGACGGTCGTCGACCCGCTGCGCGGCATCGGCGAGGAATCGGTCGGCGCGGCAGCCTTCATCTGGTCCACGGTCCCGGACCGCGGCGGCCCGAGGGACGCGTACAACGTGTATCAACTGCTGCACGAGTGGCAGGACTTCAGCCACCGCCTGCACGAGGCGGGGCATCAGCCTTACTGCTTGGTGTGGCCGTGAGCTGAGGTGACCCGGGCCCGCGGGGCTGCGGGCAGGGTGACGCCCCCTCCTTGGGAGGGGGCGTTCTTGGGTGCTGTTCAGGCGGGCCGGGTCGTCATTCGCATCCGACTCCGTCGCCGTCTCTGTCCAGGTGCGATCCGTAGCCGGGGTCGCCGACGTGGACCGGGGCCGCGCCCGCCGCTCGGGCCGCCGCGCAGTTGGCGTAGTACGCCGAGCCGCCCGAGGTGTCCTCGCTGTCGCCGCCGGTGCCGTCGTCGCCGTCGGCCGGGGCGACGGTGACGCGGACCGTCTTCGTCTTCGTGACCGTGGGCGCCGGCTCCGGGGTCGCCGTCACCGTCTTGGCGGGGACGGGTTCCGCGGTGGTGGTCGCCGTCGTCGTGACCGTCACCGACGGTGCCGGCTTCTCGCTCACCGTCTGCCCGGATTTCGTACCGTCGCCGGCCGCGCCGATGCCAACGCCGATGAAGAACAGGAGCGCGGCGCAGGGGAGAAGGACTCGCTTTCGCGTCCATCCCGGTCTGCCAGACGGGGACGGCAGGAACGGCTGAGGTGGTTGGGGTGGTTGGGGCGGCCGGCCCCAAGGTGGCTGCTGCGGTAACTGGTTGTACGACATGCGTCCCCCTATGCGTGGTTCGAGAGGGACAAACGTATAAGCGCCCGAGAAAACATGGAGGGTATGTGCACTCTTGGTAATTGAGTTGTGACCAAAATATGCAGAGCGGAGGGTCTCCCTCCGCACGCGGTCCGGAGTGGCGTCTGCGTGGCGGACGGAATGACGCCTTCCAGGGTTCATGCGGCCGTCGGATCGATGCCATTTCCGGCGCTTATGAAACGGCTCTGACCTGCGGAAACTGGGCCCCTCAAGTGGGCCCAGGGGCCCTGCGGGTGGGCCCGCCACCGTACCTAGGCTGCACTCGCTCGGGTGATCGGGGACGTGTGGCGAGGAGATGTGATGACGGGCGCCGACAGGTTGCGCGAATGGCATAGACGCAGCCATGGGTTGGTGGACCGAACACATCGCGACCGAACACATCGCGACCGGGGGCAGAGCGGGGCCGAGTACGCCGCCATGGTCGGGGTCGTGTCGCTGGTCGTCGCCGCGATCGTCGGCCTGAGCGTGCCCACCGACACCGCGACCGGGCTCAAGACCCAGGTCTGCCGAATACTCCACCCGCTCAGCGGCGCCGACGCCTGCGCCTCCGGCGACTTCGCCGACGGCGGGAACGGAGATGGCGGAGGCGGCGACGGGGGTGGCGGTGGCGGGGACGGTTTCGTCCCCAACGGCGACCCGTTCGAGCCCGCGAGGTGTCTGCTGTCACAGGATCAGACCAAGACCACCGTCGTCATCCAGATCTTCTTCATCAAGATCAGCAACTCGGAGACGGTAAAGCTCCAGCAGTGGTCGGACGGCACCGTCACCCTGGAGCGCGTGACCGAGACCTCGGGCGGGGTCACGGCCAGCATCTCCGCGGGCATCCCGGGTCTGAAGGACTGGGGCGGCAGCGCCAAGCTGAGCGGTACGTATCTGGCGGGCAGCGGCAGCGGCGGCCAGTGGCTGTTCAACGGGAACAAGACCGGCAACCCCCAGGCGGACCTGGAGGCCAACCTCGCGGACGCCCAGCAGTTCGCCGAGTACCTCAAGGCCATGGACGACTGCAACAGGACGACCGGCCCCCGCGCCTCCGAACTCGGGATGATCTGCGGCTACCACGCCGGCAAGAAGAAGCCCGACCTCCCGCCCGAGCGCGCACCGGACGTCGACATCACCAAAACCAGCACCGAGGCATCCGGCAACGCGAGCTTCGGCGGGAAGTTCAAGAGCAACGGCAAGAGCGGCAAGGACTCCGGCAAGAGCGACGGCCCCAAGGACCTCGGCAAGATCTCCGGCGAGGTCCTCTCCGGCACCATGACCGAAGACGTCGTCGTCATGCGCCACAACACCGGTATGAACGCCGGGAAGATCACCTTCATCTACACCTTCACCGTCAAGGGCACCGCCGGCGCCGGCGGCCAGGCCACCGGCGAAAGAATGCAGCAGGTGGCCGTCACGTACGACGCCGCCGCCTACGACCAGGAAGAAGCCGACGGGGCCGCACATCACCCGGAAAAACTGGTCATCACCACCAGCCAGGAATCCGGGGGCGGCGGCGGATTCAAGGGCGAGGCAGGCGCCAACGCCGGACCCGTCACCATCGACGTCGGTGGCGGCGGCGGAAGCTACGAATCACAGATACACACCGAAACCGCCGAACTCATCCTCGACAACGACGCCGACAGCACCACCGTCGAGGACTGGCTGCGCGGCCGGGGCGGAGACCCCGCGAAGAACCCGCTGCCCTCCCCGTCCGACGCCGCCGAGGCACCGGACGACGACGCCAGCCCCCTCGAACGTCTCCTGCACGACAAGGGCAAACTCAGCAAGCTCGACTACAAGGCCAACACCGACTGGTGGAACGCCTCCCTCGGCATCGGCTTCGGCATCTCCGCCGGACAGTTCTCCCTCGGTTTCAAGCTCTTCGGCATCGACATCACCCACGAGAACAAGAACCAGACCATCACCGGCGACCCCACCTACGCCACCGGCCCCACCAGCGGCGGCACCCGCCCCTGGGTCGAATGGAAGAACTGCACCC
>NZ_LATD01000012.1 GCF_000981895.1 Streptomyces odonnellii | reverse complement strand
CTGTGGGGGTGGCGTGGGCTGGTGGGTGGTCGGGGCTCGGAAGGGCGTCGGGATCGCTCCCGTGCCCGCCGCGATCGCCACGCCGCTCAGCGTAGCCACCGCCGCCAGCGCCGCGACCAGTGTTCTCGCGCCACGGAAGGCATGGACGACCCGATGGCCGCGTGGGCGCCAGTCGTCCTGGGGTCTCGGGTCCGTCGGCGCGGCCGAGGCCCGGGCCGTACGGTAGGCCGCCAGGGCGGCTTCGCGCCCCGTCCGGGAGGCCGGTTCGCCGGACTGATCCAGCAGCGCCGTACGCAACTGCTCGGCGGCCTCAGAGAGTTCACCGTTCGTGCTCATCCCACATCCTGAAGCGTTGCCGGAGCGGAGGCCGGGGACTGCCCGGAGGCCGGGACCGGAGCCGACGCCGAGGCCGAGGTCGCGCCCGCCGGTGACAGGGCCGCCAACGCCGGTGCCAGCCTCTTCAGGCCTCGGTACGAAGCCGTACGCACCGCTCCCACCCGCTTCCCCAGCACTCGCGCCGCCGCCGGCCCGTCGAGGCCCACCACCACCCGGAGCAGCACCGCCTCCGCCTGGTCCCTCGGCAGCTTTCTGACCAGTGCCAGCGCCCGCTCGGTCGACAGCGACTCGAACGCCTCGCGTTCGGTGTCCTGGCCGCCCGGCAGGTCCAGCAGATCGTGCTCGAAGTCCGTCACCCGCGGCCGGCTGCGCTGACGGCGGAGATGGTCCAGCGCCCGGTGCCGCGCGATCGTGGCCGTCCAGCCCCGAAAGCCGTCCCCGTCCCCCCTGAACCGCAGCAGATCCCTGGCGATCTCCAGCCAGGCCTCGGCCGCGACATCCTCCGCGTCGTCCCCCACCAGCCCGCGCACATAGCCGAGCAGTCTCGGGTGGATCTGCCGGTAGACCGCTTCGAACGCCTCCTCGTCCCCACGCTGGGCGCGCTCGACGGCCATACCGAGCCCGCCGTCGGCTGTCCGGCCGCTCTTCCGGTCCGCTCCCCCGCCGCTGACCACACTGTCACCTTCGTAACGACGCGGCACCGTTCACCGTGCCCATGCCCCCTGTGCCGTCATCTCCGCGACTTCGTCCGCGAGTTGATCACTTCATTCGCGGCAGACGCGAGACGGCCCACCTGGGACAGCGCGAGCGCTCGCCAAAGCATCACACCGCGCACCGGTGTGATGTTTCTGTGAAGCCGTGCGCTGGTTCGGCCATGACCTGTTCCCCCGGCAGCAGACGCACCGGCGCCCCCGGGCGCCACGGTGGCGGCGAGCGGTGAGGAGTACGAGGAGTGCGGCTCTCGTGATCGTCTATGTGATGTACGGCGAGGACTGGGACCCGGTGACACGTACGGTCGTCGGCCCGATCGGCCCACGGGCCGCCGCGGCCCGGGACGCCGCGGGCGCACCGTACGCCGTGATCCTGCGCACCCCCGGCCGCCCGCAGCCGGTCGCGGTGCTGCACATCGCCTGGGCGCACCGGCCGGCCGGCTATCTCGGTATCTGGGCGTACGACGACCAGGGCCGCAGGACCCGGGAGATCGACATCCGGCGGCTGCGGCCCGACCGGCTGTTTCTGCGCCGGCTCGCCCAATGGCGGTACGGCAGCCCGGAGTTGCCGGAATTCGCGGGCAGCGCGGGCCGGGTCAGTATCGACCTCCACCCGGACGGCACGAGCCGCCGGGTGAGCGAACCGCGCGGCGACGCGGGCCCGGCGCGCCACACCGTCGCGCGGGTGCCGGAGGACCGGAGCTGGGAGCCGGTGCCGGCCTTCGGCGAGTGGGGCCCGGTGGCGGCCACGATGACCGGTGACCGCACCGCCCCGGTCGAGCTGCGGACCATACCCGAACCGCAGGGCTCGCCGGGGGTACGGGGCTGGCACCCGCCCGCGCCCATGCGCCCGCGCCACCTCGCCGAGATGTTCACGGTGGACAGCCGTTTCACCCCGCCGCCCGGCGACCGCGCGGACCGGTATGCCGTACGGCGCGTCATCGACGCGGGGCTGCTGCGGCTGCCGAGCGGGTGCCTGATCGCGTGCGACCCGTACGGCGGGGACGCGGACGGGGCGCCCGCGGTGTTCTTACGGCCCGGCGGCTACCGCGTGGAGATCGCCGTGGCCGCCTATCCGGTCAAGCTGCCGGGGCACTGGCGGCCCGTCGAGGAGTATGTCGCGGCGCGGGTCGTGGTGTCCCAGAACCCCACCGCGTACTGGGAACCGGCGACCGGCCCCGGCCAGGACGTACGGCTGCTGCGGGACGGCGAGTTCCATGGTTTCGACGTGGGCTCCGGGACCGGCTGCTTCGCGGACGCCTCGGCCGAGCGGCTGCTCTCGGGGAAGTGGGCGTCGGACGTCCCTCATGAGCAGGAAGGCATCACCGTACGGCGCGACCCCGTCAACGGCGCCGGGCTGATCGCCTTTCCCAGCGGGCGCGGTGACGGCTCGTACCCCGTGTGGGTGGGGCGGGACGCGCGCGGGGACATCACCTGTGTGGTGGCGGACATGCTGATCCTGCACCGCGCGGAGATCGTGCGGGGCTGAAGCGTGCTGTACGGGCCGGTCCCGCCCGTACAGCAAACGCGTCGGCAGCGCCGTCGGCCGACGGCAACGCTTCTGTCCGACGCCAACGCCTCTATCGCCTCTGTTCCGGCGCCAATACCTTTATCCGAAGCGTCCGTTGACGTAGTCGGCCGTCCTGGTGTCCTGCGGCCGGTTGAACATCGCGTCCGTGTCGCCGTGTTCGACGATGACGCCGGGCGTGCCCTGCTCCGCGAGGAAGAAGGCACAGGAGTCGGAGACACGGGCGGCCTGCTGCATGTTGTGCGTGACGATGACGATCGTCACCTCGGACTTGAGGTCGGCGATCGTCTCCTCGATCCGGCGCGTCGAGGTCGGGTCGAGCGCCGAGCAGGGCTCGTCCATCAGCAGGACCCTGGGGCGTACGGCCAGGGAGCGGGCGATGCAGAGGCGCTGCTGCTGGCCGCCGGACAGGGCGCCGCCGGGCTGCCGGAGGCGGTCCTTGACCTCGCGCCAGAGGCCGGCCTTGGTGAGGCACTCCTCGACGAGGTCGTCCTTGCCCTCGCGGGCCGCCTTGATGCGGTTGAGCTTGAGACCGGCCAGGACGTTGTCGTACAGGGACATCGCCGGGAACGGGTTGGGCTTCTGGAAGACCATGCCGATCTCACGGCGGGCGTGGGTGATCCGGCGGCCCCGGTCGTAGATGTCGCCGCCGTCGAGCAGCACGCGGCCGGCGAGCCCGGCGGACGGGATCAGCTCGTGCATCCGGTTGAGGATGCGCAGGAAGGTCGACTTGCCGCAGCCCGAGGGGCCGATCAGGGCGGTGACCCGGTTGGCGGGCATGGTGAGCGAGACCCGGTCGAGGACCTTGTGGTCGCCGAACCAGGCGGAGACGCTGTCGGCCTCCAGGGTGGCGGGGCCCGCCCCGGGGCGCCGTACGGCGTCAGCGGTGTAGGCCGGTATGGCAGAGGCCGGTGTGGTGGCGGTCATGTCGGTCAACTCCCGGTGTTTCAGAGCAGATTGGGCAGAAGGCGGGTGGCGGCGCCGGCAACGGCCAGCCCCAGGGCGGCCAGTACGGGCAGCGCGCAGATCCAGGTCTGCCAGCGGCCCCAGATGCGCTGGGCCCAGGCGGCGAGCAGGGCGGCCAGGAAGAGCCCCTGGGTCCAGAGGAAGACGGCGAGCCAGGCGCCGCTGTCGCCCTTGAGCGCCTCTTCGGAGGCGCCGATCCAGCCGGAGCGGCGGTCGCGCGGCGGGCTGGGCTGGACGGGCGAGGTCAGTTCGGCGTCGACGCGCAGCACGCCCGAGGGGGTGTACGCGGGGCCGGTGGCGGTGATCAGGGTGAGCCTGCCCTTGGTGGGGTCGGCGGCCGTGGGCAGCGCGTCGCCGGCCCGGCGGATGCCGGTGACCCGGTACTCCGCCTTGCCCTGGCCGGTCATCACGGTGACCGTGGCGTTCTCGGGGAGCCGGTCGAGACTGGCGAAGGGGCTGCCGTACCCCCAGAGCCTGCCCATGATCACGGAGGTGCCCGCCTGGCCGGGCAGCGGGGTGTCGCGGCGGTGCCCGGGGCCGGACATCAGGACGCCCGAGGTGGTGCCCTCGCCGACGACCTCGTGCACGCCGAGGGCGGGGATGTCCAGCAGGCCGACGGGCGCGCCGAGCACGAGCGGCTTGCCGTTGCTGTCGCGTCCGCCCACGGGGGCGGTGCCCTCGGCGAGCTGCTTGCGCAGTTCGTCGTACTGGACCTGCTGGTCGCGGGCGTGCTTGAGATGGCCGACGACGGTGAGGTTGGCGGCGAAGCCGAGCAGCACGGCGGCGAGCACGCACAGCGCGGCCCCGGCCAGCGCCATGCCGGGGCGCGCGGGGCCGGGACGTGCGGGGCCGGGGGCGGCTTTCCCGCGCTCGATGGGCCGCTCGGGTCCGGCCGGCGCGGGGGCGGACGGCGGCGATGTCAGAACGGCCACGGTGGCTGCGCTCCTCGCTGTCTGGGTCGACGTCTGGTTCTGGTGTGCGGGCTGTGCGGTGGCTGGGTGAGGTTCCGCTACGGGAACGGCGTACGGGCGCGGGTCCGGGGGCGGGCGGTGCGCTGACCGCCCGCCCCCGGAAGCCGTCGTACTGCCGGGCTACGGGTCAGTCGCCCGCCGGGCCCGACGGCGCGGCGAAGGTCAGCAGACCCTTGCGGCGCGCGCTGACCACGAAGGCGGCGCCCACGAAGAGCAGGGCCAGGGAGCCGAGGCTGATCGCCGCGATTCCGGTACCGGTCGAGGCGAGGGACCCGCCGTCGCCGTCGCCGCCACCGGCGCCGCCGTCCGAGCCGCCCGTACCGCCGGTGTCCGCCCCACCGGTGTCGCCACCGGTCGCGCCGTCCGTCGTACCGCCGTCCACGCCCGTGCTGTCACTGGGCTCGGGGGTGGGGTCCGGGTCAGTGACCTCGCCGGTGGTGAAGGCGAACGCGACACTGTGGCCGTCCGCCTTGTCCTCGGCCAGCGTCAGCGTGTGGTCGCCGTCGGCGATGTCCTCGGGGACGGTGAAGTCGTAGCCCTGGACGATGCCTTCGGCGTCGGCCGTGGCGTCCCCGAAGGTCGCCTCGCTGTCGGAGAGGGCGACCTTCACCTTGGAGTTCGCGGAGTAGCCGCTCGCGGTGATGGCGACCTTCTGACCGGCCTCCAGGTTCGGGTTCTCGCCCAGCGGGTTGCCGTCGGCGTCGACGACTTCGAGGTCGGCGGGCTCGTCGGGGGTCTCGGAGCCGGAGGGGGACGGGGAGCCCGTGGGCGAGCCGGACGGGTCCGGGCCGGCCTCGTCGACCGTGTAGGCGTTGATGACGGCGGACGATCCGGCGTACGCGTCCGGGGCGCTGGGGGTGAACTGCGCCGTGATCTTCTGTACGCCAGTGGTCAGCGTGGAGGTCGTGAACACGGCGGTGCCGTTCTCGACCGCCTTCTTGCCCAGTTCCACCGGTTCGGCGCCGACACGCTCCGACGTCAGGGTGATCTCACCGGCCGCCGCCGCAGGCGTCACCATCGCGGTGAAGGTGACTTCGGTGCCCGCCTTCGGGTGGTCCTCAGGGGCGGCGGTCAGATCGACGCTGGTGGCCTGTGCCTGAACCAGCGCCCAGGCGTCACCGGTGACCTTGATGCTCGTGCTGAAGAACGTCTCCGGCAGGGTCGTGTCAAGGGTGTTGATGCAGTTCAGCCTCAACTCGTACGTGCGGTCGAGCGACGCGGGGGCCGGGTACCAGCTTCGCAGCGTCTGCGAGAGGCTCATGAAGTACGACGGAATGTCGGCGTCGACAGGTGCGGTGTCATACGCGCCCGCGGGCGCTTCACCGACTTTGCGGGCCTCTCCGGTCTCCGGGTGGATGACCATGAGTCGTACGGTGTTGGCTTGGCCCTGCGGGCACGGCACCGTGGTGGTCACATGCGGGATCAGGGGCTTGTCAGTGATGACACCCGAGGTCTTGCCCAGAGTCAGATCGCCCAGCCGGCCGGCCGCGCTCGCGCCGGCAGCGGCGCCGAGCACCGCGGCGACCGCGCCCAGGAGCAGGGCGCAGCACATCAGCAGCGCCGGGAGTGTTCTCGCTCGCGCGAGGCGTGTCATGGTCGTAACTCCTAGTAGGTGTCAGGCACGGGGCGCGGTGTACGGCACAGGTGCCGGGTCGGTGTGGACAGGAACGGAGACGTGGCTCCGGTTCGGGACTGGGCCACTTGTTCGGATACGCCGTGGGGCCGGGTGCCTGGAGGGGCGCCCGGCCTGGTCGTCGAAGCGGAAGGTATGGATCAGCGCTCCCCCGTGAGGGCGGTGCTGCCGCAGGCGGCGCCGAGCGTGACAAAGCCGTAGGCCTGGATGACTCGGGACTGCGCGCAGACCTGGGAACCGGGGCCCACGAAGGCGCCGATGAGCGCCGGATCGGCGGACGGGCTACCGCTCAGTCTGTTCGTCCGGACGATGTTGTAGATGTCGCGGACGAACGGGAAAGCCGTGTTGAGCGTGCCGTTGGGGTTGCGCGGTGACACGCCGTTCCACTTGGGGAGCACTGTCGTACCGTGCAGGTCCGCCGTCACACCGCCTGTCTGCGCGATGTACTGAGCGACCGAGTACGGGGCGATATCGCCCGGGGAGGTCAACGCGACACCGTGGTTGTCCTGGAACGGAACGACGCACGCGCCGACCTGCGCCTCGCCCATGCTGAGCTGTGCCAGCAGCCAGGCCCGGGTACCGGAGCCCTCCGGAGGCAGCAGGGGCCGCAGGGTGACCCCGTTGTGCTGCGTCCTGACACAGCTGAAGATCTCACGGAGCTCGATGAGACTCAGGTTGAGGCCCGCGGCGGTGTTGAGCGGACTGTCCGACCGTACGGCGAAGGCCACCGCGTCCTTGGCGAACGGGATCCACGTCAGGCGGGTGCCGGGAGCCCTGGGCCCCCGGGAGGAACGGACGAAGTCGAGGCAGCCCGTGTTGTTGACGATCGCGTCGTGCAGCGCCTGGAGACCGTACACGGAGCCGTTGGGCCTGTTCAGCACACAACCGACGGGGCGGGTCTTGATGGGCGAGGCACCCTCGGCGTCGTACGAGGCGATCAACCAGGGGCTCGGGGAGTTGTCGGGGTCCGGAACGGCCCGGCTCAGGCTGTTGAGCAGTTCCTCGGTGGTGGCCGAGCCCACACCCACGAGCTGACGGTACTCGGTGGACGGGCCGGGGTCGGCGGATGCGGGCGCGCTGAGCAGGCTCAGACCGAGCGCGGCGGCGACGGCGACGGCTGCCGACCGGATGACGGACGCGAGCTTCACTGCGAGTTCCTCCTCCGTGATCGCGGTACGTGGGCCATGAGGTACGTGGTCCGGCCGGACGCGGGTGCGGAGGCCGGGGGCCGGGCACCCGTGGAGGGTGCCCGGCCGTGGTGCGGTGGTACGGCAGGGAGTGCCGAGCCGGAACGGAGCCGATGGTCAGCGTCCGCCCCGGATGATCAGCGCTCGCCCTTGATGGTGGTGGCGCCGCAGGCGGTGCCGAGCGAACCGAAGCCGTAGCCGGTGATGACGTCCGTCAGCTTGCACACCTCGGAGTTCGCGGTGGCGAACGCGCGGATCACGTTGGCGTCGGGGGTGGCGCCACCGGTCAGCTTGTCGGACGGGACGACGTTGTAGACGTCACGGTTGTAGGGGAACGCGACGTTCAGCGTGCCGTCGGTGTTCCGCGGAGCAACGCTGTTCACCTTGCCGAGAACCGTGGCGCCGTGACGGTCGGTCACCACGCCGGTGGTCTGGGCGATGTACTGGGCGATGGAGTACGGGGCGATGTCACCGGCGCTGTCCAGCGCGGTGCCGTCGTGCTCCTGGACCGTGCCGTTGACGCAGGTGCCGACCTGAGCCTCGGTGACACCGATCTTCTCCAGGAAGAAGGTCCGGGTGCCGGAGCCCGACTGCGGCAGCAGCGGGGTCAGGGCCACGTTGTTGTGCGTGGTCTTGACACAGGTGTAGATGTCACGGAGCTGCGCGGTGGTGAGGTTCAGGCCACCCACGGTGCCGGTGTTGAGCGCGCTGTCCGAGCGGACGGCGACGGTCACCGCGTCCTTACCGAACGGGATCCAGGTCAGCTTGGTGGTGGAGGTGTCGGCCGGACCACGCGAAGAGCGGGCGAAGTCGATGCAGCCCGTGTTGTTGAGGATCGCGTTGCGCAGCGCGTCGATACCGGCCGAGGAGCCGTTCGGCCGCGCGATCGGGGCGGCACAGCCGACGTTGATGGGCGAGCTGCCCGTGGCGTTGTACGACGAGATGAGCAGGTTGCCGTTCACGTCGGTGACGTTCTCGGCCAGACCGTTGAGCACGTCCTGCGTCGTGTCCGAGCCCACGCCGATGAGGGCGCGGGGGGTGGGCGTGTCAGCCGACGCGGGGGTGGCGAACAGGCTCAGACCGAGAGCGGCGGCGCCGACAGCGGCGGCGATGCGAATACGGGACTTGACGTTCACTTCTGTTCTCCTCCGTGAATACGGATTGCGAGGAATGGACGGTCAAGAGGAATCCGGATTTTCGTAGCTGCCGACCCGTCGGCCGACACCGTGAACAGTTCCGCATTCTCCCGCCGGAGAACCACCAACTCCATTGAAGGAAAAGGTTACGTAAGTATTTCCTAGGTACCCCCTAGGGAATTCACGAGTGGCGACACGGAATTCCCGGAGCGTGAGACGCCGCTCCGGGAATTCCGGTGCCATGGACGCTAGGTCACCCGGAGCCACCTGCCGCCGCCCGTCGCGCGGAGAGCCTCAGGAGTACGGGACCGGCCAGCGCGGCGGCACCGCCCGTGACCAGCACCCCGAGCAGCACCCAGCGGATGATGCCGAGGACCTCACCGGGGGTCAGTCCGCCGGCCGCGGCGGAGGCGCTCTCGGTGGGGCCGGAACCGCCGCCGGCCGCCGCTGCGGCACCCGGAGTGGCGGAGGCACTGGGCGTGTCCGTACCGGAGCCGCCGGCCGCTCCCCCGGTGTCGGCACCTCCGGCCGGCGTACCACCGGAGTCGGCGGCGGGGCCACCTGCGGCCCCCGCGTCGGAGCCGCCGGAGCCGCCGGCTCCGGCGGGAACGCTCTCGTCATCGCCAGGGGCGGCCGGCTTGCCTCGTACCAGCCCGTCGGCTGCGGCCAGCGCCTGGTCACGCAGGGCCTTCGGCATCGGTGCGTACCCGGGCGGCAGCTCACCGGGGGTCAGCCCCGGTGTCTGCCCGGCGCCCGCCGCGTACCGGATCAACCGTGCGTAGTCCCGGCGGGCGTCGGCCGGCTGGTCCAGCGGGGCGACGGCGTAGGCGACCGCCGTCAGCGGATAGGCGCCACCCTTCGCGGTGGACGGGGTAGGTGCCTTCACACCCTTGACGGCCGAGTCGGGCATCCGGGCAACGGCCTGGAGGAGGGAGTCCGTGGTCGGTTTGACATAGTCGCCGTCCGCGTTCGGAATGGCGGCGATGTCCAGCCGGTAACGGGCCGCCGATGCGGCGTCGACGATGCCGTACGCCATGCGCTCCCCCGGGGCGGAGTCCGAGGTCACCAGCTTCATACCGCCGGGCGAGGAGGCGTCGAGGGCCGGCACGAAGGTCGCTCCAGTGGCGCCGCGCCGTACCCTCAGCGCGGCGTTGTGCATGTCACTGGAGTACGGGGACTTCTCCTGCTGGCCGTATTGCATGGTGATCTTTTGGTTGTTGATGATCAGCCAGGCCTCGGTCTCGGTGGGATCAGCCTTCGGGAAGTCGATCGGAGCTGTCTGGTCCAGGGCCAGCTCCTTGTAGAAGGGATTCACCTTCATTCCCCAGGGATCAGGCTTACCCGCCAAGAATTCCCGGGCCTCCCGGTTCGACTGAAGATAGCGCCAGACCAGTGCGTTGAGGTCGGAATTACCCGCCTGGAGCACTATTCCGCCCGGATTGATCTGGGCCGCGATGGGGCGGTTGAAGGCCGGATTCAGTTCTTTGAATTCAGGGTCGACGACAATGGAAAGCGCATTCCCCTTGAGATGTTCCGGAGCCGGATTCGAGAAGTCGAGCTGCCGAACGTCGTAGGGGTACGAGCCGGTGAGCAGCTTGGCCAGCAGCCGTGGGCTGAGTTTCAGGTCGCGCACCTGCTGCCCGCCGTTGTCCCGGTCCTCCCAGAAAAAGCCAACCGCGAGGCCGCTGACGGCTACCGGCGCGTGCACCACCGCCGGCTCCTCGTCCTCCAGGGGATCGATGGTGATGCCGAGGCCGGCCGAGTTCGAGGTGGGGTTCCGGATGAGGTTCCGGACGTAGTCCTCGCCGAACTGGCTGAAGGTGAACCGTGAATCGGCTCCCGCACAGAGGGAGGACTGCCAGGAACTGATGGCGTCGGTCAGCAGTTCGGACCCGCTGAGCCGACGCTCCACCATGTCCGCCGGGCAGGCGTTGCCCACGGGGCCGAACTCCATCGGGAAGACCAGCCGCTGGTCCCAGTTGGTCTGGCTGAGGGGCGAGGTCGCGAGCCCCTCGCCGGAGCTGGACGGCCCGTCCGGGTCGCTCACTCCCCTGGGGACGACCACCAGCCAGCACTGCCGGGGCTTCGCCCCGGCTCGCTCGATCGCGCCACAGCCCAGATAAGGCGCCTCGACGGCCGTCTTCACCTCAAAGACGGCGCTGCCGCCGCCATCGGGCCTGGTCTTGAGCCAGGGCTGGGCGTTGGTGTCGTTGGCGCTGAAGTACGTCCAGTCGGTGGCCGATTCGGTGGGCTCACCCTCCACCGGCCGGAACGGCACGAAAGGGTTGTTGCCCGAGCCCTCGACGTACTCCTTCTCCAGCGGGTCCGAGCCCTTGGGGATGGCACGCTGGCTCATCCAGCGGAAGCCGCCGTTGTTCGCCCCGAACTCGCACTGGTCGCGGTCAGGGCCCGCCGGGTCGTCCCCCCAGCACTGCATGACCTGGAGGAAGTTGCGGAAGCCCTGCTCGGGCGGAGACTCCGGGCCCGACCAACTCACCTCCACGCCCTGCGCGCGTAGATTCCTGGTCTGGTGAACCGTCACCTTCAGATCGGAGAAGTCGTCGTACGGACCCTTCTTCCCGGTCTTCGTCACCGCCGAGTCCTCGGCAGTGTCCGCCGCCCGTACCTCCCCCGCCTCCGCCGCCCCAGCGGGCCCCGACGGCAGCGGTACGAGAGCCAGCAGCACGGCGCCGGCCAGCGCTCCCAGGCCTGCCTTGATCCGTATCCGGCGGGGCACAGTCACATCGCGCACGCTCATCCCGATCCCTCCCTGCGGCGGGCCCGGGCCGAGAGCGCGCGGGCGGTCAGCGGCGGGCCGATGATCACGCCGACCAGCAGGGCCGCGGAGAGCGCCATCAGTGCGCCGCGCAGTCCGGACGCCTCGCCGGAGGCGAGGGTGACGGGGTTGGCGACGACCGACGAGTCACCGCCGCCGCCGGCGACGCCGTCACCGGTGATCAGCTCGCCCGTGTCGGGGTCGATCGTCCCGCCGGACGCGCCGGACGCCGCGGCGGCGGACGGGTCCTGGGAGCCGGACGCTCCGCCCGTGGCGCCGCCCGTGGCCGCCGCTCCGCCGGTGCCGGCCGAGGAGCCGCCCGTACCGCCGGAGCCTCCCGTACCGCCAGTGCCGCCGCCCGAACCGCCGCTGCCCGAGCCGCCGTTGGAGCCCTGCGCACCCGGCTTCACCGGCGTGTTCTGGTCCTTGGCACCCGCGGTGCCGGTGGCGCACTGGGTGGGGCCCTTCTTGTCGCAGGCCTTCGGCTGCGGGGCGTTCTTGGCGAGGGTGTTGCTGCCGTCCGCCGAGAAGGTGGGGTTGCGGCACTTATTGATGTTGATCTTGTCGGCGGGGGCGCCGGGGATCCGTTTCACCTGCGTGAAGCCGGCCTGGACAAGGTTCTTCGGCAGCGGCGAGTAGCCCAGTTCCTCGGCCATCTGCTGGCCGTCGCAGAGGAAGTAGTTGGCGAAGGTTCCGAGTGACAGGCCCTTGGCCTTGGTCATCGGGTTCTGTTCGCCCTCCAGCGAGGTGGGGATGATCATGTAGCTGTAGCTGGAGAGCGGATAGGACCTGTCGTCCTCGGAGCGGTAGACGCCGTCCAGGATCTGGGTCAGATAGTTCGTCGACCCCTTGTCCGGGTTGATCTCCGCGTCGAGCAGGGCCACGGCGACGCTGGAAGCGGTCGGCTCCACATAGAAATTGGACTTGTTGAGCACCTTGGCGACCGGGAAGCCGGTGGCGATGGCGTACGAGTACTCGACATAGGTGATCGCGCCCTCGGCCTGGTTCTGCTTCACATAGCCGGAGACTCCGAGCGAGCCGGACTTGGCGATCGTCGAGGTGCCGGGCACCACCGGGAAGTACGAGGTCAGACCGCAGGGCGTGGCGCGTCCGGCGCGCCCGCAGTAGTCGTTCCAGGTGGAGGCGTGTTCCTTGGCCAGCCAGGTGGTGAGCTGCGCCGTCGTACCGGAGCCGTCGGAGCGTACGACCGGCACGATCCGGCGGGCGGGCAGGGTGAGGCCCGGGTTGTCCGTCCTGATCTCGGGCGCGTTCCACATGGTGATCTTCGAGGTGAAGATCTTGGCGAGGACTTCGCCGGACAGCCGCAGGTTGGTGACCCGCTTGCCGCCGATCTTCAGGTTGTACATGAAGGCCGTACCACCGGCCACGATCGGCATATAGGCGTAGCCGCGGGTGGGCGGGGCGTCGGTGACACCGCCCTCCTTGAGCCCGTACGGGATCTCGGAGACGCCGAAGTCGACGGAGCCGTTCCTGAACTGCTCACGGCCGTTGGACGATCCGGTCGCCGCGAAGTTGACGGTCATACCGAAGTTGGAGGCGACATTGCGGCGCCACTGGTCGAGCGCGTTGGCGCTCCAGGTGGAGCCCGCGCCGTTGATCTTCGGGTAGGTCGCCGCCGCGGCGGGCGGCGGGCCGACGGCCAGCAGCGCACAGAGCAGCGCGGCCAGCCCCATGGCCAGACGGGAGACGGTCGCGGGTCTCACGGGGAACTCCTGAAGGACGTGTCGGACGGTACGGTCTGCGCGCGGGCCGCTGTGGGGGAAGCGGCACGGGCGGCGAAGCGCTCGGCGTCGCGGCGTGAGGCAAGCACCCGACGGTGGGTCTGACGGCGCGTCAACTGCCCCGGTGCGCGGCCGCCGATGACGCGGGCGAGGACGAACAGCAGGAGAACCAGGGCCATCAGCGTCGCGGCGGTGCCGAACCCGCGGGCGATCATGGCGGGTTCGGGCGACTTGACGAACTCGAAGGCGGCGAGCGGCAGCGACACCTGCGCCCCCTCGAACGGATTGGCTTCCATCTCGGCGGTGAAGCCCGCCGTCAGCAGCACCGGGGAGGTCTCGCCGACTCCGCGCGCGGTGCCGAGGATCACCGAGGTGGTCAGCCCGGAGCGCGCGGTGGGCAGCACCACGTGCCAGGCGGTGCGCCAGCGCGAGGTGCCCAGTGCGTACGAGGCCTCGCGCAGGGTGCCGGGCACCAGCCGGATCACCACGTCGGAGGCGCGGATGATGATCGGCAGCATCATCACCGAGAGGGCGAGGGCGGCGGCCAGGCCGGACTTGCCGGTGCCCAGGGAGAGGATCACGGTCGCGTAGATGAACAGGCCCGCCACGATGGACGGCAGCGCGGTCATCGCCTCGACGATGGTGCGGACGAAACGCGCGTAGCGTCCGGGCACTTCGTTGAGGAAGACCGCGCAGACCAGCCCGGCCGGCACGGTCAGCACCAGTGCGATGGTGATCTGCTCCAGCGTGCCGACGATGGCGTGCAGGATGCCGCCCGCGCTCAGCGGGTCGAGCGGGCCCGCCAGCGTCATGTCCTGGGTGAAGAAGTTGAGATGGGGCAGCGCCCTGCGGCCCTCCCAGAGCGTGAAGACGACCACGTAGGCCAGCGCGGCCACCATGACCAGGCCCAGGCTGCGGACGACGACTCCGGCGATCCGGTCCCGTACGGTCGGCCCGTCCTCGTCGAAGGAGACCACCAGGGCGTACAGGGCGAGGAAGAGGACATAGGCGCTGAGGACGAAGCCGACCACGCCGTTGAACGGGAGCAGCCAGACGAAGAGCAGGGCGGTCAGACCGATGGCCCCGCCGGCCGAGCCGACCAGCGCGTACGTGTCCGTGGCCCGGGTCAGCGTCAGGGAACGCCGCCGCTCGCCGGCCGGCTCGACGGGCCGCGGCAGGCTCGCGGGCAGCACGGTGCGCCGTTCCTCCTTTACGGATGGCGGCGTCTCGGGTGCGAGGGTCATGGCGGGTGGATCCCCTTAGAAGCGGCTTGGAGTCGGCGTGCGATGGACCGGCGAGGCGCGTGGCGGGAAGCGCTAGGCGTCGCTCGCCGCGCCCGAGCGGCTGCGAGCGGCGATCGACGAAGCGGCGAAGTTGACGATCAGGGTCACCACGAAGAGCGCCAGGCCGGCGGCCATCAGCGCGGACATGCCGAAGGGGCTGGCCTCGCCGTACCGCAGCGCGATCAGCGAGGAGACCGAGCTGGTGCCGCTCTGGATGACGTGCCACTGGATCACGAAGACCGGCGAGATGATCAGGTAGACGGCGATGGTCTCGCCCAGGGCCCGGCCGAGGCCGAGCATGGTGCCGCCGATCATGCCGCCCTTGCCGAACGGCAGGACGACGGTGCGGATCATCCCCCAGCGGGTGGCGCCGAGCGCGTAGGCGCCCTCGCGCTCACCGGCCGGGGCCTGGGAGAAGACCTCACGCATCACCGAGCAGATGATGGGCGCGACCATGAAGCCCACCACGATGCCCGCGATGAAGGTCGAGGAGGTGTAGACGGTCTCGGTGGACAGCGGATCGGTCGGGTCGACACCGACCACGCCGAGCGGCGGGAACCAGCCCAGATAGGTGGCGATCCAGCGCGCGGTGGGCAGGATCGCGCCCTCGAAGAAGAACAGCCCCCAGAGCCCGTAGACCACACTGGGCACCGCCGCCATCAGGTCGACGACGCTGATCAGCGTGGCACGGATGCCGGGCCGCGCGTACTCGGAGATGTAGAGCGCCCCGCAGAGCGCGAGCGGGACCGCCACGACGATGGCCACCAGGGCGATCAGGATCGTACCGACCATCACCGCCGCGATGCCGAAGTTGCCCGCGTCCGGCTCCCAGGCCTCGGTGGTCAGGAAGGACCAGCGGGCCCGGTCGATCGCCGGCCAGGCGCGGTACAGCAGGAATCCGCCGACCAGCAGCATGACGGCGAGCACAAGGCCGCCGCCGCCTCGGGCCACGCCCCGGAAGATCCGGTCGGGCAGCCCGGGGTCGGCGTACAGCGCGCGCGAACTGTCCATGGCGGCCACCCCGTCGGGGTGACTTCTGACAGGTCCATCGGCCGGTCCGACGGCCACAGTTCGCTCCCTTGTTCGTCTCAGCACAACCAAGACGCTCACGGGACGCGGTTGACACGTGGGCACCTTTATCTGAACAAGGGGCGCCCTAGAGGCAACTTCCGGTTACAAACGTGTGCGAGTGACGTGCGAAACCCCCCGAACCGAGCGCAGAGGGCCACACTCCTGTGCGCATGAGGCATCAGCTCCCGCTCCACGGGACCTCACCGCTTTCCCCCAACTCCCGCAGCAGGTCTCGGAAACGGGCGTACGCGGCACGACAGGTCGAGTACCGTTCGTATGAACGGGCGGACACTATGGTGCGCTGTCCCGCCTCATTCCTGACTACCCACATCCAGCCGTTGTTCCCCTGCGTGTGCTGGACGCCGCCGGTGAGTACGGCATGCTGTCGGCACACCTCCTCGAAGGAGGCGCGGCATCGCTCGTACGAGGTGAAAGCGGTTGCCGAAACGGCGACCACCCGCCCGTTCTGTGCGACGACGCGCCATCCATAGCGGCCGTCGGCGTCGATGTCGGTCTGACAGCGCACGCCGGCGGCGTTCCGTAATCTCCCGCTCTCATCGGGCGATCCCATGACCCCACCCCTGCCACTCGTCCCAGGCGGACCGCGGGTACGGCCCTAGGAGCAGCAGGTGCAACCTAGTGAGACGTTCGTGACACATGGGATCCGGACGACTACCTGACGACATGATTCGCCAGGAAGTTGCCCCTTGGTCACGAGATCGTCACCAGAAGGGATCACGAGAAATCGTGGGAAACCGCGTTCCTTCCCCACCAACTACGCGCGTCGAACGCGCTCTCGACGGACGGCCGAAGCGGCTCCTGGTGGCTCAGCCGAAGCGGCCGTTCACATAGTCGGCGGTACGGGGGTCGGCGGGGTTGGTGAACATCGCCGAGGTGATTCCGTGCTCGACGATGCCGCCCGGGGTGCCCTGTTCGGCGAGGAAGAAGGCGCACCGGTCGGAGACCCGGGCCGCCTGCTGCATGTTGTGGGTGACGATCACCACGGTGACCTCGCCGGCCAGTTCCTTGATCGTCTCCTCCACCCGCCGGGTCGAGGTGGGGTCGAGCGCGGAGCAGGGCTCGTCCATCAGCAGCACCCGCGGGCTGACCGCCAGGGAGCGGGCGATGCAGAGCCGCTGCTGCTGGCCGCCGGAGAGCGCGCCGCCGGGCTGGCGCAGCCGGTCGCGCACCTCGTTCCACAGGCCCGCCTTGGTCAGGCAGTGTTCGACCAGCTCGTCCTTGGCGTCCCGGCCGAGCCGGACGCCGGTGAGCTTGAGGCCCGCGGTGACGTTCTCGTACACGGACATGGCCGGAAAGGGGTTCGGTTTCTGGAAGACCATGCCGATCTGCTTCCTGGCATCGGTCAGCCGCCGCTCGGGCGCGTAGATGTCCTGGCCGCCGAGGAGCACCTCGCCGGCGAGTGCGGCGGAGGGGATCAGCTCGTGCATCCGGTTGAGGATGCGCAGAAAGGTCGACTTGCCGCAGCCGGAGGGCCCGATCAGTGCCGTGACCCGGCCGGCCGGCATGGTCAGCGACACCCGGTCCAGCACCTTGTGGTCGCCGAACCAGGCCGAGACGCTGCGCGCCTCCAGCTCGGCGGCGGTGCCCGGCGCGGGGGAATCCACCGGCGGCAGAGGAATGGTGTCGGAGGGGGAGGCGGTCACGGCGGTGTCCTTCGAAGTCGCGTGGGGTTAAAGGAGGTTGGGCAGCAGGAGCGCGGCCTGGTCCGCTACGGCGAACCCGAGCGCGCCGAGTACGGGAACGCCGATGACCCAGGCCTCACGGCGGCCCGAGCGGACCCGTATCCAGGTCAGCACGGCGGCGGCGAGCACCAGGGCCTGGCCCCAGAGCACCAGCGGCATCCATGCCGAGGTCTGGAGCGCCATCGGCTTCTCGTCGGCGGGCAGCGAGCCGGTGGAGTAGAGGGGGGCGGCGCCGGGCTGGACGGCGGAGACCAGGTCCGCGTCGACGCGCAGCAGACCGCCGGGCAGGAACGCGCGGCCGTCGCCGGTGATCAGGGTGAGCCGGCCCTGGCCCGCTCCGAGGACGGGCGGCTGCGGGTCGCCCTCCCTGCGGACCCCGAGGACCCGGTAGGTGTGGCGGCCCTGGCCGGTGGTGACCGTGAAGGTCTCGCCGGCCCGTACCTCGTCGAGGTGCGCGAACGGCCCGCCGTACGCGGCCTGACGGCCCATCACGATGCTGACGCCGGCCTGGCCGGGGAACACGGTGTCCCTGCGGTGGCCGGGCCCGGCGGCGAGGACCTCCGAGGTGGAGCCCTCGCCGATCACCGTGCGCAGTCCGAGCTGCGGGATCTCCAGCAGCGCGATCGGGGTACCGGGCTCCAGCGGATCGCCGTTCTGGGCGCGCGGCCCGACCGGCGCGGTGGCGTTGGCCAGCTCGCCGCGCAACTGGGAGTGGGCCACCTTCTGGTCCCGGCCGTGGCGCAGATCGCCGAGCGGGCCCAGATTGGCGACGAACGCGAGGAGCAGGACGGCGAGGATGCTCAGCGCGGCGCCGGTGGCGCGCAGCGCCGGGCCGGCCGGGCGCCGCTCGGGCGTCCGGCCGGCCGGTGAAGCGCCGACCACGCGCTCCAGGGTGTCCTGGGTCACCGTCAGCTCACCGTCACTGACTTGCTGGTGGCGGAGCCGTTGGCGAATCCGGCGCGCCCGGCGGTGACCGTGAGGCTGAGCTTGTGGCCCTTGTCGGCCTTGACCGCCGTGTACGTGGACTTGGTGGCGCCGGAGATGGCCTTGCCGTCCCGCTTCCACACATAGCCGTACGACTGGGCCGCGGGGGTCCAGGTGCCGGCCTTGGCGGTGAGCTTCTTGCCGACCTTGGCGGTGCCGCTGATCGCCGGTGCGGTCGTCGCCCTGAGCGCGGGGCCGGTGGCGACGGTGACGGCGGGGCTGGTGGCGGTGGTGGTGCCGCCGCTGTTGACCCCGCTGGGCCGGCAGGACAGCTTGTGCGTCCGGTCCGCCGCGCCGAGGACGCGGGTCGCGGCGGTCGCGCCGGTGATCGTCTTGCCGTCGAGCAGCCACTGGTGGCGGACGGTGGTGGCACCGCTGAACTTCACCGAGCAGGTCACCGTGGAGCCGACCCGGACCGTGCCGGTGATCTTCGGCGCGGTGGCGACCGTCGGCGGGCGGAGCTTGACGGTGTACGGGACGGCCGCGGACGACGAGGCGGTGTGGTTCGCCGCGTTCGCGGGTGTGAACTGTGCCTTGAGGCTGTGCGTACCGGCCGCGAGGGCGGTGCTGGTGAGCTTCGCCGAGCCGTTCGAGACGGTGACCGGCGGGCCGTACGGGGAGGTGCCGTCGTAGAAGCGGACACTGCCCGGCGCCGTCGAGGGGGTGATCTTGGCGGTGAAGGTGACCGCCGAGCCCTGGACGGAGGAGCCGGCCGGGGACATCGTGAGGGACGCCGTCGTCGCCACCGCGGGCGCGGTGCTCTGGTACGCCGTGTTCGACGTGAACCAGATCGAGCCCTTGAAGTCGCCGTACGTGTCGGAGCCGAAGGCCCTGCGGCAGGTGACGGTGAACTCGTACCGGCCCTGGAGGGTCTTGAAGCCGGCGGTGTTGGCGTAGTCCCGCATGGTCTCGGTCAGCGGCACCTCGTACCCGGAGCCCGTGCTCGGGTAGATGGAGACGGGCGAGTTGCCGACGACGTTCTGGCCCGCGGCGGGGAAGCCCGCGCCGGTCACCGAGACGATCAGGTAGTCCGCGGGATCCGGGCAGGTGCCCGAGGTCTTCAGCGCCATCGGTGAGACGTCGCTGCCGGTGGCCGGGGTCGCGGCGAGAGTGCCGAGCGAGTCGGCCTGTGCCGCGGGCGCGCCGAGCAGCACCGTACCGCCGAAGGCGACGGCGGCGGTGGTGAGGAGCGCGGTCAGGGTCCTGCGGGCCTTCATCGCCGGCCACCGTTCGGGAAGGTGAGCAGTCCGCGGCGGCGGGCCCAGACGACGGCGAAGGTGCCGAGGGCGATCAGGGCCGCGGCGGCGACACCGAAGATGCCCGCCTGCGCGCCGGTGCTGGCCAGGGCGCCGCCCGTACCGCCGGAGGCGACCTCGGTGGAGACGTCGGTCGAGCCGCCGGAGCCGCTGTCCGCGCCCGCGTCCGCTCCGGCGTCCGTCGAACCGCCGTCCGTGGTGCCGCCGTCGGTCGTGCCGCCGTCGGTGGTGCCGCCGTCCGTCGTACCGGCGTCGGTGCCCGGGTCATCGGTCGGCTCGGTGGTGTCGCTCGGCTCGGCCGTGTCGCTCGGTTCCGCCGTGTCGCCCGGGGTCACGGAGTCGGACGGGCTCGGGTCGGTGCTCTCCGAGGGGTCGGGCGAGGTGGACGTCGGCGGGTCGGAGGGCCCGGCCGGGTCGGTGTTCTGGTACGCGGTGTTCGAGGTGAACCAGATCGAGCCCTTGAAGTCGCCGTACGTCGCGTCGCCGAACGCCCTGCGGCAGGTGAGGGTGAACTCGTAGCGGCCTTCGAGGGTCTGGAACCCGGCGATGTTCGCGTAGTCGCGCATCGTCGAGGTCAGCGGCACCTCGTATCCGGCGGTCCCGACCGGGTAGATGCTGACCTCCGAGTTGCCGACGACGTTCTGGCCCTCGGCGGGGAAGCCCTTGCCGCTGACCTTGACGATCAGGTAGTCGGCGGGCTCCGGGCAGGTGGCGGAGGCCGTCAGGTTCAGCCCCGAGACATCGCTGCCGGTGGCCGGGGTCACGCTGAGGGTGCCCGCGTCGGCGGCCTGCGCGCCGGGCGCGCCGAGCAGCAGCAGGCCGCCCGCGGCGGCCAGGAGGGAAGCGGTGGCGGCGGCGGCCGGACCGAAGAAACGTTTGGTGAGCATGGCGGTCTTCTCTTTCTTGGACACAGAGGTGGGTACGGAGGGGGTGGACGCGTGGGACTCGGACGCGGCGGAGCGCGCGGTACGGGTACGGCGCCGGCGGCGCAGCGTGAGCCAGACCGCGGCGCAGACGGCGAGGACCAGCAGCAGTGCGAGCAGCGCCCAGGGCACGGACCAGAAACCCGCGGACCGGTTGGCGCTGGGCAGCGCGGGATCGATGTCGGTGCCGACCGCGACCGGGTCGACGGTCACCGTGGCCGTCGAGCGCATGGCGGGGAACACCCCGCGCACGGTGGCGGTGACGGTGACGGCGTTGCCCGGCAGCAGTTCCTTGATGTCGTGGACACCGGGGACGCGCAGCGGGCCGGTGACGGCGTTGCGTACGCGTACGGTCTGCCGCGCCCCGACCCGTACGTTCCCGGTGTTGCGCACGGTGTAGGTGACCGTGGCCGAGCCGCTGCCGAAGGGGTTCGCCGTCCCGTGGTAGGTGGCGTTCAGATTCTCCACGGTGAGCTGGGGCTTCAGCTCCCCGGCCACCCTGATGTGGACGCGGGCCCCGACGCGCTGCTCGACCGCGACCCGGTCGCCGTCGGCGCCGGACCCTCCGGAGGAGAGCGCGGCGACGATGCCCGCGGCGTGATCACCGGGCCCGGCGCCACGCGGAACGGTCAGGGTGAAGGGCACGATGACCCGCCCCCGGGCGGGCACGACCACACTGCTCCTGCTGACCTTCACCCAGGTTCCGGCGTCCGTGGACGGGCGCCCCGCGGCCAGCAGGTCGAACCCGCCGTCGGCGGTGTTGAACGCGTCGCTCGCGTAGACCTTCAGCTTCAGCGGCCGGGTGCCGTAGTTGAGGACGGCGATATGGTCACGGACCGCCGCGCCGGGCGTCGCGCTGTACGAGTAGCCGCTGCGCCGGTCCGGCTTCTTGGGGCCCGAGGGCTGCACCCCGAAGGTGGTGCGGCCGCCCTTGTCGCGCACCGGGCCCGAGGCATGGGCGGCGGGGCCCGCGGTGAGGACGAGCAGGCAGGCGAGTACGCCGGCGAGCAGCGCGGTCACGAGGAAGCGGGCCTGGACAGAGCGGACCTGCGCGGAACGGGCCCGGCCGAAGCGGGCCGGCGGGGCCGGCAGGGAGCGGGCCTGGAGGGAGCTGGTCATGTCGGGGCGTCCGATCGGGGCCGTCTTCAGAGGTGTTGGAGGTTCATGGCGGATGGGCGGGACGGGTAGGAGCACCCGTCCCGCCCACCTCACGCGACCGTGGGGTGCGCGATCAGCGCGATCGGCACGGTCAGATGGCCGTCAGCGTGAGCGTGGCGGTGTAGGTGCCCGCCACGGTCGACGTCGGGACGTTCAGGCTGAGGTCCGCACCGAGGTGCGAGGTGCCCAGGCCCTTGCCGTTGGCGAGGGTGTGGGACGACTTCAGCCCGGCCGTGCCGCTGTCCGCGGGCTCGGCGCCGGCGGCGGCGTCGACCTTGGCGCCCGCCGTGACGGTCTGGGCGGAGACCTTGTCGATGACGTTCGGGGTCCAGCCCAGGTTCTGGCCGTTGATGCTGTGCGTCGCGCCGTCCGAGAAGTCGGACACCTGGCCGCTGACGGTCCACCCCGGGTTACCGGCGCGGGTGTCGGTCAGGGTGACCGGGTTGAGCGCGCCCGCCGTCGTCAGCAGCTCGCCATTGGCGTCGAGCTTCGGCGAGGGCAGGACGACGTGCGGGTCCTCGACGCTGATGACCAGCGCACCGGCCTCGACGGTCGTGGTGATGTCCTCCGAGGTGGACACCCCCTCGAACGCGCCGACGGTGAACGGGACGTTGCCCGAGTCGGAGGCGAGGTAGGCGGCACCGTTCTGCGGCACGAAGGTCGCGGTGAACGAGTGGTCGCCGGGAGCCAGGCTGCTGGTGGTCAGCGTGGCCTGGCCGCCCGCCACCGGCACGGTGCCGATGGTCGTGGCCGTACCGCCGACGGTGTCGGTGAACTTCACCGAACCGGCCGCGCCCGCGGGCGTGACGGTGGCGGAGAGGGTGACCGGGCTGAACTGCTCGGCGGAGTCCGCCGGGGACACGGCCAGCGCGGTCGTGGTGGGCTTGGCTGCCGCGGCGTTCACCTGGTGGGTGACGGCCGTGGAGACCGAGCCGTTGTACGAGGTGCTCGACGGCGTGAACTCGGCGGTGAGCGAGTGGCTGCCCGCCGCCAGGTTCGTCGTGGTCAGCGTGGCCGTACCACCGGTGACGGTGACCGGGCTGCCCAGCGCGGTGGCGCCGTCACGGAACTGGACGGTGCCGGCCGCGCCCGCCGGGGCGACGGTGGCGGTCAGGGTGACGGCGTCGCCCTGCTCGGTGGCGCCGGACGGGGAGACCGCGAGCGCGGTCGTGGTGTCCGTCTTCACGTCCGGGTCGTTGGTCTGGTACGCCGTGTTGGACGTGAACCAGACCGAGCCCGTGTAGTCACCGAGGCTGGTGCCGTTGAAGGCGGTGCGGCAGGTGACCGTGAAGGTGTACTTGCCCTGGAGGGTGCTGAATCCGGCGATGTTCGCGTAGTCGCGCATCGTCGAGGTCAGCGGGATGACCATCCCGCCCTCGGGGGTGGTGTTGTACGTCTCGATCGGCGCGTTGCCGACCACGTTCTGGCCGTCGGCCGGGAAGCCGGAGCCCTTGACCGAAGCGATGACGTACGTGGCGGTCTCGGGGCAGGCACCCGAGGTGGTGAAGCCCATGCCGGTCTCGTCGGTGCCGGTCGCCGGGGTGATGGCGAGCGTGCCGATCTCGGCGGCCTGGGCGGCCGGGGCGGCGATCAGGCCGGCCCCGAGCGTCACGGTGGCAGCCGCGAGAACCGCGGACAGCGCACGGCGGGGTCTGTGGAGGAACACGGTGTCAGATCTCCTTCGTAAGGGGTGCGGGTTACCGGTTCCGGATCAGGGGGTCTGCTTGCTGGTGTCACCACAGTTCGGGTTCGTGGCGAACCCGTAGGTGTTGATGACGCCGGACTGCTGGCAGATCAGGGAGTTCGAGCCGGCGAAGACGGTGCTCCAGGGAGCGGTACCGATCTTGCTGGTCGGGATCACGTTGTAGACGTCACGCTTGACACCGAAGTCGCTGTTCAGCGTGGTGGACGCCTTGCCGTCGATGGAGCCGAGGATGGCGCGGCCACGGACGTCGGCCACGGTCTGCGAGCTCTGCGCGATGTACTGCGCGATGGAGAACGGCACGATGGACTTGTCGTCCAGCACGCGGCCGTCGTGCTCCTGGACCGGGGCACCGCTCTTGGTGTCCTTGATGCAGGGGTACACGCCGGCGACGACGTCGGCGTCGGTGATGCCGACCGTGGACTCCCAGAAGCTGCGGGTGCCCGAGCCGGCCTGCGGCAGCAGGACGGTCAGGTTGAAGTTGGGCGCGGTCCCCACGAAGGCGGGGTCACAGTGGTAGATCGCCTTGAGGTCGTTCAGGGTGAGCTTGCGCGGCAGCACGCTGGAGGGCGTGATGGCGTACGAGACACCGTCGACCGCGAACGGGACATAGGTGAGGCCGGGGTTGGCCGCGCCCAGGCTCAGGCTCGACGACCGCGCGAAGTCCAGGCAGTTGTCGCCGGCCTGGAGCGAGTTCAGCAGCGCGGTACGGCCGGCGCCGGAACCGTTCGGGCGGTTCATGGTGCACTTGTTGTTGACCGCGGGGTCCTTCGTGGTGATGGTCGCACCACCCACGGCGTTGTACGAGCCGATCACCTTGGTGCCATTGATGGTGACGACCTGGGACAGACCGTTCATCACGTCCTGGGTGGTGTCGGAACCCACACCGGAGAGCTGGCGGTAGGTCGGCGTACCACTCGGCTCGGCGGAAGCGACGGTGCCGACGGTGCCCGCGAGCAGCAGCGCGCCCGCGACGGCCATCACGATCTTCTTCTTTTTCACCTTCGTGTACCCCTCAGATAGGCTTGCGCCTGGTGTAAAGACCGCGATCTCTCGCGGGTGGCCGGGTTCCGGCCGTTCCGGAACGTCCGGCCGCCGGCCGGGGGCGGTGGCTGCCGCCCCCGGCCGGTCGTCTCAGGTGGTGTCGTCCTCCCGCCTCAGGGATCTGATCCCGGCCGCGACGACCGGTGCCAGTCTCGGCAGGAGCGGGCCGCCGACGGCGGCCGCGATCCCGGTGATGAGCACGATCAGGACGACGTAGCGCACCGCGCCCAGCGCCCAGGGCGGGGTCAGCGGTGAACTCGCCTCCGCTCCGGCCGTCTTGGGCGGCGCGGTGGAGGCGCCGGTCGCGCCGGGACTCGGGGAGCCCGAGGGCGCCGCGCCCGGCGCCCCCTCGCCCGGGGCTCCGCCGCCCGCCGGCGCTCCGGCGCCTCCCGTACCGGAAGGGGCGCCGTCACCGCCGCCTGCCGCTCCCCCGCCCCCGCCCCCCGTGGTGGCGGGGTGGGTGGAGCTCTGGCCCTCCT
>NZ_LATD01000119.1 GCF_000981895.1 Streptomyces odonnellii | reverse complement strand
CGGAGCGCCGCGCCCCGACGAACCCGTCGATCAGCCGCCCGCCCCCGCGCCGCCCGCCCCGCACCTGATGCGCCCCGGCCCCGAACCGCACCCGCACCCGCACCCCCGGCAGCGCCGCCTCGTCCAGCTCCTCCGGCACGGCGTAGTCGAAGAACTGGTCGAGATGCAGCACGCCCTTGTTCACCACGACCCGCGCCACCGGCAACTCCCCCGCCAGCGCGGCCCCCCGCCATGTCCGCGGCTTGGCCCGCGGCACCTTCGCCTTCCGCACGCTCTCCCGAATAAGCGCAAGCTGCTCCGGCTCCCCCTTCCCACCCGGCCTGTCATCGCTGCTCACAGCTCCATACCTACCAGACACCACCGACAGTGGCAGACGCGGTGCGATATCGGACATCACGTCCCGTGGCCGTCTCGACACATGGCGCGGGCTTCGGTTCCCTCCCCAAGAGGAAACGGGAAACGTCCCTATTCGCCTTGTTCCGCTCTACGGGCTGCCGCACGCTGATTCGGGTCACTCGCCGACAGCCCGGCCGCCGAGTGACGGAGGTTGAAGTGCTCAATCAGACGAACAGCTTCGGGCGTGAACTCCGACGGCGGCGCCTCGCGGCGCCGCTGTCGCTTGAGCAACTTGGAAAACTCGTGCACTACAGCAAGGGCCAGCTCAGCAAGGTGGAGAGAGGCCTCAAGCGCCCCACACCGGAGCTGGCCCGGCTCTGCGACGTCCAGTTGGCGGCCGGAGGAGCGCTCTCCGACCTCGTACCCCGGCAGGCGGTGAACGCACCTCTGCCCGATTCCGGTGACGAAGGTGAGGTGTGGTTGATGCACCTGGACGAGGACGGATCGAGTTCGTTCCAGGCAGTGAGGCGCCGGAGCGTGATCGCTGCCGGAGCTGCTTCGGTACTGGCGACGCGCGCCGAGGGACTGGGAACGCACGACCCGGCGGGCGCGGGCACGGAGACGGTGGTGGATGCGTCCCGCGTGCTGTTCGACCAGTTCAGGCGGATCGGTCAGGCGTCCGGCCCGGCAAGTGTCCTGCCACCGCTCATCGCGCAGACGCGCACCCTCGAACAGCTCGCGAAGCGCACCGGCCCGCGCACGCGTGGCGCCATTCTCGTACTCGCGTCGCGCTACGCCGAGTACGCGGGGTGGATGGCCCAGGAGTCGGGGGATGACCGGTCGGCCTTGTGGTGGACCGGTCGCGCCGTACTTCTCGCCCGGGCGGGCGACGATCCGGGACTCGCCAGCTACGCCCTGGTCCGGCGCGCCCTCATCTGTCTGTACCGCGGCGATGTGCGGGAAGCGGTCGAACTGTCGGAGCAGGCGCTTGAAAGCGATGCGTCACCCCGTGTCCGGGGGCTCGCCGCCCAGCATCTGGCGCAGAGCCTGGCGACGGACGGCCAGTACGACGCCAGCATGCGCAGCCTCGACCGAGCACGCGACCTGCTTGCCCAGGACACCGCCGATCCGCGAACACCGGTGCTGGGCGCGTCCCATGTGCCTGACGTGGTGTCCATGTTCACCGGCTGGTGCCTGTACGACCTGGGTCGGCCAGGCCAGGCCGCGGAGGTGTTCGACCGCGAGCATGCGCGTATTCCGGAACACGCACTGCGCACCCGGGCCCGGTACGGGGTCAGGCGCGCGCTCGCCCATGCCGCCGCCGGTGACGTCGACCACGCGTGCCGGCTCACACGCGAGGTACTCCACTCGGTGCGGCTCACCCACTCCGCGACGATCTTCGCGGACCTGCACCGGCTCGCACACACGCTGGGACGACATCCGCACACTGCCGCGGTGCGAGAGCTGAGCCCGGATCTCGCCACTGTCCTGACCCGCACGACGAGCCCTCAGCGCGCCACGAACCAATAGCCACGAATCCACGGCCACAGCCTCTTGGAGAGGACAGCGCAATGCATGAAGTCTTCATCAACTACCGGACCCAGGGCGGCAAGGAAGCCGCGTACATGTGCCACGAACGGCTGTCCGCCCGATTCGGTGAGGACAGTGTCTTCCTCGCCGCGAAATCCATCGAACCGGGCGCCAATTACATCAACGCGCTCATCGGCAGCGTGCGCCGCAGCCGTGTGCTGCTTGCTCTCGTCGACGAACACTGGATCGACGCGCCGGATCCGAAGCACGCCGGGAGGAGGGCCCTGGCGAATCGGCAGGACTGGGTCCGACGCGAGATCGAGGAGGCTCTCACCTCCGGCACTCTGGTGGTGCCTCTCCTGATCGGGCGCAACGCCGAACAGCTCGATGCCCGCCGACTTCCCGCGTCGCTGGCCGAACTGGCGGAGTGTCAGTACGAACGGTTCTCAGTACGTACGAGTGACTCCGATGTGTCCAGGCTGGGTGACCGGCTCGTACGTCAGATCCCCGAGCTGGCGGCGCTGGACCGCCGTCCCGCTTCTCAGTCCGCTCCGCCGCCCACGCCCACCGTCGTCGATGAGCCCGGCGTCCACAACACCGGCCAGAGCGGCGGTATCGGCCAGGTCGGCGGCTCGGTGGGCACCTTCGTGAACGAAGCGCACGGCCCCCTGCACACCGGCAACGGTCCCCAAGTCCATGAGCCGCGGTTCACCGGGGACGGTGCCAGCTACATCGCCGACGGCCGCCACACGTCCATCCGGCACGAGTTCGGTCCTCGCGCTCCCCGGAAGGACGACGAACGGTGACCTGGAACCACAGCGCGTACATCAACGAGGCCCGGGGCGCGGTACACACCGGTGACGGAACACAGGTCAACCTCTATCTGCAAGCCCTCTCGGCAAGCCTGCGCGAGCAGACCCGCCAACGGCCGCGCACCGTCGCGAAGGACGACCGTGAACGGCTCTACCAGTGCTTTGTCCCTCCCGGCCGTTTCCAGCGAGCGCGCCAGGTACTGCGCGCGCACCACACGGTGCTGCTCTCCGGCCGGCCGGGCAGCGGTCTGCGTACAGCCGCCCTGATGCTGCTGCACGAACTCCCCGAAGCCGGGGGGAGTTTCCATGAACTGCCCGACACGGTGGACGACGGCTCCTCCTCCCCGTTCGACAATGGCGCGATCAATGGCGGAGACCGGTTGCTCGTCGATCTCTCCGGGGCGGACGAGACCCGCTTTCTGGAGATCCAGAATCAGCTCTCCGATTTCAGGGAGAAGCTCATCGGGGAGGGGGCCCACCTGACCGTGGTCCTCCCGCACCACCTCGGCTATCTGTTACGCAGCGATCTGCGGCCGCTCACCGCCGAAATCGAGCGTCCGCCCGCGCGGAGAGTGCTGACCGTGCACCTGCGCCACGACAGCATCGCCCCTTCGGACGCCGAACTGGACACTCCCGAACTCACGGCCTACTTGGCCAGGGCTCCGCTCCGCGACGTGGCCGATCTGTCCGACCGGATCAGCCGAAATCGCGACCGTATGGGAACGGAAGAAGGTTTTCCGCGCTGGCTGAGCGACGCTCTCGCCATGGTGACGGATCAGACGGCCCGGGTGGCGGGAGATCTGTCCACGCGCCACACGGGCACACGCCGTGCACTGCTCCTCGCGCTGGCCATGTTCCACGACACCGCGCCCGCAACGGTCTTCAGCGCCAGTACGGCTCTGCTCGGGGTCCTGCGGCATCCGCCCGACGAACGCCCACGGCTGGAGCACAACGATTTCAAGGCGGAGCTCAGGGAAATCGGCGCCGAGACCCATCCCTCGGGCCACGTCCGGTTCAGTGAGATCGGCTACGACCGTGCCGTACGGGACCACTTCTGGACATACCTCCCGGATCTGCGCCTCCAGCTCTGCGACTGGATCGGCAAGCACCTGGAAGGAATGGCACTCAGCCAGAAGGAGCGCGACCAGGTGATCGCCCGGTTCTCCGAACAGGGACTGCGTACGGGGCGACCGGAGGATCTGCTCAGGCTGGCCACCCGGTGGACGGGGCAGAACGCTCCACTGCGCCTCATGCCCGACGCCGCCCGGGTCCTGGCGAACGGCCTTGGCGACGACCGGTACGGCCGGTTCTTCCGCCAGCAGATCTACGACTGGTCGAAGAACGCCGAACTGAGTCAGGGCCTCAAGAGGGTGCTGGTCCTCGTGTGTACCGACGTCATGGCGCAGACCCATCCCGACCAGGCGATGGTCCGCCTGCATCACCTGGCGCGACGGGAGAGGGGGCCCGCGGGAGTGGCGGCACAGCGGTCGCTGCTCGCCATGGTGCGCGGCGACAACCGTCTGTACCGACTTCTGCTCAGCCGGCTCAACACGGAGATGACCGGCAGCCATGGGGAAGCCGATGCCGCTCTGTTCCTGGCAATGGCCGACCCCACCCGGCTGATCAAGTCCGCGAGCGTATGCGCCGCACTCGTCTCCGGCTGGGCCGGGATCCTGCGCCAATGGCCCTGGGAGCGCTGGCAACCGGACGCCGACCGGTGGCTGACCGCATGTGAGGACGACCACCACCGCGATCCGGTGCTCGATGTGCTGGTCACCGCGTGCGCAGGTGACAGTTCCACCCTGGGAAGCCTCTACCGAGTGGCCCGAGGCTGGGCGCGTGCCCGTACCGACCACACATCAGTACGGACCGACACCGCCACCGGCCTTCTCCAGAAGATCAACAGTGCCCAGGGCTTCGAGCCCTTTGGCGTCAGCGCCTGACAGAAGACGGGGGTAAACATGAGTTCAGGCCAGAAGACCATGACGGCTTTCATCACCGTCATCCTGGGGCTGATGCTCGTCATACTCGGCCTCTGGTCGGGCTGGCCCCTCTGGGCCTGGCCCGCGTCCATGGCCCTGCTCGTGGTCGTCGCGCTGATCATCAACAGAACGCTCACCCGCGAGTCCGAGGGCTTTCCCCATGAGCTCACCCTTGAACCGGATGCGGCTTCTCCACCGGTACAACGACAGGAACAGCGCGTAACCCGTGTCGCGCTGCCGAGCGCGGTGGCCGACTACGACTTCTCGTTCTCTGCGACGGTCCGGTGGATTCCGCTGGAGGCCGGAGAGGACGCTGCTCTCATCAACCCCGGCGGGCTGGCAGTCGACGCAGTCCTTCGGCGTGCCCGTGCGGTGACGGGGGAGCAGCAACCCACTCGTTGCGCGCTGGTGCAGTACCAGTTGGACGCGACGCTGGGCACCATGCGTCCAGATCCGACGGGCCGAGTCCTGGCGATGGCGCAAGATGTCTCGCTGGTCCTCCCGGAGCCCGACCGTGAACGGCTCACCAGGCTCTCGGACGTCCGCAAGGACGAGGACCTCTGGGAGCACGAACGCAACTACGAACGCAACAAGCGCACATACCTCGGCGACGACGTGCTGAAAGACACCGGAAGCGCGGTCGTGTGGTGGCTGGCCAAGAACGACGACCAGGTCGAGGGAGCGGTGGACCGTATCGGACTCCTGGCCAGCCTGTCCGCAGCCGCCAACAACGACACCGTCGCTCCCACGTTCCAGCACCTTGTGGGGACGCCGTACAACCCCGAGTACGACGGGCCGGGATACGCGGAAACCACCGATATGAGCCAACCGCCCCAGTCGTCCGGGCCTGAGTTCTCTTTGGAGACACTGCTCGAATGGATCGGCTTCGGCCCGGACGACACGGATCTTGACCTGTTCGCCGAGCGGCTCGCGCATATAGCCGGGCTCCACGGCAAGACAGCGGCAGCGGAAAAGATCCGATCAAGGTTCGATCCTTCCGATCCGGATGACACGACAAACGACACCTGGGACGCACCGATGCAACCGGAAGAGGAGGAATAGCGCACGGCCCCGGACCGTCCTGCGGTCCGGGGCCGTCTCAGCCGCTGTGGGTGGGGC
>NZ_LATD01000118.1 GCF_000981895.1 Streptomyces odonnellii | reverse complement strand
AGATGTGTATAAGAGACAGAGACTGGGGAGTGTGAGAAGCGAAGACACCCTCTTTGTCGGGGGGCCGATGGACGGGCGGGTGCTGGCTGTGCTGACCGGCGCCACCGGACACCCGCCGAAGTGGTACGAGATTCCCGTGCCCGGTGCGGATGGCGAGCCCGTTGTCGTGCATACCTATCGGCGTGCGCCCGCGGGATACAGCAAGCGGCTCGGGCTCCAGCGGGGCTGGGTGTACGAGTACGTGTCCGCGGGGCGGGAGCGGCGGGCGTTGAAGTGGCCCTGGTCGAGGCCGGGCGATCCCTCTCAGGGGTGACGCTCCTCCGCCAGACCGCCTACTGGCGATGTATTAGCCGTATAAGCACCTTTCCTTATCTCATCATCACCTGGGGCTGGACCGTCCGTCCCGCGACCGGAGGTGATGAGGTGTCAGGCAGAGCGGTACGAGTACGAGTACGAGCCGCCTGGGCGGCGGGGCTGGCCGCCGTGACGGTGCTCGGTGCGACACCCTGCGTCTCGGCGGCCCCGTCCCCCTCGCCGTCGCCCGCCGCGTCCAGGAACGAGCCCGGCCGGACCGATGGCACCGGTGGCGCCGGTAACGCCGCCGACGACACCGATGGCTCCGAGGACGGAGCACCACCCCGTACCGTCTCCCAAATGCTCACTCGCCTCCAGCGCCTCTACCGCCAGGCCGAGCGCGCCACCGAGGCGTTCAACGCCACCGAGGCCGAGCTGACCCGGCAGCGTGCCGAGACCAAGCGGCTCTCGGCCGCCCTCTCCCGGGCCCGTACCGCACTGGCGCTCAGCCGGGGCGAGGCCGGCCGGCTGGCGCGCGAGCAGTACGAGGGCCACTCCTCCGAACTCTCCGGCTATCTGCGGCTGTTGCTCGCCGAGAATCCGCAGCACGCCCTCGACGAGAGCTATCTGCTGCGCCGCTCGGCCCGCCATCGCGCCCATACCCTGGCCCGGCTCACCAGCGGTGAGAAGCGCGCCGCAGCCCTCGCCGCCGCCTCCCGCGAGGCCCTCGCCGCACAGCAGGCCCTCGCCACCAAGCAGCGCAAGCAGCGCGACATGGTCCGGTCCAGGCTGCTGGACGTCGAGAAGATGCTCGCCTCGCTCAGCGGACGGCAGATCGCCGCGGTGGCCGCGCTGGAGAAAGCCGGTACGGACAAGGCCCAGCGCGAGCTGCTCGCCTCGGGCGCCCTCGGCGAGGGCCTGGGGCCGAAGGGAGCGGCCGGGGCGCCGGGCGGAGGTGCGAGCCGGGCGCCCTCGGCCAACGGCGACGAGGCGGTGCGCTATGCCGTCGAGCAGATCGGCAAACCGTACGAGTGGGGCGCCGAGGGTCCCGACACCTTCGACTGCTCGGGGCTGACCCAGCAGGCCTGGGCGAGCGCCGGGGTGCCCGTCCCCCGTACCAGCCAGGAGCAGTGGGACCAGCTCCCCGAGATCGAACTGCACGAGCTGCGCCCCGGCGACCTGGTGATCTACTTCCCGGAGGCCACACATGTGGCGATCTATCTGGGCGACGGAATGGTGATCCAGGCCCCGCGCCCCGGTACCCGGGTCAAGGTCTCCCCGATCGCCGCGAACCCGCTGCTGGGCGCCGTACGGCCGGATCCCGAGGCCGAGTCGTTGCCCACGGGCGAGTACGAACCGCCGGAGCTGCCCCCGGGCGCCATGGACGGCTCCGACACCGGCTACAACGAGGTCTGAGCCGCCGCCCGTGCCCGCGTCGGGACCCGTACCCGCACGCCTGCTCGGGCCACCGCCCTCACCCCTCGCGCCCTTGCGCGCGGGCGCTACTCCGGGGACGTCTTCAGTGCGTGCCGTACCAGCGTGAGCATCGACTCGACGACCGTGTCCCGGTTGCGCGCGTCCATGATCAGCATCGGGATGTCGTCGGGGATCGTCAGCGCGTCCCGTACGTCCTCGACGTCGAACGGTTCCGCGTCGTCGAACTGGTTGACCGCGATGACATAGGGCAGCCCGGCGCTCTCGAAGTAGTCGAGCGCGGGGAAGGCGTCGGCGATCCGGCGGGTGTCGCAGAGGATGACCGCGCCGATCGCGCCGCGCACCAGGTCGTCCCACATGAACCAGAAACGTTCCTGGCCCGGCGTACCGAAGACGTACAGCACCAGGTCGTTGTCGAGCGTGATACGGCCGTAGTCCATCGCCACGGTCGTGGTGACCTTGTCGGGCGTGGCGCTGAGATCGTCGGTCTCGGCGCTGGCCTCGGTCATCAGGGCCTCGGTCTGAAGCGGGGGGATCTCCGAGACCGCGCCGACGAAGGTCGTCTTGCCGACACCGAAGCCGCCCGCGACCACGATCTTGGTGGCGATGGGCGCACGGGTGTGGTCCAACTGCCATGCCTTGAGCTGCTCTTCGGGCTCGGGCCCGGGCACCGTGAACGGCGAGGCCGCCGATCTCGATTCGAACAGCGAAACTCCCGCACCCGAGCCCGGGACAGCGGCAGTAGTTGTGACGTCAGAGACGACGGAGTCCACTCAGCACCCTTTCCAGCAGCGCGTGGTCGGGCTGGCCCGTGCCCTGCCCGGTTCCGTACACACGGATCTTTCCCTGGTCGGCCAGGTCGCTGAGAAGTACCCGGACGACTCCCAGCGGCATCTTGAGCAACGCCGAGACCTCGGCCACTGTACGCATGCGCCGGCACAGCTCGACGATCGCCCTCATCTCCGGCATGACCCGGGACGAAGCACCGCCGTCCGTCAGCTCCTTGCGCTCCTCCGGCGCTTCGATCGCCGCGACGAAGGTCTCCACCAGCAGCACATGCGCGAACTGGGTGCGCCCGCCCGTGAGCGAGTACGGACGCACCCGGGCGGACCGGTGATCCTCACCCCGGGCCGACAGCCGACGGCCCGGATCGGATACCGGCGTCATTCGGCCTTCTCCATGGACTTCCGCAACTCGTCGCGGAGTTCAGGAGTGAGCACATGTCCGGCGCGCCCGACGAAGAGCGCCATGTGGTACGCGACCACACTCATGTCACAGTCGGGGGTGGCGTGCACCCCCAGCAGCGAGCCGTCACTGATCGCCATGACGAAGACGCTGCCCTCCTCCATGGCGATCATGGTCTGTTTGACCCCGCCGCCCTCCATCAGCTTCGCCGCTCCCACGGTCAGGCTGCCGATCCCCGAGACGATGGTGGCCAGATCGGCGCTGGAGCCTCTCGGGCTCTCGTGGCGTCCGGCGGTGGCCGCCTCGGTGCTCTGCCCCGGGTCGGAGGAGAGCAGCAGGAGTCCGTCGGACGACACAACGGCGACCGAGTGCACTCCTGGCACCTCCTCGACGAGGTTGCTCAACAGCCAGTGCAGGTTCCGGGCTTCACTGCTCAGTCCGAACGTACCGGTCGCGGTCAACTGCGTGCCTCCTCGACTGTCTCCCCCGTCTCATCGGTATGTATCTCGGTGCGGGCCGTGGGCGCCACCCGCTCCATGAGTTCGGCCTCGACATCACGTCGGCCGTCCTTCGCACCCTGATGGAAGCCGCCGAGTCTGCGCCGGAGGGCTTCCGCGTCGACACTGCCGGTCCGCTCGGCCGGAGCGGCGGCGGACTTGACGACTCTGGGGGTGCGCTTGGGCAGACCTTTGCCGGTGGTGCGTTCCCGTCGGGGGGCGGGGCCCTGGCCGGCTGCCGAGGTGTCCGCCGCGGTGGCCGAAGCCGGGGCCGGCTTCGGTGCCGCGCTGGTCCGGCGCGGCAGCGGCATCGTAAAGGTGTCCTGGTCCGGACCCGCGGTCTCCGACTCGCCGTCGCGGACCCGCTCATGGCGGTCGGGACCGATGGCGTACGGGCCGGGCAGCGGGGCGGGATCGGGTACGGCGACGGCTCTGGCGGCGGGGAATCCGCGCCCGGAGTCGAGATCGCGCTCGGGCTCGGTCTCCGAGTGGGAGCCCCGCTCGGACTCGAAGCTCTGGTCGGGTTCGAAGCTCTGGTCGGACTCCGACTCGGACTCGCGCGCCGGCGCTGGCTCCGGCTCTTCGGGCTCCTGTGCGACGAGCGGCCCGGATCCCGGCTCCTGCTTCCGAATCTCCCGTGTCGCGAGGGAATCCGTGCCGGACTCGTCCTCCGCGGACTCGGTGGACTCCGCGGACCCGACGGACTCCGTGGACCCGGCAGACTCGGCGGTTGCCGCCGCTTCGGCGTCCAAGGCTTCCGAGGCGCCCGCGGTCTCCGCCGCCTCGGCCTCCGCCTTGCGGATCGCCTCCTCGGCCGCCACGACCAGCGGATCCGGTTCCGAACCCCCGGGCAGGCCGGGCGAGCTGGTCTCGGCCAGGACCTCAGCGGCAGCCGGTTCCGGCTGCTGGGCCACCGTTGCCGGTGCCGTCCGGTGCGGCGCGGCGCCCTGCGCGGACGTCTGCGGCGACGCCGGGAGCAGCGACGGCGGCAGGACGAGGACCGCGGCCACGCCGCCCTGCTCGTGCTCGCGCAGCTCGATCCGTACGCCATGGCGCGCCGCGAGCAGTGCGGCGACCCGCAGTCCGAGGCCCTCGCCGTCGATCTCGTTCCCGTACCGCTTCCGCGCCCGGCCGTCGAGGCCCACACCGCCCAGCGGGTCGTCCTTGGTGTCCTCGGGGTTGGCCAACCGGGCGTTCAGCTCGGCGAGCCGGTCCGGGGACATCCCGATGCCCTGGTCCTGGACGGAGAGCATCACCTCGCCGCTCTCCAGCAGCCAGCCGGAGAGCTGGACTTCGGCCTCCGGCGGGGAGAACGACGTGGCGTTCTCCAGCAGTTCGGCGACGAGATGGCTCAGGTCGTCCGCGGCGAAGCCGGCCACCTGGGAGTGCGGCGGCAAGGACTGGATGGTGACCCGCTCGTACCGTTCGATCTCGCTGACCGCCGCGCGCAGGACGTCCACGAGCGGGACCGGGCCGTGCGAGCCGCGGCCGTGGTCGTGGCCCGCGAGCACCAGCAGGTTCTCGCTGTGGCGGCGCATGACCGTGGCCATGTGGTCGAGCTTGAAGAGGGTGTCGAGGCGCTGCGGGTCCTGCTCGTCCTCCTCCAGCCCCTCGATCACCGCGAGCTGGCGCTCCACGAGGCCGAGCGTGCGCAGCGAGAGATTGACGAAGGTGTGGTGGACGGTGTGGCGCAGACGCTGGAGCTGGGCGGCGATCTCGGCCGTACGCTCCTGGAGTTCGGCGCGCTGCTCGGCGACCCTCTCGCGCGCGCCGATCAGGTCCGTACGGTCGCCGTCCAGGCTCTCGGCCCGCGCGGAGAGATCGAGCAGGGTGCTGTGCAGGCCGTTGAGGGACCGTACGACCTGGGCGAACTCGTCGTTGCGGCCGGTGAAGACGACCGGCGTCTCGGTCGCGGGCGCCGCCGCGAGCCGGGCCGCGCCGATGCGCAGGACGGCGAGCGGGCGGGTGAGCGTACGGGCGACGGCGGTGGACACGCCGACGGCGACCAGCAGACAGCCGCCGAGGAGCGCGATGCGCAGTTCGAGGCCGGTGACACCGTCGTCGCGGAGCTTTTCGAGGCGTTCGAGGCCGCGGGAGCCGAGCCCGGACTCGACGCCGCGCATCTGGTCGACCCGGGCGGAGAGGGCGGCCCCGGCCTTGTCCTGGTCGGCCTCGCGGTCGGCGTCGGAGAGTTCGGGCTGGTCGGTGAAGCGGGTCAGATACCGCTCGGCGGCCTTGACGTCCGGGCCGGTGACGGTGGCGGCGAGCGACTCGCTCGCCTCGGTGTCCGCGGTCTGGTCGAAGTCGGCGAGCGCGGCGAGTTCACGGACGCGCGACTGCTGGGCGGCGGCGGTGAGTTCGTCGCGGAGCTGGTCGTTCTTCTTGCTGTCCGAGTCGGACCCGGACTCGACCGGGAGCCCGGTGACCGGGTCGTACTGCGGTCCCGAGTCGGTGGGCGCGGGGATGGCGAGCGCGGCCATCAGCAGTCCGCGGGTGGCGGACGCCTGCTCCACCGCGCGGCCGAGCGCGCCGGGGGCGCGGGTGCCGTCGGCGGCCTCGGCCGGGGTCTTCTCGGCCAGTTCGTCGGCGAGGGCCCGGAGCTTGGCGATGACGTCCGAGTACGCGCGGTACGCCTCCAGCGCGGAGCCCTTGCCGGTGAGCGCGGTACGGCGGATGGAGGGGACGGTGGAGAGGTCGTGCAGCAGACCGGGGGAGGCGGACGCGGCGGCGCGGATCTCGTCGATCTGACGGTCGACACGCGCGCTGCGGGCCTCGGAGACGGTGTAGAGGTCCTTGCCGCCCCCGCTCCCGTTGTCCGCGGGGTCGGACTGCTCCTCGCGGCCCGCGGCGATGTAGACGACCACCTCGTCGCGCTCGTCGGCGAGGGAGTGGGACAGGATCACGGCCTGCTGGTTCAGCTCGGCGAGGGTCACCAGCCGCTGGGCGTCGTTCAGTTCGGCCGAGGCGGTGAGGACGGCGGGGGCGCCGGCCGCGATGACGGTGATACCTACGACGGCGACACCGGCGACGAGCCGGGTGCGGACGCGGACACGGCGGCCCTCGGGGACCGTACCGCCCGTACCCGTACCCGTACCGCTGCCACCGCCGATACCCGCACCGCCTCCGGCTCCGGCTCCGGCTCCGGCGATACCCGTACCGCTGCCGATGACGCCGGCGGACCGGCCGGACTTCCCGGGCCTGGGTGCCTTGCCCGCCTTCTTGCCCTTGCCGCCTGGCTTGTTGCTCTTGCCCGCGGGCTGTGCCGGGCCGCTCTCGCCGCCCTGGCCGGGCCCGCCGACCGCGTTGGGAGCGATGGTGGCGTTGATGGTGGAACCGGCCAATCCGGCCGGTCGGGCCATGCCGCCGTTACCCGCGGTCACACTGTCCGTTCCGGCCACGCCTGTCGTGACCTCGCCGGTCTCAGCCTTGGTCGCCCCGCCGCGCGTGACACCGTTACCCCGAGGCCGCTTCTTCTGCACCGGTGCTCGCATTCTTGACTCGTCCGCCCATGAAGCAGAGGTGACGACCGGTCACAACGAAAGGGCCCCCACCTCTGGTACGGCATCAGACCATCCCAGCGCGTTCGGACAAGGGGGCACGCATCGGCCGCTCCGCCACCTGAACGAGTGAACATCACGATGGAGTTGGCAAACAACTCTTCCCAGCCGATGCCCAGCCGGAACCTGGCGTACCGGGTGGACCTTCGGAGCGTGCTTTGGCAGGATGCGCGCCCGCAGCTCGCCGGTCACGGTCAGCACTGTCCCACCCCGCCCTCGTACCGCGTTCATTCTGACCGAATGACAGTGGTTGACCAGGCGGTACGAGTCCACGGACAGCGCGTGCAGAGACCGTGAAGGAGTCATGGGGTCCGCTGGGGGAATCGTGCAGACTGGACATCATGCGCATCGAACTGGCCAGCGCGCCGGGGGCCGCCGCGAGGCCCAATGAGGACTGGACATCCGTGACTCTGCCCGCCGTCGGCCGGGGTGGTGCGCTGGTCGTACTGGACGGGGTGACCCCGCCGGCGGGGGACGACGGTTGTGTGCATGGTGTGCCCTGGTTCACCGCGCGACTGGGCGGGGCGCTCGCCGAACTGTCCGGTTCCCGTTGGGATATGACACTGGCAGAGGTCCTTGCCACTTCGATCAGCCGTACGGCGGACGCACATCGCGACACATGTGACCTTTCTCACGTGCGCACCCCCCAGGCGACCGTCGTACTGGCGCGCTGGGACGGGGACGGCGTCGAACATCTGGTCCTGTCCGACTCGACGCTGCTGCTGGAGTCGCCGGACGGCGCGGTACGGGCGGTGCTGGACGACCGGCTCGACCGCGTCCCGCGGGCGGCGCTGCGCTCGGTGACCTCGGCGGACGCGCTGCGCAATGCGGAGGGGGGCTTCTTCACGGCGGCGGCGGACCCGGGGGTGGCGGCGCGGGCGGTGACGGGCCGTACACCGGCCGCGCAGATACGGTCGCTGCTCGCCCTGACGGACGGCGCGGCCCGCTGGGTGGACGTCTTCCGGGAGGGCGGCTGGGCGGACTGCCTGGCGCTGGTGCGGAAGAACGGCCCGCAGGAACTGATCGACCGGGTCAGGGCGGCGGAGTACGCGGACCCGGAGGGGACGGCGTTCCGGCGGGGGAAGGCGAGCGACGACGCGACGGTGACGTTCGTGGAGCTGTGAGCGGAGCGGCGAACGGAGCGGTGAGGCGGCCGCGGGAGGGGCCGTAAAAGGGGCTGTGAGGGGGCCGCACTCCCCCCTCCCCGCCCCCGTCCTCCCCACCGGGACGCTCAGCTCTCTGCGCGCCTGTTGAGGTGGTTCAGCAGCCGGGCCAGCGCGGCGATCTC
>NZ_LATD01000117.1 GCF_000981895.1 Streptomyces odonnellii | reverse complement strand
GCCGCCGCGCCGGACGCACCGGCCGTACGGCCGGAAGCGGTCAAGCTGCCCAGTATCGCCAGCAGTTCGGCGTTCCGGCTGCCGGGTTCCGCGTTGAAGACCACCAGGATCAGTCCGTCCGTGCCGCCGATGGTGAGCTTGTTGGACTGGAGGTCCATGTCACCGACCTGTGGGTGGGACAGCCTGCTGGTACGGCCCCTCTTCGGCTGTACGTCATGGCGGCCCCACAGATGCCGGAACCGCTCGCTCCGGACGGACAGCTCCCCCACCAGCGCCACCAGCCGGGGATTGTCGACATCGGGCCCGACGAGGGTGCGCAGGCTCGCGACTCCCTCCGCCGTCGCCTCCTCCCAGTCCCGGCGCAGGGCGCGCTCCGCGGGATCGAGGAAGACGGCCCGCAGGAGATTCACTCCCGGGGCATAGTTCGGGGACAGTGCCGCCGCCAGTGTGTTCACCGCGAGTATGTCCAGGAATTTGTTCTGCACATACGCGGGATTGTCCGGCCAGCCGTCCATGAGCTGGCGGATGCTGAGCGGCACCCGCTCCGGTTTCGGTGCCGTACGGTTCCGGGGCACCGGCTGCGCCAGCCGGCGCAGATGGGCTGCCGCCTCCGCGTCGAGCCGCAGCACACGCGCCAGCGAATCGAGGACCTCCAGCGAGGGCCGCTGATCCCGGCCCTGCTCAAGCCGGAGGTAGTAGTCGGCGCTGATACCGGCCAGCATCGCCACTTCCTCGCGCCGCAGTCCCGGCACCCGCCGCAGACCGCCGCCGGGCAGCCCCACGTCCTCGGGCCGGACCAGGCCGCGCCGGGCACGCAGGTACTCACCGATCCGGTTGTCGCCACTGTCCATGACCGCAACGGTAGCGACCGGAAATGTCCGGTGCCTGGCCCTGTTGTCCCCAGGAACAGATCCGCCGGGAACCCTGGGGAATCTCAGGCAGTCCCCCGGGACCGCCATACCGTGCTTCGCCTACCGTGTGCCGTCTACCGTGCACCGATCGTGTCGAGTTCGGCGATCGCGTCGGCCGGCAGCACCAGATCCGCCGCGGCCACGTTCTCCCGCAGATGGGCGACGGACGAGGTCCCCGGGATCACCACACTGGTCGAGGACCGCTGAAGCAGCCAGGCGAGAGCAGCCTGTTGTGATGACACTCCGAGGCGCGTCGCGACACTCGTGAGTGTGCCGGACTGGAGCGGTGTGAAACCACCGAGCGGGAAGAACGACGCGAAGGCGATGTTCTCCCGCGCACACCGCTCGACCAGGGCGTCGTCCTGCCGGTTGGCGAGGTTGTAGAGGTTCTGCACGGTCACCACGGGCGCGATGCCCTGCGCCTCGGTCAGCTGTGCGTCGGACACCGCGCTGAGACCGAGATGCCTGATCAGCCCCTCCTTCCGCAGCTCCGCCAGAGCGCCGAACTCCGCCGCCAGCGACGTGTCGTCCGTACCGTCGTGCGAACCCATACGGAGGTTCACCACGTCCAGGGCGTCCACACCGAGATGCTGGATGTTCTCGTGGACCTGCGCCCTCAGATCCGCCGGATCGAGCGAGGGCTGCCAGCTTCCGTCCTTCCCGCGGCGCGCGCCCACCTTGGTGACGAGACGGAGGCCGGACGGATACGGGTGCAGCGCCTCCTTGATCAGTTCATTGACGACGACCGGCCCGTAGAAGTCGGCGGTGTCGATGTGGGTGACGCCCAGCTCGACGGCCGTACGCAGCACCGCGACGGCCTCGTCGCGGTCCTTCGGCGGTCCGAAGACATTGGGACCGGCGAGTTGCATCGCGCCGTATCCCATACGGGTGATCGTGAGGCCGTCCGCGAGGGTGAGCGTCCCGCCCGAAATGCTGGTGGCCATGGCCGTACCTTTCCTGCCTGTCGAACGTGTCTGTCGCTCCACCCTGCGCCATGTCCGGCCGTTGTGGCAGTGCCCCGCTGTTCCAGGGAGTATCAGGGACAGGCACCGAGCGGTAGCGCAGATTTCATGGAACGGTTACAGAGCGACTGTTACGGTGATTGTCCTGAGGGGGGTAGATATGACTACCAGTGGGGTTTATTCACGCCGGAAAAGATTCCGGCGGCGGAGAGCCGTCGAGGGCTTCGCCATATTGGCCGGTTTGTTCGGCCTGCTCATCGTGGGCCGTATGGTGCTCACGCCCTGGGACTTTCCCCTGCCGGGCAAGCCGCAGTTGACCGGCTACTGGCAGGGGGAGGTGTCCTATACAGCAGAGGACAAAAGGCGAGTAGTGCTTCGTCTGGTCCGGGACGACAACTGTTCCATGGCCTGCGATGTAACCGGTGAAATCAAAGTCTGTGCAGCCGGGAAGGATACGAGCGGTCGCTTCGCCGGAGATATACACAACTGGAGCAGCAGCCGCTTCACACTCAATCTCTATCTCCCGAAGCGCGATGGCGATATCAATATGCAGACGCTCAACGGCACATGGCAGGGCGACCTGGTCAGAATGAATTCCAAGATCGCCGTCATCGACGCCGACGGCACCTGGAGCTCGGACCACCAGATACCCGATCCGCCGACGTTCGACATGCGCCGCGCCGACGAGGGGGTTTTCCAGGCCGCCTGCTGACGGACCGGCCCCTATCGCCGGGCCGAGTGCCGCTGGAAGCAGGACGCGGTGGCAGAGCCGGGCGGGGCACGGGAGGCCAGGAGAAGGGCTACGTCGTCCTCCTGGCCTTGCCGGTCCTCGATGGAGGCCACGATGTGCTCCGCCAGTTGATCGAGGTCGCCGGGACCGCTGTCGAGGAGTATCTCTATCTGGCGCTCGCCCGCGGCCATATCGGTGTCGTGGAATTCGAGCAGCCCGTCCGTACACAGCAGGAGCGTCTCCCCCGGGCCGAGGTGGAGGTAATGGACGGGGTACGGAACGTCGCCCGGATCGGGCAGATCCGGGGTCAGGCCGAGCGGAAGTCCGAGCGGCGGCCCGCCCTCCACGGTCAGCGCGGCACTTCCGTCCACGGTCCGGATGTGCGGGCTGGGGTGTCCGGCGCGCACGACCTCCGCCTGGCCGGTGGCGGGGCCGAGACTGACATAGACGCAGGTGGCCAGGCGGTCGGTGTTCAGTTCGCGCAGAAAGGTCGAGGCCCGGGACATCAGCGACGACGGCGAGTGTCCCTCGCTCGCGTAGGCGCGCAGCGCCGTCCGTAGCTGCCCCATGACGGCCGCGGCCTCGATGTCATGCCCCTGCACATCACCCACGACAAGGCCGACACGCCCCTCGGGCAGCGGCATCACGTCGTACCAGTCCCCGCCTATCTGATGACCGGCGCGCGCGGGCCGGTACCGCGCGGCGACGCACATGCCCGGGACCGGCTCGATCCTGGCGGGGAGCATGGCCTGCTGGAGGCCGACCGCCATGGCGTGCTCCTCGTCGTAGAGCCGCGCCCGCTGGAGCGACTGGGCGACGGTGGCGGAGAGGGCGATCAGCAGATTCCGTTCCTCGGGCGAGAAACCGCGCTTCTCCTCGTAAAGAATCGCGAGTACGCCGGTGAGCCGGGCCTGTGCCATGAGCGGCAGAACGGCGGACACGGTGAAATCGGTCCCCTTTATGTACGGCCACAGCATCGAGTAATTGAGCCGTATGTTCTCCCGCGTGATGAACAGTGGACTGCATGTCTGGAAAACCTCGGCGATCGGCCGGTCGTCGTCGATCTTGCCGTACTCCATATCACGTACATATTCAAGGGGCATACCGGCGGAGGCGAGTCGGTGCAATCTGTTCTGCTCAAGAACGGTCAGCGATATGCCCACGGCGCCAACCGGGCCCAGAATTTGGTTACTGGTCAGGGCAGCCAGTACGTCTTCTACGCTGAGCGCTTGGGAGAGCGCGGTCGTGGTCGCCTCGACGACGCCCGCCTGATGCCGCCGGTCGGACTCCAGAATGGACTGCTTCTCCGCGTACTGGAGTTCGGCGCGGACGACCCCGACCGCCCGTACGGCGTTTCCGGCTTCGTCGCGCAGCAAGGCCGCCTGCGAGTGGGCCCAGCGGACGGTGCCGTCCGACTGGCGGACACGGAAGTAATTGCCGCAGCCTGTCGAGTCCCGGGGATTCGCGAGAATTTCGGCGGCCCGCGCTCTGATACCGGGCAGCTCTTCGGGCATGATCCGCTCATAGAGCGTTGATATCCGCTCGTCGAATTCATCGGGCCTCAGGTCGAATATCGCGAGTGCGCTCGGGTCGAGCACGACTCGCGCGGAGGGAAGATCCCACACGAACCCGCCGATGCCGTTCAGTTCCATCGCTCTGGACAGCTCTGCCCGCAGTTCGTCTCCGAGCGGATCGGATGACGCACCGCGCGACATCGGACGGTTACTTTGTGTCATGCGGCCTCCTGATGCTCAAGTGTAATCCGGGGCGGACAAATGCCCGGAGGACAGCGTTTCCGCTGGTCGGCCGGGTGAGCGGCCCGGGAAACGCCGACGGGCCGGGCAGGCATGAATACCGACCCGGCCCGACAGAGAGTGGACAGGGCCCGGAGCCCAGGCCCCGGGCCTGGGCTCCGGGCCCTGTCTAGCCGAGTGCGAGCGCCTTGACGCCCGAAGATGACCGCGGGCCGGTTGCCGAGGTCCGTCGGCGTGGGCCGGGCCCGGTACGAGCATCAGCGCGGCGGCACTGACGGCGGCGGCGAGCCACCCGCTGGCAGATCCCTTCGGCGCACGATCGTCCCCTTTCTCCGATGGCTCCCTCCCACGAGGAGCAGAGCCAGCAGAGCACGGTCCCGCGCTGGTCAGCCATGAGTTGTGCGCGTGGGTCACCCCAAGGTGTGGGCCCGTACTCCAGTGCCTGGCACAACACACCGAGGACCGGCACCGGCAGAATCCGTCGGCTTATCGGCGCTGCCCCCAGCCGCCCCAACCGCCGCGGTCGCCCTTGCCACCCCGGCCGTCCCGGTCCCCCCGGTCCACCTGGTGTCGCTTCGCGGCGATCAGCCAGGACACCGTACGGCCGATGTCGGACGAGGAGATGATGCCGAGGACGCGATGGCGGTCCAGTACCAGGACCCGGTTGTCCGCGCCCGCGCTCATACGGGGCAGCAGGTCCGCCAGCGGGTCGTCCGGTGCCGCGGTGGTGACCTCCGCCAGGGGCAGCATCACGTCACCCACGGTCAGGGACTCGCGTTTGTCCTCCGGGGTGTGCCGGGCCCGGTCCAGGGTGATCAGTCCCGCCGCGTCGCCCAGCTCGCCGGTCACCGGGAACGCCGAGTACCGGTAGCGGTACCGGGGGTCGGCGAGGAACGCCGCGACGGTCAGCCCGGCCTGCGCGGTGACGGGATCCGGTGTCATGGCATGTCGTACCGGAACACCGGCGAGCACACTCCGCATCTGCGCCTCCCGGCCCTCGGCGGTCGCGGCCGCGATCAGGAACCAGCCGATCAGAGCGAGCCACAGCCCCTCGAAGGTACGGGTCGCGATGAACAGGACGAATCCGGCCACCACCAGCAGCCAGCCGAAGACCCGCCCGGCCGCGGTGGCCCCGGCCGTCGCCCGCAGCCGGTCACCCGTACGCCACCACAGCAGGGCCCGCAGCAGCCGCCCGCCGTCGAGCGGGGCGGCGGGGATGGCGTTGAACACGGCGAGCAGAACATTGATGGCCGCCAGCCAGGCCGCCGCCTCCACGATCAGCCGGGGCACGTCCCCGAGCAGGAACAGCCAGGTGCACAGGGTGAACAGCCCGCCGAGGATCAGGCTCACCAGCGGGCCGACACCGGCGATCCGGAGTTCGGCGCCGGGATCCTGCGCCTCCGACCTCAGACGGGCCACACCGCCGAGGAGCCAGAGGACGATGTCGTCGACCTGGACCCCGTTGCGCCGGGCGACGACGGCATGGGCGAGTTCATGAGCGAGGAGCGAGGCGAAGAACAGCACGGAGGTGACCAGCCCCGCGATCCAGTACAGCCCCACGGCGTGGCCCGGGTAGACCAGCGGGAAACGCCCCTGCGCCAGACCCACCAGGATGAGTACGAAGATGACCAGGACGCTCCAGTGGACCCCGATCCGGACCCCGGCGATCCGTCCCAGCGAGAATGTCGCCCGCACCGCCTTCTCCCTCCCGGTCCCGGCCGGGCCGTACGCACGGCCCCGGCATCCGGAAGCTGTCCCCGAAGCCCCGGCCGGCACTGTCGCAACCGGTCAGCACTGTCCCAACCAGTCAACGACGCCGGACTTCGAGCCGCCACTCCAGCGGCTGGTGGAGTCGGCGGACGCCCGGCGCAGCGCCCTGACGGCCAGCGCCCGGCGCAGCGCCTGACCACTCAGCGGCGCGGATGGTGGGTCGTGATGTGCGGCATGTGGGAGTGCTGGGCGGGGATGCGCTCGATGACCAGGAGCACCGCGTCGTCGGCGGGGTGCCGGCCGATATGGGTGAGCAGATCGCGGTGGATGTGGCGCAGCAGTGTCTCGGGGCTCGACGGCGGGAACGCGGCGACCCGCTCGGCCAGCGGGTAGAACGCTCCGGCCGGTGAGCGAGCCTCGACGACGCCGTCGGTGTAGAGCAGGAGGGTGTCGCCGGTTTCGAGACTGAACGGTTCGGTACGGTGATCGGGCCCGGGCGGCTCGCACACCCCGAGCGGCGGCGCGGGACTGGGTGAGTGCAGGACCGTGACGTCGCGGCCGTGCACCAGGAGCGGCGGTGGATGGCCGCAGTTGACCATCCGGGCCTCCGGGCCCTGGTCGGGTATGTCGAGGACGAGCGCGGTGGTGAAGTGCTCGCCGGCGTCCTCGTCGGTCTCCGCGGTCTCCGCCAGGCAGCGGTTGACACTGCCTTCGAGGGCCGCCGCGAGTTCGAGCAGGGTGGCGCAGCGGTGGGCGCCTTCCCGGAACGCGCCCAGCACCACGGACGCCTCGCCGATGGATGCCAGCCCCTTGCCCCGTACATCCCCGATCACCACCCGCGTGCCCGCCTGGGAGGCGCGGGCGACCGCGAACAGATCGCCGCCGATCCGGGTCTCGTCCTCGGCGGCCAGATACAGCCAGGCCACCCGCAGCGGCCCGATCCGCCGCGGCGGAGGCCGCAGCAGTACGCGCTGTGCCGCGTCCGCGACCGACCGTACGCGAATGAGCTCGCGGTCGCGCCGCGCCCGTACCAGCGAGAAGAAGACCACCAGAGTGGAGAGCACGGTCAGCGCCGTGATCTGCGCGAGGTGATTGGTCGTGGTGAGCCCGCCGTGGAAGATGGCGATGAACACCTGCGCCGCCACCGTCAGCACCCCGATCAGCGCGGTCAGCCACGGCCCGGCGAACGAAGCGGCGAGGGCGGGCGCGATGACCAGGAACGGGCCGAGGTGGACATCGGTCGGCGAGTGGATGTCCACCGCGGTGATCACCACGATCAGCACGAGCGGGATGGCCACCAGCCCGCGCCCCGATGGCTCCACAAGGCGGTCCGCCCACCAGCGCCCGGCATGCATAATTCCCCTTTCTACCATCTTCTCGGCAATACGTATGTTTTCCGGGCACAAATAATTCGGACAGGGCGCCTTCCAGCCAGGTTTTGTTGCGCGTTGAACGAGTGATGGCTGTGCTCCGTACCGACAAGTGGCCGGGCCCTCAACCGAACCGGGCCGGGCCGGACTTGTCCGTACACGAATGGAGAACTCGCCGTGACTTCTGCCGCCTCCTGGCGCACCCGGACCGCAGCCGTACTCCTGACGGCGCTGACCGCCACGGGCTTGGCGACGACATCCGCCCCGGCGGCCGCCGCCCCCGTCGTCACCTGCCCTTCGTCCTCCTGCACCGCCCTGCTGACCGGCCTCGGCGAGCCCGTGGACGCCGCGTACGACACGGACGACAACGCCTATCTGACGTACCAGAACGGCGACTTGCGCAAGGTGAACCTGGTGACGGGCGCGCGCTCCACCGTCGCCCAGGGGCTGGGCAATCTGCGCGGCATCGCCATCGACGGCACCGGCGGCGCGTACGTCGGGGACTTCGACGGCAATCTGCGCAAGGTCGATCTCGCCACCGGACAGCACCGCCTCCTCGCCTCCGGACTTGGCGCGCTGCACGGCATCGTCCACAGCGGCACCACCACCTACGCGACCGGTGGCAGCGGCAAGCTGTACGAGCTGAAGGACGGCGGTACGGTACGTGTCGTCGCGTCCGGCCTCGGACTGTCCCAGGGCATCGCGCTGGACGGACGCGGCAGGGCGTACACCGCCGACATGTTCACGGGCCGGATCCTGCGGACGGATCTCGCCACCGGCACGACGAGAACCCTCGCCACCCAGTTCTACGAGCCCACGTCCATCTCCGTGGCGGCGGACAACCATGTCTACTTCGCGGTCGGCAACGAGGTCACGCGGCTCGATCCGGACACGGGCGTGGGCACACCCGTGGCCAGCATCCGCGGCCTCAACTTCCTTGCCTTCAAGCTCGACCGGAACGGCAACGCCTACACCACCCAGGTGACCGGGACGGGCTCGCTCTGGAAGATCACGAACCTGGTCCCGCGGTCCTGACCCCTGCTGCCGCGGGCCGGCTGTCCGGGCACCGCCCATGAGGCGCGCACCTCATGGGCGGTGCCCGGCAACCGCGCTTCCTACCCCTGAAGACCGCTCGGCATGGGGCGCTCAGCGCGGTGCCCTCAGCGCGGTGCGCGGGACAGCTTGTCCTGGAGACGGCGGGCGTCCTCCGCGCGGTGTTGTGCGTGGTAGAGCGTGACCGCCCGCTGCCAGTTGTGACGGGCCTCGTCGGGCTCGCCCAGGGCGAGATGGACGTCACCCAGGTTGGCGAGGGTGTTGGCCTCCTCGTAGAGGTTGCCGAGGTCATGGAAGAGGGTGTGCGCGCGGCGGTAGTAGGCGAGTGCCTCCTCGTGCCGGGTCGCCGCGTGGGCGATGAAGCCCAGGCTGTCCAGAGTGCAGGCCTCCCCGTCCCGGAAGCCGTGGCGCCCCTGGATCTCCAGGCCCTCCTCGCAGTGGGCCAGGGCCTGTTCGTACTCGCCGAGGCGCGCCTCGTACCAGCCGACCGCGTTGAGCGCGTTCGCCGTCGCCACCGGGTCGTGGCCCAGGCGCTGGAGCCGCAGTGTGTGCCGGACATGGGCCAGGGCCTGCCGGTCGTCGCCCTGTCTGGCCCAAGCCCAGGCGAAGACGTCGTGGATACGCGCCTGTTCGGCGAGGTCACCGGCCTCCTCGGCCGCGGCGAGGGCCGACTCCCCGTGGCGGAGCGCGTCGTCGTGGTGGCCGAGCCGGGCCCGGGCATGGGCCAGCCGGCGGTGTGCCCAGGCGCGGACGCCGGCCTCCCCGTGGCGTTCGGCGGACGCCAGCCCCGTACGCCACAGGGCCACCAGATCGTCGAGCCGCCCCTGCCGCCAGAGGAAACCGTCCAGCACCCGGGCGAACTGCCATACCAGGACGTCCCACCCGTTGCGTTCGGCCAGCCGCTGTGCGGCGACCAGGCAGGTGTGCTCGGCGCGGAACCACGCCATGACCGCGCTCTGGTCGGTCATCGGCTGCGGAATCACACCGTCCAGGGGCGGTTCGAGTTCCATGTGGTGATGCCGGAGCGGGCTGAGGACCCGGTGACCGGCGTAGGCGGTGTGCAGGTAGAAGTCCATGACACGCCGCAGCGCCCGTGCACGGGACTCCTCCTGCTGGTCCAGGGCGGCGCGCTCGGCGGCGTACAGGCGGATCAGGTCGTGCATGCGGTACCGGCCGGGCACGGGCTGCTGCACCAGATGGACCGTCTCCAGCTCCCGCAGGGCCGCCCGGGCCGCGGTCGCGGAACGGCTGAGCAGACTTCCGGCGGCGGGCAGACCGATCTCCGGGCCCGGCGCAGCGGCTCCGAGGAGACGGAAGACCTCCGCTGCGCCGTCGCTGAGTGCGCGGTACGACACATGGCAGACCGCCCGTACGTTCGCCGACAGATCCCCCGCGTCCAGCGCGTCCAGCCGCGCCGACTCGTCGTGGAGTTCCGCCGCAAGCGCGGCCAGCGGGAAACCGGCCCCGGCGGCGGCACGGGCTCCCACGACGCTGAGGGCCAGGGGCAGTCCTGTGCAGTGCTCCAGTACGGCGGTGACGGCCTCGGGTTCGGCGGCCAGCCGGTCCTCGCCCAGGTGCCGGCCCAGCAGTTCCCGGGACTCGGAGACGGAGAGCACGTCCAGCGGCAGAAGGTGCGCCCCCTGGGTGACGGCGAGCCCGGTCAGCCTGCGCCGGCTGGTGACCAGGACCGCGCAGCCGGCACCGCCCGGCAGCAGCGCGGCCACCTGTGCGGCGTCCACGGCGTTGTCCAGGACGATCAGCATGCGCCGGTCGGCGACCAGGCTGCGGTAGAGCCCCGCCAGCGCCTCCTGGTCCACCGGTATCGAGCCGGGGGCCACACCGAGCGCGTCGAGGAACACACGGATCGCGGTGGCGGACGCCAGCGGCTCTTCGGAGGGGTCGAAACCACGGAGGTCGGCATAGAGCTGCCCGTCCGGGAAGCGGTCGGTGTTCTGGTGTGCCCAGTGCACGGCCAGCGATGTCTTGCCGATGCCACCGCTGCCGCTGACGGCGCATACGGACACCGCGGCACCGGGCCGTCCTGTCGGTCTCAGGACCTTGTCGAGTTCGGCGAGTTCACGCTGACGCCCGGTGAACCACCGTGAGACGGACGGCAGTTGGCGTGGCACGGTACGGTACGGTGGGGACGGGGCGCCCGAGGTGGGTGCGGAGGCGGGGGCCGCCGCGGCAGGGGCCACCGCGGCAGGGGCCGTCGTACCTGTCACGGCGAGTGCCGCGTCGGGCGCCGTGCCGGGCGCCGCGATGTCCGGGTCGTTGACGAGGACCCGCTGATGCAGTCTCCGCAGCTCGTCGCTCGGGTCGCTCCCCAACTCCTCGGCCAGCGCGCGCCGTACCTGCTCGAAACAGCGCAGGGCGTCCGCCGCCCGCCCGCTCCGGTAAAGCGCCAGCATCAACTGGCCGGCCAGCCGCTCGTCCAGTGGATGCGTGTCATGGCAGGCGGCGAGCTCGGGCAGCAGCGCGGCATGGTGCCCGCGGCGCAACTGGACGTCGTTGCGGTCCAGTCGGCAGGCGTGCCTCTCCCCGAGCAGCGACTCCCGCAGCGAGTTGAACCAGGGCGTGTCCACCCCGGCGAACGGCTCACCGCGCCAGAGCCCGAGCGCCCTCTCGAACAGGGCCGCCGCGCGGGGATCGTCCGTCGCTCCGGCCTGCCCTGCCAGATCCCTGAAGAGATGTACGTCCACCGTCACCGTGCCCGGGTCGGCGAGCAGGGCGTACCCGGCGGGCCGCCGCGCGATGGACACACCGGTTTCCGCGGACGCCTCGTCCGCGATCGTGTCCAGCGCCTGCCGCAGCCGGGACACATAGCTGTAGAGCGTCGGCTTGGCGCGCTGCGGCGGACGGAGTCCCCAGACCCGGTCGACCAGCACCTCCACCGGCACCGTGCGGTTGATGTCCACCACCAGCGCCGCGAACACACTGCGCTGCCGGGCCGGGCCCAGGTCCACGGCGGCGCCGTCGCTCCGCGCCTGTATCTCCCCGAGCACACCGAACCCGATCGTCACGGCTCCCCCACTCCTCGCCGGTCGTGCCGCCCAAGTCTCGCCACGCACCGTTCATCTGCCAATTCAAGATCCGGACAAGGTTCTTCCGTTCTTCGCTGTTCTGCGCGGGTGCTGGACGCAGGGGCGTGGCTGAGAACGGGCTTCCTGTCGGAGCGGTGGACCCGGGGGAGGGACGCCGTGCTCGCCGGGGCGCTGGTCACGTTCTCCTTCGTACCCGGGGCCGCCCACCAGGGCGTCGACCTGGCCGAGTTGCCGGACTGCCCACTGGACGGGCCGGGCGTCCTCCTGCTGCTGGTGCAGAGTGTGCCGCTGGTGGTGCGGCGGCGATGGCCGGCGGTCTGTCTGGCGGTGTGTGCGGCGGCTTCGTAACGTTCCAGCTCCTGCGCTACCCCACGGCCTTCGGTTCGCTCGGTGTGCTCGTGGCCCTGTACGCCGCGGGCACCCACCTCGTACGGGGCCGGACCGCCGTCGCGGCGGCGGCGACCGGCGCGTACGTAGCCTTCGCGGTGGCCCTGCACAACGCGGGATCACCGGAACGGTTCGAGGAGTTCGTGACCTTCTGGCTGGTTCTCGCGTTGTGCTGGGCCGTGGGCGCCGGGGTACGTACGCGGGCCGTGAGAGAGGCCGAGCGGCGCCGGCGGGCGGAAGAAGCGGTCGTCGCGGCCGAACGTGCCCGGATCGCACGCGAGTTGCATGATGTGGTCACCCACCATGTGACGGCGATGGTGGTGCAGGCCGACGCGGCGGGGTATCTGACCGGGCAGGACGACAAGGTCGCGGCCGGTCCGTCGGCCATCAGCGATACGGGCCGGCTCGCGCTCGGCGATCTGCGCTGTCTGCTGGGAGCGCTGGACGGCACCGACGACACGGAACACTCCCGACGGGGACCGGCGGTCGGCGAACTGCCCGAACTGGTGGCGCGGTCGCGGGCGGCGGGACATCCGGTGGAGCTGGTCGAGCAGGGCGAGCCGCGGCCGATGACGAGCGCCGCGGAGACGGCCGCCTACCGGGTCGTCCAGGAGTCCCTGACCAACGCGCTCAAGCACGCGGCGGGCGAGCGCACGGTCGTTCATGTCCGCCACGGCGAGGCATGGATGGACCTGGAGATCACCACGGACGGCACCGCGCTCCACGAGCTGCGCGCGGCGGACGCGCGCGCCGGACTGGTACGCGGCGCGGGCGGGGGTGTGCTGCTGTTCACGGTGACGATCGGCGTCATCGGGCTGTTCGGCGGATACCGGACGGCGGGCTGGGGCTCGTTCGTCGGCTTCCTCGCGGTGCTGGGCCTGATGTGCGCGGTCGCGGTCACCGAGGAGCTGCTGTTCCGGGGCGTGCTCTTCCGTATCGTCGAGGAACTCGCCGGTACCTGGGGGGCGTTGGCGGTCAGCGCCGGGCTGTTCAGTCTTCTGAATCTGATCAACCCGAACGCGACGTTCCGGGGCGGGCTGGCGACCGCCGTCGAGGCGGGCCTGATGTTCGGCGCGGCGTACGCCGCCACCCGGAGCCTGTGGGTGCCCATCGGCCTGCACCTGGGCTGGAACACCGCCGAGCTGGGAATCTTCGGCACCACCGTCTCCGGCAACGACGACACCCTGGTGGGTCCGGTGCACTCGACGACGTCCGGCCCGAGCGCGCTCACCGGCGGCGCCTTCGGCCCCGAGGCGAGCATCGTCGCCGTCCTCGTCTGCGCCGTACCCACCGTCCTCTTCCTGCGCGCGGCCCGCCGCGAAGGACGCATACTCCCCCGCGCCGCGAAGCGCGCCTGACGCGCGGGGGCCGCCCGGCGCCAGAGACGTTCGACGGTACGGGTCCGCTTTCGACGGTACGGTCCGGCGTCGAGCGGGATGCCGCTACTGGGGCGGAGGCGGCCACCGGGACACGGCCGACGTATGACAGGGCCGTGGCACCGGGGGCCGGTGCCACGGCCCTGTGATCTCACATGCGGCCAGGCTCGGTCACGGTCTAGAGGACGACGATGCCCTCCCCGCCGACCGCGTCCGGTACCGGGGTCGTGCTGATCTTGGTGAGGGAGCCGTCGTCGTTGATGCGGAAGCCGTCGACCGCCCCCACGCCTCCTGTCTGTACATACAGGAAGTGGTTGTCGGGTGTGACGGCGCTGTCGACGGTGCCGGTTCCGGTGGGCGTGTTGCCGAGCGCTCTGAGCTGCGCTCTACGGATCTGCTGGAAGCCGGAGAGGGTGTTGCTCCCCGCGTTCGATACGTAGAACCTGTTCCCGGCGCGAACCACCCAGCAGCTCGCCTGCTGGCCGGTGAGGATGTCGTCGAGAAGTGTGACGTCACTGTCCTTCTCGATACGGAAGGTCAGTACGGCGTTGGGGCCCGCGTCGGCGACAACGAGGCGATCGCGCCGGTCGAAGGTCAGCCCGAAGGGGGCCGAACCGCTCTTGCTGCTGACGACGGGCCGGGGCGCGGGAGCGCCGGAAGGGGCGAGGGGGAAGACCACGATGCTGTTGCCGCCCATCTTGGTGGTGACGACGAGCCGCGATCCGTCGGGGGTGAAGGCGATCTGGCCGGGGGTGTGGAGGAATTCCGGTGCGGCCGCGGTGTTCAGCCGCAGAGCGCGATTCCACTCCGGAACACGCCGCAGCCCCTCCTCGGTGAGCCGATAGCCCTGGATGGATCCGCCCTTGCGCGCGTTGAGCACGTACACCCGGTCCTCGTGCACCGTGACGCTGACGGGGAACGTACCGCCGGAGAAGATGACCTGCTTACGGTGCAGCCGCTCGCCGTCCACCGAGAACACGGTGACCGTGTTGCTGCCCGCGTTGACCGCGTACAGCAGGTTGTGGCGGGAGTCGTACGTCAGGGACCCCTGCGAGGCAAGGTGGTCGACGACGGAGCCTTCGAGGATCCCGCCCTTGCCCTCGGTGGCGAACACGCCCCGCTTGTGCAGGGTGCCGTCCTCGGCACGGTGGTAGGCGACGATCTTGTTTCCACTGATGCTGTCGGTCTGGACGAAGACACGGCCCCGGTGTTCTCCGGAGTGCCGCTCCGAGTCGGCGGAGGCGGGAATCGTGAGCGCGGCCATGGCGACGGTGACCGCCGTCGCGATCCTGGCGATACGGATAAACGTTTTTGCACGCCTCATCGGCGTTCTCCTTCAGACAGAGACGGGTTCGGGTGGTGAGACCCTGCCTGGGCGAATCCGGCCAGGGGCAGCGTCCGCCGTCATGATCGAGTACCTGAAGGGCGGGGTGACGGACCGACCGGGGGTCGTTCCCTCGGGCGAGTGAGCGGCACGGTGTCGTACGGCGGCACGGTGTCGTACGGCCGCGTGCCGTCCGGCGCGTGATCGTCAGGAGGCGTGGCCGGCGTCCGCAGTCTCGCGAGCCGCCGGTACGGCGAGGGAGCGGTCGGCGACGGTGAGGACGAGGAGGACGGCCGCGGCGGCAAGCATGAAGACGGCGAGACCGTGCAGGCCCGCGGTGGTGGCGCGCCGGCCGAAGAAGGCGCCGGTCGCGGACGAGGAGACCATCGCGCCGAGGTACATGAAGGTGCGCAGCAGGCCGGCGGACGCGCCCATGCGTGCGGGATCCGCCTGGTGGTAGAGCGCGTTCTGGTTGGCGAGGCCGATCAGTCCCTGGGGCAGACCCAGGAGGGCGGTGACGGCGACGAGGATCCAGACCGCCGTGTGGTCGCCGAGGGCGAGAAGCAGGGCGCATGCGGCGAGTTGGACGGCGGCGCCGACGACCAGCTTGCCGAGCACCGCAGCCCTGCGCCCGGTGAGCGCCGACACGACGATGCCGACGGCAAAGGTCGGCAGCAGGACCAGTCCGGCGGCGGAGGCGCTCAGGCCTCTGCCGTCCTCCAGCCACTGGGTGAAGCCGTAGATGAAGGAGTACGAGACGGTGTACGCCACGAGGGTGCGGGCGTAGGTGGCGAGCAGCGGGACATTGCCGGCGAAGACACGCACGTCGATGAACGGGTCGGCGGCGCGCAGCTCGCGGAGGGCGAACCCGGCAGCGGCCGGCACGGTGACGGCGAGAAGCCACACCCGGTCGAGGCGTGTGTCCATGAGGAACAGCAGCAGCGAGACCAGGGTGGCGGTGAACAGGAGGATGCCGGCCGCGTCGATACGCGCGCGGGCCGCGGGAGTGCCGGGAGTACGGGCGGGGGC
>NZ_LATD01000116.1 GCF_000981895.1 Streptomyces odonnellii | reverse complement strand
GCCCCGGGGCGGGCTGGGCCGGTCCGCCGGGCGCGACCGGCGGCGGCGGTACGGCGCCGGGCTCGGGCCCGGAGCCGGGTATCCCGGCGACCGTCTGCTGGTCGTGCACCGATCCGGTGGCCGGCGGCTGCGGTTCCGGCCACGCCACGGGGTCGTTCTGCGGCGCCTTGTGCTCCGGCGGAGCCCAGGGATCACTCGGCTCGTAGCCGCCCGACGGCTGCTCGCTCTTGTCTGACATGGGCCTCCCCCATCGTGATTCCGTCATGCTACGGCCTCCGCTGGACGCGGAACCGGCCCGGCCTACGATGATCCCTGACCCGAGCGGTGCTGGGCCGAGACCCCGGCCGGACGCCGTACCGCGGGCACCAGCCCCACCAAGCGGAGGACCCGATGACCGATCTGCGCCCCTTCATCGCGGGGCTGCCCAAGGCCGAGCTGCATGTCCACCATGTCGGCTCCGCCTCGCCACGCATCGTGGCCGAACTGGCCGCGCGGCACCCGGACTCCAAGGTCCCGGCCGATCCGGAGGCGCTCGCCGAGTACTTCACCTTCACCGACTTCGCACACTTCATCGACGTCTATCTCTCCGTCGTCGATCTGCTGCGCACGCCCGAGGACGTCCGGCTGCTGACCTTCGAGGTCGCCCGTGACATGGCCCGGCAGAACATCCGCTACGCCGAGCTGACGATCACGCCGTACAGCTCGACCAGCCGCAACATCCCCGAGCAGGCCTTCATGGAGGCCATCGAGGACGCCAGGAAGGCCGCCGAGTCCGAGTTGGGCGTCATATTGCGCTGGTGCTTCGACATCCCCGGCGAGGCCGGGCTCGCAGCGGCCGAGGAGACCACCCGCCTCGCGGTCGAGCTGCGCCCCGAGGGCCTGATCGCCTTCGGTCTCGGCGGCCCCGAGATCGGTGTGCCCCGGCCGCAGTTCAAGCCCTATTTCGACCGCGCCATCGCCGCCGGGCTGCACTCCGTGCCGCACGCCGGTGAGACGACCGGTCCCGAGACGGTCTGGGACGCGCTGCGCGAGCTGGGCGCCGAGCGCATCGGCCATGCCACCAGCGCCGTCCAGGACCCGGAGCTGCTCGCGCATCTCGCCCAGCACCGCATCCCGCTGGAGGTGTGCCCGACCTCCAACATCGCCACCCGCGCGGTCGCCGATCTCGACGAGCACCCGATCAGGGCGATGGTCTCGGCCGGTGTGCTGGTCACGGTCAACAGCGACGATCCGCCGATGTTCGGCACCGACCTCAACCAGGAGTACGCGGTCGCGGCCCGGCTGCTCGGCCTGGACGAGCGGGGGCTGGCCGATCTCGCGAAGAACGGTGTCGAGGCGTCCTTCCTGGACCCGGGGAGCAAGGTGCGGCTCGCCACGGAGATCGACACGTACACCGCCAAATGGCTCGCCCGGTAGCGGCGGCGATGATGTCCGGTGACCGCGCGGGACCCGTGCGTACGGTGACCGCCGTGGGCCACCGCGGCGATCCCTACCGGTTCCGTGAGAACACCCTCGCGTCGGTGCGCTCCGCGCTGGAGCGGGGGGCGGACGCGGTCGAGATCGACGTCCGGCTCACCCGGGACGGTGTGCCCGTACTGCTGCACGACTCCACGCTGAGGCGGCTCTGGGAGCACGACCGGCGCCTCGCCGAGCTGACCCACCAGGAGCTGGACGGGCTGACCGGCGGCGCGGTTCCGGCGCTGCGGGACGCGCTCGCGGCGACGGACGGCGCCCGCCTCCTGATAGATCTGCCGGGCGCCACGGAGAGGTCGGTACGGACGGTCGTCGCCGAGGTGCGCGAGGGCGGGGCCAAAGACCGGGTGTACTACTGCGCGGGCCCGCGCACGATGCTCGCCGTCCGCGCCGCCGACCCGGACGCCGAGATCGCGCTGACCTGGACGACGCTCGCGCCGCCCCGCCCCACGCTGCTCGCGGCGGTGCGGCCGCGCTGGCTCAACTACCACTTCGGACTGGTCAGCCGCGCACTCGCCGACCGCAACCACCGGGACGGACTGCTCGTCTCGGCCTGGACCGCCGACACCCGGCGCACCATGCGCAGGCTGATCGCCCGGGGCGTCGACGCGATCACCACCAACCGCATCGATGTGCTGGCCGCCCTGCTGGCCGCCCCGGCCCACCGGGATCCCGTACGGACGGCGCAGGAAGAGCCCTGACGCCCAACGGCGTGCGGGGCGGGCGGCGGACATGAGGTCCACCGCCCGCCCCGCGAGCGGGCTTCCCGCCCCGCGTACCGGCTTTGAAGACAGCGCTCAGGCGTCGAGCGAGGTCATCACATGCTTGACGCGCGTGTAGTCCTCGAAGCCGTACGCCGACAGGTCCTTGCCGTAGCCGGACTTCTTGAACCCGCCGTGCGGCATCTCCGCGACCAGCGGAATGTGGGCGTTGATCCACACACACCCGAAGTCCAGCGCCTTAGACATCCGCATCGCCCGCGCGTGGTCCTTCGTCCACACCGAGGAGGCGAGCGCGTACTCGACGCCGTTCGCGTACTCCAGCGCCTGCGCCTCGTCCGTGAAGGACTGCACGGTGATGACCGGGCCGAAGACCTCGTTCTGGATGATCTCGTCGTCCTGCTTGAGACCGGAGACGACGGTCGGCGCGTAGAAGTAGCCCTTGTCGCCGACCTGGTGGCCGCCCGCCTGGACCTTGGCGTGCGCGGGCAGCCGCTCGATGAAGCCGGCGACCTGCTTGAGCTGGTTGGCGTTGTTGAGCGGCCCGTACAGCACGTCCTCGTCGTCCGCGGCACCGGTCCTGGTCTCGGACGCGGCCTTCGCGAGCGCCGCCACGAACTCGTCGTGGATCGACTCGTGGACGAGGACGCGGGTGGCGGCCGTACAGTCCTGGCCCGCGTTGAAGTAGCCCGCCACCGCGATGTCCTCGACGGACTTGGCGATGTCGGTGTCCTCGAACACCACGACCGGCGCCTTGCCGCCCAGCTCCAGATGGACCCGCTTGACGTCCTTGGCCGCCGACTCGGCGACCTGCGCCCCGGCCCGTACGGAACCGGTGATGGAGACCATCGCCGGAATCGGGTGCTCGACCATCGTCCGGCCGCTGTCGCGGTCGCCGCACAGCACGTTGAAGACGCCCTTGGGCACGATCGCCCCGATGATCTCCGCCAGCAGCACGGTCGAGGCGGGGGTGGTGTCCGACGGCTTCAGTACGACGGTGTTGCCCGCGGCGAGCGCCGGAGCGAACTTCCACACGGCCATCATCATCGGGTAGTTCCACGGTGCGACCTGCGCGCAGACACCGACCGGCTCACGGCGGACCATCGAGGTGAAGCCCTCCATGTACTCGCCGGCCGAGCGGCCTTCGAGCAGCCGTGCGGCGCCCGCGAAGAAGCGGATCTGGTCCACCATCGGCGGGATCTCTTCCGTACGGGTCAGCTCCAGCGGCTTGCCGGTGTTCTCCGACTCGGCCGCGATCAGCTCCTCCGCCCGCTCCTCGACCGCGTCCGCGATCCTGAGCAGCACCCGCTGGCGCTCGGCCGGGGTGGTGTCGCGCCAGCCGGGGAAGGCGGCCGCCGCGGCCTCCATGGCGGCGTCGACATCGGCCTGCCCGGAGAGCGGGGACGTGGCGTACGCCTCGCCCGTCGCCGGGTTGACCACCTCGATGGTCCGTCCGTCGGCGGCGTCCCGGAACTCCCCGTTGATGTAGTTACGCAGCCGGCGCAGCTCGGTGGTCACTGCCACCCCTCCTTCTGGTCGGATGTCCGATGGGTGAGACAGTTCCACCCTAATCCTTCGGCCGACGCTTTCGACAGGCCGACGCCCCGGGAACTTCGGATTCGGTGATATTGCGGCCCTTCAACAACGAATATCATCGATAGAGGGTTGCGGGACGGACGAGTCGCAGTGCACAGTGAGGCTCGTGGCCAGTCGTAGCGCAGACTCCAGAACAGACCCGGGCCCCGGTTCCCGGGGCGGAAACGGCTCGTCGTCCTCGATCGACGCCGTCTCCCTCGCCATCATCGAACAGCTCCAGGAGGACGGGCGGCGCCCGTACGCCGCGATCGGCAAGGCCGTCGGCCTCTCCGAGGCGGCCGTGCGCCAGCGCGTCCAGAAGCTGCTCGACCAGGGCGTGATGCAGATCGTCGCCGTCACCGACCCGCTCACCGTGGGATTCCGGCGGCAGGCCATGGTCGGCATCAATGTCGAGGGCGACACGGAGTCGGTCGCGGACGCCCTGGCGGCCATGGACGAGTGCGAGTACGTGGTGATGACCGCGGGCTCGTTCGATCTGATGGTGGAGATCGTCTGCGAGGACGACGACCATCTGCTGGATGTCATCAACAAGAGGATCCGCGCGCTCCCCGGCGTGCGCTCCACCGAGAGTTTCGTCTATCTGAAGCTGAAGAAGCAGACCTATATGTGGGGAACCCGATAGCCGTGAGCAAGGACCTCTCCAAGACCGCGTACGACCACCTGTGGATGCATTTCACCCGCATGTCGTCCTACGAGAACGCGCCCGTGCCCACCATCGTGCGTGGCGAGGGCACCTACATCTACGACGACAAGGGCAAGCGCTACCTCGACGGCCTCTCCGGGCTGTTCGTGGTGAACGCCGGGCACGGCCGCCACGAGCTGGCCGAGACCGCCTACAAGCAGGGGCAGGAGCTGGCGTACTTCCCGGTGTGGTCCTACGCCCACCCCAAGGCCGTCGAGCTGGCCGAGCGGCTGGCCCACTACGCGCCCGGCGACCTCAACAAGGTCTTCTTCACCACCGGCGGCGGCGAGGCGGTCGAGACCGCCTGGAAGCTCGCGAAGCAGTACTTCAAGCTGACCGGCAAGCCCACCAAGTACAAGGTCATCTCACGCGCCGTCGCCTACCACGGCACCCCCCAGGGAGCCCTGTCCATCACCGGACTCCCCGCGCTGAAGGCGCCGTTCGAGCCGCTGGTCCCGGGCGCGCACAAGGTCCCGAACACCAATATCTACCGGGCGCCGATCCATGGCGACGACCCCGAGGCCTTCGGCCGCTGGGCCGCCGACCAGATCGAGCAGCAGATCCTCTTCGAGGGCCCCGAGACGGTCGCGGCGGTCTTCCTGGAGCCCGTGCAGAACGCGGGCGGCTGCTTCCCGCCGCCGCCCGGCTACTTCCGGCGGGTCCGCGAGATCTGCGACCAGTACGACGTGCTGCTCGTCTCCGACGAGGTGATCTGCGCGTTCGGCCGCCTCGGCACGATGTTCGCGTGCGACAAGTTCGGTTACGTACCGGACATGATCACCTGCGCCAAGGGCATGACCTCGGGCTACTCACCGATCGGCGCCTGTATCGTCTCCGACCGGCTGGCCGAGCCGTTCTACCGGGGCGACAACACCTTCCTGCACGGCTACACCTTCGGCGGCCACCCGGTCTCCGCGGCCGTCGGCCTCGCCAACCTCGACATCTTCGAGCGCGAGGGCCTGAACCAGCATGTCCTCGACAACGAGGGCGCGTTCTTCGGCACCCTTGAGAAGCTGCTCGACCTGCCGATCGTCGGCGATGTCCGCGGCAACGGCTTCTTCTACGGCATCGAGCTGGTGAAGGACAAGGCGACCAAGGAGACCTTCACGGACGAGGAGACCGAGCGCGTGCTGTACGGGTTCCTCTCCAAGGAGCTGTACGAGAACGGGCTCTACTGCCGCGCGGACGACCGCGGCGACCCGGTCGTCCAGCTCGCGCCGCCGCTGGTGTCGGACCAGTCGGTCTTCGACGAGATCGAGGGAATCTTGCGGTCGGTGCTGACGGAGGCATGGACCAAGCTCTGACGCCCGGCCTGACGCCCGGCCCTGCGTGACCGGGCGACCGCCCGCGACCGGTGCTGAAGAATCGTCACACCACCCGCATGACGGCCCGGGTGCGCCCTTTCGAGTGAGAAGGGCGGCACCCGGGCCGTGTGCTGTCCGATCCCCCGGTTCCGAATACCTAGCGTGCCCTGTGACCGATCGTCGCCGCCTTCGTTCACCCGGACGGCGGAGGTAAGTCCGACCAGAACCGAGGTGTACGCCATGGTGGCCCCGCCGGACAACGACGTGCTCTGGGCGCGTTCCCTGACCTACTCCCACAACGGATCGCCCGCGCTCGACGGTGTTTCGCTCGGCGTGCGCGAGGGCGAGATCCTTGCCGTGTGCGGCCCGCGCGGCAGCGGCAAAACGACTCTTCTGCGCTGTCTGTCGGGTCAGTTGGTCCCGCAGGAGGGCGAGGTCTGGTTCAACGACTCACCGGTCCACACCATGAGCGCGGTGCTGCGCGAGCGGCTGCGCAGGGACCGGTTCAGCTGGATCGACCCCGAGCCCGCCCTCGTGCCCGAGCTGACCGCCTGGGAGAACGCGGCGCTGCCGCTGCTGCTGCGCGGCGCCTCGCACCGGGTCGCCAAGGTCACCGCGCTGGAGTGGCTGGACCGGCTCGACATCGGGCAGTGCGCGCGCAAGCGTCCGTACGCCCTGCTCCAGGCCCAGCGGCAGCGGATCGCGGTGGCGCGCGCCCTGGTCACCACGCCCTCGGTGCTCTTCGCCGACGAGCCGACCGCACCGCTGCACCGTACCGACCGGGCGCAGGTGATCCGTACGCTGACCACCGCCGCCCGCTCGCACAGCATCACCGTCGTCCTCGCCACCCTGGACGAGGAGGTCGCGGCGCTCGCCGACCGTACGGTCTCCCTGCTGGACGGCCGTCGGATCAGCTCGCTGGGACCGACCGAAGCGGAAGGCCAGGCCGCGTGCTCGCTCTCCGTCTAGGCCGTGGCGCCCGTCCTCTGGTCCTGGTGCGCCGGCTGCTGGTCGTGGCGGCGTCCGCCGGGGTCGGTTTTCTGCTGCTGTGCACGCTGGGCTGGGCCATGGGCCATCCGGCCGGCTCCGCGGCCCGCCTGCTCTGGTGTCTGATCCCGCTGGCGGCGACGGTCCAGTTCGCGGTGGCGGTGGCCCGTACGGAACCGGGCACCCGGCCGCGCACCGGACTGTCGGCGGTGGGCCTCGGCCCGGCCCGGCTGACCACCCTGGCGGCCACCTCGACCGCGGTCTCCTGTGCGTTCGGCAGCGCGCTGGCGCTGCTGCTCTTCCTCCATCTCCGCAGTGATCCGACCGGTTCGCCCCTCGGCGGCCAGGGCGCCGAGCTGCTCGCCAGGGGCCAGTCGCTCCCGCTGGCCGCGATGCTGACGTTGCTGGCGCTGGTGCCGACCTTCGCGACGGCCGCGACCGGCATGGCGATGCGGCATCACACCCGCAGGGCCGCCCGGCCGGCCGAGAACGTGCCGCCTCCGGTGCACACCCCGTCCGGGCTGCCCTGGGGGGTGGCGCTCACCGCGGCGGGCCTGGCGGTCGAGACGTACGCGAGCAGGAGCGGGGGCGGGTCCGCGCCGCCGCTGCCCGGTCAGTTCGACGGCAGCTCGGCCGGTGTGCTGGCGGGCTGGTCGCTGACCGCCATCGGTCTCGCCCTGGCCGGTCCCGGCATCACCCATCTCTGCGGGCGGCTGGTCCAGATCCTGCGGCCCGGCGCGATCCGGCTGCTGGCGGGGCGCACCCTGATGACCGAGGCCCGTAACATCGGCCGCCCGCTGGGCGTTCTGTGTGCGGTGATCTCGGGTGTGTTCGCCGCGACCTCCCTGTCCGGGCCCGGTGCCGTACGCCCCTTCGGGCCCCTGACCGGCCTCGGCGCGGCCCTGGTGATCGGCTGTACGGCGGCGACGCTGCTGACGGCCACGGCGGAGTCCCGGCAGGCCCGCGCCGCCACCACCACGACGCTGCACCATCTCGGCGCCCCCGCCACGCTTCTGCGTACGGCGGCGGCGGTACGGGCGACCGCGATCCTGACGATCTTCGCCCCGCTGACCTGGATGGTGGCGGCCCTGGCGGCGATTCCCCTGACCGCCTAGACCACTTGAGAAAACGGCCCCCGGACCCGCTGAGGTCCGGGGGCCTTCGCTTGCCGTCGCCGCGGGTACTGCTCCGCGGGCCGCCCGGTCTCAGAGACCGCTCTCCCTGCCCTCCAGTACCACCACGTCCTCCGCGGCGAAGGCCACCCCGACCGCCGCGCCCACGCGCGGCGCGTCCCGGAGCCCGCACTCCGCTTCCAGTACCGGTCCGCCCGAGGGTCCGTCGGGGCGCAGCAGCACCGCGACCCGGCTGCCCCGGAACGTACGGGCCTCCACCGTGCAGCGCAGCGCGCCCGCCGGGTCGACCAGCCGTACCCCGGCGGGCCGTACCAGCACCGACCGCTCACCCTGGGCCGATCCGTCCGGCACCGGGATCCGTCCCCAGACCGTGTCGGCCGCGCCGCCGCTCACCGTCGCGTCCACGACATTGTCGAAACCTAGGAAGCGTGCCACGAACGCCGAGGCGGGGCGCTGCCAGACCTCCACCGGGGTGCCCGTCTGGGCGACGCGTCCGTCCCGCATCACCACGACCCGGTCGGCGAGCGCGAACGCCTCCCCTTGGTCATGGGTGACGGCGAGCACGGTCGTACCCAACCGTCCGAAGAGACCGCGCAGTTCGACCACCAGCCGCTCGCGCAGACTCCGGTCGAGCTGCCCGAGCGGCTCGTCCAGCATCAGCAGCCGGGGCCGGGGGGCCAGTGCCCGCGCCAGCGCGACCCGCTGCTGCTCACCGCCGGAGAGCGCGGCGACGGCCCGCCGCCCGGCGCCCGGCAGCCCTACGAGTTCGAGCAGTTCCTCGACCCGGCCCGCCTGTTCGCCGCGCGGTACCCCTCGCATCCGCAGTCCGAAGGCGACATTGCCCGCCACATCGCGCTGTGGGAAGAGCTGGTGGTCCTGGAACATCAGCCCGACCCCCCGCCGGTGCGTCGGCACCCCCGTCCGGTCGGCGCCGTCCAGCAGCACCCGCCCGCCGTCCGGCGCGGTCAGCCCGGCCACCACCCGCAGCAGTGTCGACTTGCCGCTCCCGCTCGGCCCCAGCACACAGACCGTCTCGTGCTCGGCGATCTCCAGGTCCACGGCGTCGAGGGCGGTACGGGCACCGAACCGAACGGTGACGTCCGAGAGGGTCAGCAGGGCCATCAGAACTCCCCGGAGCGGTCGGTACGGATACGTTCCAGCGCCAGCAGCGATACCGCGCACACCAGCATCAGTACGGTGGACAGGGCCATGGCCTGCCCGTAGTTGAGTTCGCCGGGCCGTCCCAGCAGCCGGGCCACGGCCACCGGCAGCGTTGGCCGGTCGGGGCGTGCGATGAACACCGTCGCCCCGAACTCGCCCAGTGAGACGGCGAACGCGAAACCGGCCGCGACCAGCAACGCCCGCCGTACGAGCGGCAGATCGACCTCGCGCCAGACGCGGAGCGGGGACGCGCCGAGGACCGCCGCCGCCTCGCGCAGCCGTCCGTCCACCGCGCGCAGCACCGGCAGCATGGTCCGCACGACGAAGGGCACGCCCACCAGCGCCTGGGCGAGCGGCACCAGGATCCAGGAGGTCCGCAGATCCAGCGGCGGTTTGTCGAGCGTGATCAGAAAACCGAAGCCGACGGTGACGGCCGAGACCCCGAGCGGGAGCATCAGCAGCGCGTCGAAGCCCCGGACGAGCCGGCCCGCGCGGCGGGTCAGCGCGGCGGCGGCGAGTCCGCCCACCACCAGGGCGACGCCCGTCGCGGCCAGCGCGTACCGCAGCGAGTTCCAGACGGCTTCCAGCGGCGGTACGAGGAACGTTCCGCCGCTCGCGTCGAGCGAGCCGAGCGCCCGGTAGAAGCCGAGGCCATACCCTCCCGGCGCGTCGAGCGAGCGCTCGACGAGCACAGCGAGCGGCAGCAGGATCAGCACCAGAACGGTGGCGAGGACCCCGCCGAGCAGCGCCCACTGCCCGGTCCCGCGCGGCCTGCGCGCCGTCCGCGCGGGATCGACGAGTCTCAGCGCGCCTTCCCGCCTCCGTACGGTCCTGGCGTGCACCGCCAGCACCGCCGCGACCGCCGCGAACTGGACGAGGGTGAGCACGGCGGCGGTGGGCAGATCGAGCAACTGCGCGGTCTGCCGGTAGATCTCCACCTCCAGCGTGGAGTAGGCCGGGCCGCCCAGGATCTGTACGACGCCGAAGGAGGTGAAGGTGAAGAGGAAGACCATCAGGGCCGCCGCCGCCACGGCGGGCGCGAGGGCCGGCAGCGTCACCCGCCACCAGGCGGCAAACCGTCCCGCGCCGAGCACCCGCGCGGCCTCCTCCTGGCGCGGGTCGAGCTGTGACCACAGACCGCCCACGGTCCGTACGACCACCGCGTAGTTGAAGAAGACATGCGCGAGAAGGATCGCCCAGACGGTGGTGTCGAGTCGTATGCCCCACAGTTCGTCGAGCAGTCCGCCGCGCCCGAGCAGCGCCAGGAAGGCCGTACCGACGACGACGGTCGGCAGGACGAAGGGGATGGTGACCACCGCGCGCAGCACATGCCTGCCGGGGAAGTCGAAGCGCGCGAAGACATAAGCGCCGGGCAGGGCGATCAGCAGGGTGACCGCGGTGGACGCCAGCGCCTGCCAGGTGGTGAACCAGAGGACACCGAGGATGTCGGGACGGCTCAGCACCTCACCGACGCGGCCGAACTGCCAGGTGCCGTCGGCCTTGAGACCGCGGCCGACGATCGCGGTCACGGGATAGGCGAAGAAGACCGCGAAGAACGCCACGGGTACGGCCATGAGGGCGAGCCGGACGGCATGCGCGCGGCCGGCCCGCTCTCTCTTGGAGGTGGGGCGGGTTCCCTTCGGGCCGGGGCGGGCCGGCCGGGCCCGGCTCGCCGCTTCGCCGGCTACTTCACCACGAGTGAGGTCCACGACTGGATCCACTGCTCACGGTTGGCGGCGATCTTGTCGGGTGCCACGGTCCCGGGCTCGGGGACCGTCGCGCCGAACTTCGTGAACAGCTCGGGCAGCTTCACGCTCTTGACGACCGGGTTGACGAACATGTTCAGCGGCATGTCCGCCTGGAAGGTGTCGCTGATCAGGAAGTCCACCAGGGCCTTGCCGCCCGCCTCGTTCTTCGCGCCCGTGAGCAGCCCGGCGAACTCGGTCTGCCGGAAGCAGGTGCCGGTGGCGACTCCGGTGGGCGCCTGCTGCGGCTGCGGCTCGGCGTACAGGACCTCTACGGGAGGACTGGAGGCGTACGAGACGACGAGCGGGCGGTCGGCCTTGGCCTTCTTACCGCCGGCCGAGCCCGAGAAGTTCTCGTTGTAGGCCAGTTCCCAACTGTCGACGACCTGGACGCCGTTGGCCTTGAGCTTCTTCCAGTAGTCCTGCCAGCCGTTGTCGCCGTACTGCGCGGCCGTGCCGAGGAGGAAACCGAGGCCGGGCGAGGAGGTCGCGGCGTTCTCGGTCACGAGCAGGTTCTTGTACTGCGGCTTGACCAGATCGTCGAACGACTGGGGCGGCGCGAGCTTCTTGTCCGCGAAGTACTTCTTGTCGTAGTTGACGCAGATGTCTCCGGTATCGATGGGTGTGACCCGGTTCTGATCGCGGTCGAGCTGTGCGGCTGTGTCGACGCGGTCCAGGCCCTTGGCCTTGTACGGAGTGAACAGGCCGTTGTCGAGGGCGCGGGAGAGCAGGGTGTTGTCGACGCCGAAGAAGACATCGCCCTGGGGCGAACCCTTGGTCAGGATCTCCTTGTTGAGTGCCTCGCCCGCGTCGCCGCTCTTCAGGACCTTGACCGTGTAGCCGGTCCGCCGGGTGAACTCCTTGAGCACGGCGGGCGAGGCGTTGAACGAGTCATGGCTGACGAGGGTGACGGTCTTTGACTCCGTGCCGCCGCTGCCGCCGGACGGCGCAGAGCCGTCGGATCCGCCGCAGGCGGCGAGGACCGAGACGCCGAGCGCGGTGGCAAGCACGGCGACGGCCGTCCTGCCGCGGGCGGCCGTACCTCTGTTACTGGCTGCGCTACTGGTGCCAGTGGCGCTGGTGGTGCCGATGGTGGTGCTCACTGATTTTCCTCCTGGGAAGTCCAGGAGAAGACGCGGCCCTGCCCGGGGTCAGGACCGGCGGGACCGGCCGGACTCCGGGCAGGGCGCAACAGCTTGAGTGGTGACCGAACTTCCTACCCAGAATGACCTGGGCGAGGTTCAGAGGGTCTGCGGCCGCTGCCCGCTCTCACGGACATGTGCCACACTCTCAGCGCTGTGGCGCTCCCCTGTCGGAACATATGCAATGCGTTCAGACCAACATTACCCCGCGGCCGTCTAGCGCTCCGAGGCGGCCAACTGCCCGCACGCCCCGTCGATCTCCTGGCCCCTGGTGTCCCGTACCGTCACCGGCACGCCATGAGCCGCGATCGCCTCGACGAACGCCTTCTCGTCCTCGGGGCGTGACGCCGTCCACTTCGATCCCGGGGTCGGGTTGAGCGGGATCAGATTGACGTGCACCCGCTTGCCCTTGAGCAGCCGGCCCAGCCGGTCGCCGCGCCAGGCCTGGTCGTTGACGTCACGGATGAGGGCGTACTCGATGGAGACCCGGCGGCCGGACTTCTCCGCGTACTCCCAGGCCGCCTCCAGCACCTCCCGTACCTTCCAGCGGGTGTTGACCGGGACGAGGCTGTCGCGCAGCTCGTCGTCGGGCGCGTGCAGGGAGACCGCGAGGCGGCACTTGAACCCCTCGTCGGCGAAGCGCAGCATCGCGGGCACCAGACCGACCGTCGAGACCGTGATCCCACGCTGGGACAGACCCAGGCCGTCGGGCTCGGGGTCGGTCAGCCGGCGTATCGCGCCGACCACCCGGTTGTAGTTGGCGAGCGGCTCGCCCATGCCCATGAAGACGATGTTCGACAGCCGGGAGGGGCCGCCGGGCACCTCGCCGTCGCGCAGCGCGCGCATCCCGTCGACGATCTGGTGCACGATCTCCGCGGTGGACAGATTGCGGTCGAGACCGGCCTGTCCGGTGGCACAGAAGGGACAGTTCATCCCGCAGCCGGCCTGCGACGAGATGCACATCGTGACCCGGTCCGGATAGCGCATCAGCACCGACTCGACCAGCGTGCCGTCATGCAGCCGCCACAGCGTCTTACGGGTGGTGTCGTCGTCGCACGAGATGTGCCGCACCACCGACATCAGCTCGGGCATCAGCTCCGCGGCGAGCTTCTGACGCGCGGCGGCCGGGATGTCGGTCCACTGCTGCGGATCGTGTGCGTACCGCGCGAAGTAGTGCTGCGAAAGCTGGTTGGCACGGAACGCCTTCTCGCCGACCGCGGCGACGGCCTCGCGGCGCTCGGCGGGGGTGAGGTCGGCGAGGTGCCGCGGCGGCTTCTTGGCCCCGCGGGGCGCGACAAAAGTCAATTCTCCAGGTACAGGCATGGTGGAACCAGTGTCGCAGACATGCGGCAGGGGCCCGCTGTCCTGTGGACAACGGGCCCCCGTGCGGTATCGCCGCTGGTCAGACCCTTGGCCGGGCCGCGCTCGGCAGGAACCTGCGAAGCGTCACGAGCCTACGAAGATCACCAGCAGCAGCCAGACCACCGGCGCCGTGGGCAGCAGGGAGTCGAGCCGGTCCATGATGCCGCCGTGCCCGGGCAGCAGCGTGCCCATGTCCTTGATGCCGAGATCCCGCTTGATCATGGACTCGCCGAGATCACCGAGCGTGGCGCTGGCCGCGACCGCCAGTCCCAGCAGCAGCCCCTGCCACCAGATTCCGTCGTGGATCAGGAACTGCATGCAGAGCGCGCCGGCCACCATGGCGAAGACGACGGCTCCCGCCAGTCCCTCCCTGGTCTTGCCGGGGCTGATGCGCGGCGCGAGCTTGTGCGTACCGAAGCGCCAGCCGACCGCGTACGCGCCCGTGTCGCTGACGACCGTCAGCACCATGAACATCAGCACCCGCCACGGCCCGTCGTCCGGCCTGAGCATCATGACCACGAAGGTCGCCAGGAACGGTACGTAGAACGCGGCGAAGACCCCGGCGGTGACGTCCTTCAGATAGCCCTCGGGCCGCTGGGTCATCCGCCAGACCAGCACCGCGAGCGCCGTCAGGGCCATCGCGACCCAGGCGCCCTCGGCACCGCGCACATATCCGGCGACGACCATCGCGGCGCCGCCGACGGCCAGCGGAACCAGGGGCGCCTTGATGCCCTTCTTCTCATCCAGCCGCGAGGTCAGCTCCCACAGCCCCACGGCCACCGCGACCGCGACCACGCCGACGAACACGGCCTTGACGACGAAGAGCGACACCACGACGAGCAGACCCAGGCCGAGGCCCACGCCTATGGCCGCGCGCAGATCACGGCCCGCCCGCTTCTTCTGGGGTGGTGGCTGAGGTGCTCCCATGGGCTCCTGTGGAGGCTCGTCACGGAACAGGGGGCGGCCCGGCCGGGCGGCCCCCCGGTCGTCATCCTGGTCCCCGCCGCCGGCGGGTCCGTCGGGCACGATGGGCATGGGCCGAGTCTGCTGTGTGTCCAGCGTGTCGTACGCGGGACCCGCCGGGGCGGCCCCGTGGTCGGCCGGTCCCCAGTAATCGGTGTAACCGGAGTAACCGGCCGCTGACGGGGCCCCCCGGGAAGAGTCGTTCATCAGACCTCGAGCAGCTCGGCTTCCTTGTGCTTGAGCAGCTCGTCGACCTGCGCGACATACTTCGCGGTCGTGTCGTCGAGCTCCTTCTCGGCGCGGCGGCCCTCGTCCTCGCCGACCTCGCCGTCCTTGACCAGCTTGTCGATGGTCTCCTTGGCCTTGCGGCGTACCGCCCGGATCGAGATCTTCGAGTCCTCGGCCTTGGTCTTGGCGACCTTGATGAACTCCTTGCGGCGGTCCTGGGTCAGCTCGGGGAACACCACCCGGATGATGTTGCCGTCATTGCTCGGGTTGACGCCGAGGTCGGAGTCGCGGATCGCCTGCTCGATATTGCGCAGGGCGCTCTTGTCGAACGGGGTGACCACGGCCATCCGCGCCTCGGGCACGGCGAACGAGGCGAGCTGGTTGATCGGGGTCAGGGCACCGTAATAGTCCGCCACGATCTTGTTGAACATCGCTGGATGCGCCCGTCCTGTGCGGATCGCGGCGAAGTCGTCTTTGGCGACCAGGACGGCCTTCTCCATCTTCTCCTCGGCCTCGAGGAGGGTCTCTTCGATCACCACTTGCTCCTGCGTGTCTTGAGTGGGCCCGGTGTGCGCAGCGGGCCGTCGGAACCTGCGTCGCGTCTACTCCTGCACGGTGTCCGACCGGCAGGGCTCTGTCCATCCCGTACGGGGCGGCCCCGGATCAGGTCCGGGTGCCCTGGTCGCTCACGAGCGTGCCGATCTTCTCACCCTTGACCGCACGCGCGATATTGCCTTCCTTCAGCAATTCGAAGACAAGGATCGGCAGCTTGTTGTCCTGGCACAGCGTGATCGCCGTCATGTCGGCGACACGCAGATCGCCCGCGATCACCTCGCTGTACTCCAGCGCGTCGAACTTGACCGCGTCGGGGTTGGTCTTGGGGTCCGAGTCGTAAACCCCGTCCACCCCGTTCTTACCCATCAGCAGCGCCTGGGCGTCGATCTCCAGGGCGCGCTGCGCGGCGGTGGTGTCGGTGGAGAAGTACGGCATGCCCATACCGGCGCCGAAGATGACCACGCGGCCCTTCTCCATGTGCCGTACGGCGCGCAGCGGGATGTACGGCTCCGCGACCTGGCCCATGGTGATGGCGGTCTGGACGCGGGAGTCGATGCCTTCCTTCTCCAGGAAGTCCTGGAGGGCCAGGCAGTTCATGACCGTACCAAGCATGCCCATGTAGTCGGAGCGTGCCCGGTCCATGCCGCGCTGCTGGAGTTCGGCGCCCCGGAAGAAGTTGCCACCGCCGATGACGACCGCGATCTGGGCGCCGTCCCGCACCACGGCGGCGATCTCGCGGGCGATGGCGTGTACGACGTCGGGGTCGACGCCGAGTGCTCCCCGGCCGGCGAACGCCTCGCCGGACAGCTTCAGCATGAAGCGGCCGTGCTTCGTACCGTCGTCGCTCTTGTCGGCTTTGTCGGCCTGTTCCATGGAGATCTCCTCGTGCGCATACGAAGAAGGCCATTGCCGGGGGTCCTCGCGGGTTCCCAGTGCGGCAATGGCCTCCTCGTCAGATCTGCGGTCGCCGGGCGCGTACGCGGACGACTGCGTCAGACCCTATCGGGGTCTTCGGTTGATCGCGTACGGACTCAGATGCCGACCTTGATGCGCGCGAAGCGCTTCAGGCTGACACCGGCCTCGTCCAGGACCTTCTGGACGGACTTCTTGTTGTCCTTCGCGAACGCCTGCTCCAGGACCACGACCTCCTTGAAGAAGCCGTTGACGCGCCCCTCGACGATCTTGGGAAGGGCGGCCTCGGGCTTGCCCTCCTCGCGCGAGGTCGCCTCGGCGACACGGCGCTCGTTCTCGACCGTCTCGGCCGGGACCTCGTCGCGGTTGAGGTACTTCGGGGCGAAGGCGGCGATGTGCTGCGCGACGTCCTTGGCGACCTGGGCGTCTTCCTTGTCCAGCTCGACCAGCACACCGACCTGCGGCGGGAGGTCGGGCATGGTGCGGTGCATGTAGGCGGCGACATAACCGCCGGTGAACTGCGCGAAGCGGTCCAGGACGATCTTCTCGCCCAGGTTGGCGTTCGCCTCGTCCACATACGCCTGAACGGTCTTGCCGGCCTCGATCTCGGAGGCGAGGAGCGCCTCCAGGTCGGCCGGGGAGGTCGCGGCGACATGCGCGGCGAGGGCGTTGGCCACGTTCTGGAACTTGTCACCCTTGGCGACGAAGTCCGTCTCGCACTTCAGCTCAAGCAGAACGCCGGAGGTCTTGTCCTCGGAGATGAGGGAGACGACCGCGCCGTTCTCGGCAGAACGGCCCTCGCGCTTGGCGACGCCCTTCTGACCCTTGACTCGGAGGAACTCGACGGCGCTGTCGACGTTGCCGTCGGCCTCGTCCAGTGCCTTCTTGCAGTCCATCATGCCGGCGCCGGTGAGCTCACGGAGCTTCTTGACGTCGGCGGCGGTGTAATTCGCCATGATCTGTAATTCTCTCTCGAAGGTCTGAAAGATCTACGGGGGAACGGCGGGGGCCGTGGTGCGGCCCCCGCCGTCGACTGCCGGAACCGTTAAGGGGTCAGGCCTGCTCGGTGTCCGCGGCCGCGGCGTCCACGTCGGCGGCCTTCTCCGTCTCGGCGGAGGCCTGGACCTCGGCCTCAGGCTTGGCGGCCGCGTCATCGGCCTTCTTCTCGCCTTCGAGCAGGTCGCGCTCCCACTCGGCGAGGGGCTCGCCCGCGGCCTTCTCGCCCGGCTTGGAGTCACCGGTGGCGACACCGGAGCGGGCGATGAGGCCCTCGGCGACGGCGTCGGCGATCACACGGGTGAGCAGGGTGACGGAGCGGATCGCGTCGTCGTTGCCCGGGATCTTGTAGTCGACCTCGTCGGGGTCGCAGTTGGTGTCGAGGATCGCGACGACCGGGATGTGGAGCTTGCGCGCCTCACCGACGGCGATGTGCTCCTTCTTGGTGTCGACGATCCAGACGGCGCTGGGCACCTTCTGCATCTCGCGGATACCACCGAGGGTCTTCTCCAGCTTGGCCTTCTCGCGGGAGAGGACCAGCAGCTCCTTCTTGGTGAGACCGGAGGCGGCCACGTCCTCGAAGTCGATCTGCTCAAGCTCCTTCAGACGCTGGAGGCGCTTGTAGACGGTGGAGAAGTTGGTGAGCATGCCGCCCAGCCAGCGCTGGTTGACATAGGGCATGCCGACGCGCGTCGCCTGCTCGGCGATGGCCTCCTGGGCCTGCTTCTTCGTACCGACGAACATGATGGAGCCGCCGTGCGCGACGGTCTCCTTGACGAACTCGTAGGCGCGGTCGATGTACGACAGCGACTGGAGCAGGTCGATGATGTAGATGCCGTTGCGCTCGGTGAAAATGAAGCGCTTCATCTTCGGGTTCCAGCGGCGGGTCTGGTGACCGAAGTGGACGCCGCTCTCCAGCAGCTCCCGCATCGTGACGACGGCCATGGCCGTACTCCTTGAGATACTCGGTTGTCGCGTCCGCCGGACGGCGGCCGCACCTGACGCCCCGGTGCGCTGTGCCACGGAGGACCGAGAAGCGCTGGCATCGGTGCGAAGGGCCCGATGCCGGGGCGTGCGAAGTCGACCCGGTGACCCGGATCGCCACAAGAAGTGTACGGGACCGTCGCACCCCCGGGTGACGGCGATATCCACAACCGGTCGGTGGTCCACAGTTCCGGGGCATGATCAGCGCGGTTGTGCCGGGTGCGGCACGGTGGGGACATGATCACTGTCCGTGTCGGTGCGCGTCCTGTTGTCGCCCTCTCGTTCCTCGTCTCCTTCCTCCTGCTCTTCACCGCCGGCTCCGCGGTCGCGGCCACTGCCGATGGGGGCAGTGATGGCGGAGGCCGGGTCTGGCCGGTGGGGGCGCGGCCGGTGCTGCTGCGCGGCTGGGAGCCGCCGGAGTCGGCGTACGGCCGGGGGCACCGCGGGGTGGATCTGGCCGCCGCGCCGGGCTCGGTGGTACGGGCCGCTGCCGGGGGCCGGGTGTCGTTCGCGGGCCGGGTCGCGGGCCGCGGGGTGCTGGCGATCGCTCTGTCCGGTACGGGGGCGCCGCCTCTGCGGATCACCTATGAGCCGGTGGAACCGCTGGTCTCCGAGGGGGATGCGGTGGCTCCGGGGCAGGTGGTGGCCCGGCTGGGCGCCGGGTCGTCGCACTGTGCCGCGAGCTGTCTGCACTGGGGGCTGCTGAGGGGCACGGTCTATCTGGACCCGCTGTCCCTGCTGCCGCCGGAGCTGCTGCGGCTGGGCCCCTCGCGGTTGCTCCCGGTCGTGGGTGTCCCAGAACCGCCGATGGCCGTCCTGCCCAGGCCGGCGCCTTCTGCCGCGTCGACGGCGGGCGGTGCAGTGCACACGATCGTCCTGCTCGCGCTGGCAGTCTGGGTCCACCGCGCGGGGCGGCGCCCGGGGCTCAGCTCCGTACACCGCGCAGGGCCATCGAGACCGCGGCCTCGGCGATCTCCCCCGGGGTCTCGGCCGCGCCCAATTCGATACGGCGAACCGCCGCGTCCACGACCCCCTGGAGCAGCATCGCGGCGAGCCGGGGCTGCTGATGGCCCAGTTCGGCGAGGGCCTCCACGATCATGGCGATCAGGCCGCCGTGCGCGGCGCGGATCTTCTCGCGGGCCCCCGCGTCGAGTTCGCTCGCCGAGATGGCGACGACGGCACGGTGGCGCCGGTCGCCGACCAGCGTGAGCTGCTGCCGTACATACGCCTCGATCTTGGCCTCGGGGGTGTCCGCGCCGGCCATGGCCTCCTCGACCTCGGCCGCCCAGAGGGGGAAGTCCACGGCGCACAGTTCTTCGACGACGGCGGCGCGGGAGCGGAAGTACTCGTAGACGGAGGACCTGGCGAGGCCTGTGCGCTCGGCGAGGGCGGGGAAGGTCAGCGCTTCCGTGCCGCCTTCGGACAGAAGGGAGCGTGCGGCGTCCAGGAGGGCGCCACGCTGCATGGTCCGGTGCTCGGCCACGGAGGCCGCTCGAATCCTGGGCACGCCTCCACTTTACGGATCGGGCGGCCGGGGTACAGCGTCAGCGTCCCACGTCGGCCAGCTTGGCCCGCAGTTGGAGCACCGACTTCGTATGGATCTGGCTGACCCTGCTCTCGGTCACACCGAGGACATGGCCGATCTCGGCGAGGGTGAGGCCCTCGTAGTAGTAGAGCGTGACCACGGTCTTCTCGCGGTCGGGGAGCGTGTTGATGGCACGGGCCAGCAGTCGTCTCAGCTCTCGGTCCTCGGCCACCTCCACCGGATCGTCGGCGGCGGTGTCCTCCAGGGTGTCCATCAGGCTGAGCCGGTCGCCGCCCTCGCCGCCGACATGGAGCAGTTCCTCCAGCGCCACCACATTGGCCAGGGACAACTGACTGAAGACGGCGTGGAGTTCCTCCAGCGCGATCCCCATCTCCGCGGCCACCTCGCCCTCAGAGGGCGTGCGTCTGAGCTGGGCCTCCAGCGTGGCGTAGGCGCGCTCGACGGCTCTGGCCTTCTGCCGTACGGAGCGCGGGATCCAGTCCAGGGCCCTGAGTTCGTCGATCATCGCGCCGCGGATCCGGGTGATCGCATAGGTCTCGAACTTGATGGATCGCTCGATGTCGAACTTCTCGATCGCGTCGATCAGACCGAAGACCCCGGAGGAGACGAAGTCGGCCTGCTCGACATTGGGCGGCAGTCCCACACTGACCCGGCCCGCGACATACTTCACCAGCGGTGAGTAGTGCAGGATCAACTGCTCGCGCAGCCGCTCGTCGCCCGTGGCCTTGTACGACCGCCACAGCTCTTCGAGCGACGAGGGCGCGGGGGGCCGTACGGCGCTCCGGGCAGCCGGGGGCGCTGCCGCGCGGTCAGACCCGGAGGTGTGCTGGGGCATGCGTTGCCTTGAGCCGTTCTGCTGTGAAGTGCGGGGGACGTCTGCTGGGGCCGGAATGCAGGTGAGCGTAGCGTGGCTGAGCCGTCGCGCCACCCGAGGAGCGGACGGCCGCGCCCGTCCCGGTGGACGCCTTCGAGCACATCTTCGATCCCGGGCCGACACCGCTCGCGCCGGCCCGCCGGGCGGCACCGACGGAGTTGCAGGGCTCATCGCTCTCACCTTTTCACCCGAATGCCCCAGATCAAGAACCGCCTCGCCGCACGGCGACCGCCGGAGTCGCCGGGCCGGCCAACTGCCAGCCGTCGCCATGCCGTTCGACAAACCCCAGCGAGTGGAGTTCGTACAGCCTGGCGAGAGCCTCGTCCGGAGTCGTTCCCGCGCCCCGCGCGATCTCCGGCCCGGCGGCGCTGCCCCGGGCGGGCAGTGCTTCCAGGACCCGGGCGCTGAGCGGGTCGAGCAGGTCCCTCGGCAGTACGGGGCCCCGGCGGCACGGGGCCAGCTCGCCGATGTCGCCGACCAGCTCGGCCACTTCGGCGGCGTCTGTGACCAGGACTCCCTCACCGCGCAGCAGTTCGTGCACGCCGGCCGACAGCCCGCTGGTGACGGGACCCGGCACGCCCATCGTGAAGCGGCCGAGCCGCTGGGCGTCGCGGGCGGTGACCAGGGAACCGCTGCGGTACTCCGCCTCCACCACGACGGTGCCCCGGGTGAGCGCGGCGATCACCCGGTTGCGCAGCACGAATCTGCTGCGGGTGGGGTGGTCGCCCGGCGCCAGTTCGGCGATGACCAGGCCCTGTTCGACGATGCGCCCGATCAGCTCGGCGTGGCCGCGCGGATAGACCACGTCGACCCCGCAGGCCAGCACCGCCACGGTCGCCCCGCCGGAGGCCAGCGCGCCCCGGTGAGCCGCGCCGTCCACCCCGAACGCGGCGCCGGAGGTCACCACCCAGCCGCGTTCGGCGAGCCCGGCGCCGATACTGGCCGCCATATGTGCCCCATACGAGGTACACGCCCGGGCGCCGACCACGGCTACGGAGCGCAGCGACCAGATCCGCAGATCCGGGCTGCCCCGCACCCAGAGCCCAATGGGCCTGGCGTCGCCGAGGTCATCGAGCTGGCTGGGCCACTCGGTGTCGCCCGGACAGACGAACCGGCCGCCGAGCCGGGTGACCGTTGCGAGGTCGCGCTCGGGTACCGCCGCCAAGGCCCGGGCGCGGTAGCCGTCGAGCCGCTGCTCCCCGACGCCGGTGAGCCGACCCCGACCGGCGCCGGGCGAGGTGAGCAGCGCGAGCAGTCCGGTGGCACCGAACTCCCGCAGCCACCGCCCGCCGTGCTCGTCCCCGGGTTCCAGCACCCGGGTGAGCGCGGCCCGCGCCAGCCGCTCCGCCGGGCGGGCACCGGACGTCATGTCACACCCCCGGCCACCGGCACGGCGCCCCGGGCGATACCGGTGCGCAGTTCCAGCGCGAGCGCGACATCCCGCGCTTCGGGGCGGTCGCGCCCGGCGAGATCAGCGACGGTCCAGGCCACCCGCAGCACCCTGTCCAGGCCACGCGCTGTGAGCAGTCCGCGCTCCAGATCGCGTTCGGCCGCGGCGAGCGCGCCGGAGGCGACCGGCCAGCGGGTGCGCAGCTCATGGCCGGGCACCTCGCTGTTGACGGCCCAGGGTGTGCCGTCCAGCCGGGCCGCCGACCGCGCCCTGGCCTCCCGTACCCGCTGGGCGACCGCCGCCGTGGGCTCGCCCCTGCCGCCCTGTCCGACCAGGTCCTCGCGGTGGACGGGCCGGACATCGACGCGCAGATCCACCCGGTCCAGCAGCGGCCCGGACAGCCGCGACTGGTAGCGGCGGATCACCGAGGGCGGGCATTCGCATCCTGCGCCGTGCAGGGTGTGCCGGCCGCAGGGGCAGGGATTGGCGGCGAGGATCATCAGAAAACGGGCAGGGAGCCGCACCACCCCCGCGCTGCGCGCCACCACCACATGCCCCGACTCCAGCGGCTGGCGCAGAGCGTCCAGCGCCCGGCCCGAGAACTCCGGCGCCTCGTCCAGAAAGAGCACACCACGGTGAGCCAGGGACACCGCGCCCGGTCTCGGCAGTCCGTTGCCGCCGCCGACCAGGGACTGCATGGTGGCCGAGTGGTGCGGTGCGCAGTACGGCGGCGTACGGACCAGTGGCTCGCCGGGCGGCAGGATGCCCGCCACCGAGTGCACCGCCGTGACCTCCAGCGACTCCTGCCGGGTCAGAGGCGGCAGCACCCCGGGCAACCGCTCGGCCAGCATGGTCTTGCCCGCACCCGGCGGGCCCTGGAGGAGCAGATGGTGGCCGCCCGCCGCGGCCACCTCCAGTGCAGTGCGGGCCGAGGCCTGACCGGCGACATCCGCGAGGTCGGGCCGGTGTCCCTCGCTCTCGCCGTTTCCGGCCGCGAGTCCCGTGCCGACGCCCGCGCCCGGCACCATCAGCCCCGCCAGCATCGCGTCCGGGCGCCCCGCCATGGTGTCCCGGGGCTCGTCCGGCACCGCGTCGTCGGTCAGTACGGCGATGAGCTGCCGCAGGCTCCGTACCCCGAGGACCGACACCCCCGGCACCAGGGCCGCCTCGCCCGCGGTCTGCTCGGGAACCACCACCTGCTCGTAACCGGCCTCGGCCGCCGCGAGCACCGCGGGTAACACCCCGCGCACCGGTCTGACCCGCCCGTCCAGGCCCAGCTCCCCGATCAGGACCAGATCGGCGATGGCCCGGGGATCGATGCGGTCGGCGGCCCCGAGCACCGCCGCCGCGACGGCGAGATCGAATCCACTGCCGCTCTTCGGTACGGAAGCGGGGCTCAGCCCGACCGTGAGCTTCTTCTGCGGCCACTCGGCACCGGAGTTCACCACCGCCGCCCTGACCCGGTCGCGGCTCTCCACCAGGCTCTTGTCCGGGAGCCCCACCAGGGTGAACGCGGCCACTCCCGGCTCAAGATCCGCCTGGACCTCGACCACCACGCCCTCGACACCCACCAGTGCCACCGAGCACGCTCGCGCGAACCCCATCAGGCCACCCCCCGCGCGTGCTCGATCTCTGCCGCGCCGCGCCGGGGCAGCACCACTCCGATGAGATCGATCCGCACTCCGCCGGGCGGCGGACCGCCGCACCGCTCCAGCCAGGAGGCCGCGAGCCGTCTGAGCCGGTCCGCCTTCTCCTCGGTGACCGCGGCCATCGGATGTTCGAACGAACCGGCCCTGCGGGTCTTCACCTCACAGACGACCAGCACCGCGCCGCCCCGGGCATCGCTGTCCCGGGCCACGATGTCGATCTCGCCCGTCCTGCCGCACCGCCAGTTGCGGGCCAGTACGGTCATCCCCGCCTCGGCCAGTCTCCGCGCGGCCAGCTCCTCGCCGTACCTCCCCAGAGCCCTGGTCGCATTCGCCGCGTTCGCAGCCCTCGTCGCATTCGCCGCGTCCGCAGCGCTGGTCGCGTTCATCGCGTTCGTCGCGTTCATTCCGGCACCACCTCCGGCACCGACTGTGACGCGACCGCCCGCAATGAGTGGATCTTGGTGGACAAGTCATCGACTGTGGATAACCCGGCCACCCTCGCGGGTGACCGGCCGCCACCCGGCCCGCCGCACAGTCCACCACCCCGCACCACGCCACGGCAGGCCCCCCGGCACGACCGCCCGGCTCAAGCCCGTCAGCCGCCGGGCAGTTCGAGGTCGCTCTTGTTCAGCTCCTCGATATTCACGTCCTTGAACGTGAGCACCCGGACCTGCTTGACAAACCTGGCCGGCCTGTACATGTCCCAGACCCACGCGTCCGCCATCGTGACCTCAAAGAAGACCTCACCCTGTACTGAGTGCACCTGCATCTCATAGTCATTGGTGAGATAGAAACGACGCTCGGTCTCGATCACATATTTGAACAGACCGACGACATCGCGGTACTCCCGGTAGAGCTTCAGCTCCATCTCGGTCTCGTACTTTTCGAGGTCCTCGGCGCTCATGGCATGTTCCCCTTCAGCCGTACGTCCCCCCATTGTGCTCCGACGCCCCGCACCCCTAGACGATTTCGGGGGCGAGGACCACCGGCGTATCCGGAGGACCCTCTTCGAGCAGCGTACGCAGCAGTTCGGCGAGCCTGGTCGGGTACACCGTCTCACGCGCCGCCAGCAGTTCGGCGGAGGTCCACCACCTCAGCCCCGCGACGCTGCGCAGCTCCAGCTCCGTCAGCCCGTCCGCCGAGGTCTCGGTCTGCGCCGTACGTGCCAAGAAGTACCACTCGTCCTGGTCCCAGCGTCTCCCGTCGAAGGGAAAAGAGCAGATCCGACGCCAGAGCACGGGCCCCAGCTCCACCTGTGTGATACCCGTCTCCTCCGCCAGCTCGCGCACCGCGGCCTCCTCGCGGCTCTCGTCCCCCTCCAGGCCGCCGCCGGGCGTGAACCACCAGTCGTCGCCGGGATCGTCCGGCTCGAATCCGTGCAGCAGCAGAATCCGGTCCTGGGGGTCGAGCAGCACCACCCGGGCCACCTTGCGCAGCTCCCCCGCAGCCGACGTGCGCGGCTCTCCCTCAGCCGGTGTGCGCGGCTCCCCCTCAGCGGACACCGGCGGACGCCCCTTCCCGTGCCCCACGGGCCCTCCGCGGCGCCGACAGCCACCGCGCGACCGGTCCGTACGCCGCACCGCCCAGAATCAGCAGGGCCCCGCCCAGAATCGCCGCCGCGACCAGCTTCACCGGCCCCGGCCCGGACACTCCGCCCGGCAGCGCCGCGAACGCCTCCGGCCGGCCGACCAGGCTGCCCACCGGCCACACCACGGCATCGACACGCGCGTCCACCGACGCGACCGGTACGGAGCCCTGTGCCTGGTCCTGGAGGTGGACGCGGGAGTCCAGTGAGCCGTTGCGCTCATCTCCGAGCAGAAAGAGCTGCCCCTCGGGCACCTTCGCGCTGAATTCGGTCGTGGACGCCTGCCCGCCGGGCATTCCCTGGACGTACGGTTCGCGGACCGGCTTGCCGTTCACGGTGAGCCTGCCGTCCGTGTCGCAGCAGGCGACCGTGTCGCCGCCGACTCCGACCACGCGCTTCAGCATCGGAAGGTTGCCCCAGTCGGCGTCGCTGAAGACCACCACATCCCCGCGCCGTACGTCGCCGCCGGATATCCGCTGGGCCAGCACCCGGTCGCCCGCCTTCACGGTCGGGCTCATCGAGTTGGTGGGCACGGTGTACGGCCGGTATTCCACGGCTCCCCAGACGAATCCGCCGAGGAAGAGCACACAGCCGACGGCCACGGCCAGCCCCGACAGCACACTGCCGAGGCGACCGTGGCCGCCACTCACCGCTTCCGGCACCGCTCCGGGCTCCGTACGCCGGGTCCCTTGGCGCCCGGTCCCCGGCTGTCCCGGCCCGGGGCTTCCCGCCCCAGGTTGTCCCGGCCCGGGGCTTCCCGTCCCGACCGTTCCGCTTGTGCCGCTCATCCCAGCGCTCCCCCCGTTCCGGAGAATGGCCGCCCCATGCCTCCGTGAAGAGGTCTCGGACGGCGGTCCGGGACCGCACCCTACCCGGCGGTACCCCCGCCGGTCAGCCTCCGCCTGCGCCACAGCACGACCGGCAGCGCTCCGGCCACCCCGAGGGCGCCGGGAACGGCCGTGGAAGCCGCGGCGCTCAGCCCGGACTGGTCGAAGGTGTCCGGCACCGGAAGGAAGGACCACCGGTTGACCGGCCAGGCGACGACGAAGGCGCGTCCGACGACCTCGTCCGTGGAGACCGTGCCCCGGCCGGGCAGCTCCTGGTGGTAGCGCGAGTCCAGCGAGTTCTGCCGGTGGTCGCCCATGACCCAGATCCGGCCCTCGGGAACCTTGATCGGCCCGAACGGCTCGTCGTCACAAGGAGTGTTGCCGGGGTAGATGTACCCCTCCTCATTGAGCGGATGTCCATTGACCTGGACCTTTCCGCCCTTCTTGCACTCCACCGTGTCACCGCCGACCGCGATGACGCGCTTGATCAGATCCTTCTCCTCGGAGGAGGGCATCAGACCGATGAAGCTCAGAAAGTTCTGCACGATGTTCGGACTGGGGGTGGGCGTGCCCTCCAGCCAGCCACCGGGGTCATGGAAGACCACGACCTCGCCGCGCTCCGGCTCGGAGCCGAACCACGGCGTGAGCTTGTCCACCAGGACCCGGTCGCCCCGCTGGAGGGTGTCCTGCATCGAGTCCGAGGGGATCGAGAACGCCTGCACCAGGAAGGTCTTGATCAGCAGCGCCAGCAGCAGCGCGATACCGATCAGCAGGGGCAGTTCCTTCCAGAAGGAACGCTGCGGGCGCGCCGCCGTGGATCCACGGTCGTCGGGCCCGGCTCCGTCACCGTCCTGCCCGTCGCCCTGGTGACTCCCGGCCACGTGCCCGTTGTGCGCCGCGTGAGCCGTACTCCTGCGTTCCGTCGTATCGTCCGTCACTGCTTCGGGCGACTCGGCGAGCTGCTCGCGTCCCTCTTCGGGACCATCGTGTCCGGATCGTGCGCCGACCGCCACGTCCCCCACATCCACTCCTCACTCCGTGCGACTGCTCCGCGCGATTACGCGGCGCGACCGCCTGCCACCGATACGGGACAGGCCCACCACTCCCATAACGAGCGGGAGTTCCGCAGGGCTCGGGAGCCGGATCAATCCGTTGAGATCCTGGGAAGACACACTATTCGACGCTCCCCGCGCCGTCGTCGGCGCGGCACGCGCGTCCGGCACCGAAGCGTACGTCTCCCGCTCCTCCAGGCCGCGCCAGTGGTCGAACGGCCAGGCGATGACGACGGCCCGGCCCACCACCCCGTCCTCGGAGACCGTGCCGCGGAACTCCTCCCTGAGATGGAAGCGCGAGTCGGCCGAGTTCGACCGGTGGTCGCCCATCACAAAGATCCGCCCCTCCGGCACCTGGACCTGGAAGGGCACCTGCGAGGGCACGTTCTCCGGGTGCAGATACCGCTCGGTCAACGGCACACCGTTGACGGAAACCTTGCCGTCCTTGTCGCAGCAGGTGACGGTGTCGCCGCCGACCGCGACGACCCGCTTGATCAGATCCTGCTCGTCGGCCGAGGGCAGCAGTCCGATGAAGGTCAGCGCCTGTTTGACCTGTTTGACGACGAACGGGGAGTTGTCCGGCGGGGGCTGCTCGTCGTCGAGCCAGCCGCCCGGGTCCTTGAACACCACCACATCGCCGCGCTCGGGTTTGGAGCCGAACCAGGGGGTCAGTTTGTCCACCAGGACGCGGTCGCTGATCCTGATCGTCTGCTCCATGGAACCCGAGGGGATCACAAAGGCCTGCACCAGGAAGGTCTTGAGGACGAGCGCGATCAGCAGCGCCACGGTGATCAGAATCGGTATCTCGGCCATCGCGGACCTGCGGCGGCGCCGCTTGACCCGGCGGGCGAGCTTGCGCCGCTCCGCACGGCCCGGTAGCGCCCGGCCGCTGGTGGGCCGGGTGCCGGTGGGCAGTCTGGTGTCCGAGCCATGGGCCGCGGGCCGGCCACGCTTACCCATGGGCGCCGCCCGGGGCCGGTGCGTCCTGGAGGCCTGGAGCCGGTACGTCCCGGACACCCGGGGCCGGTACGTACCGGAAGGCGTCGGAGCGCTCCAGCGAGGACCAGCGGCCGAGCGGCCAGCCGATCCAGTCCGCCCGTCCGACGACCTTGTCGACGGGCACCATGCCGCCGCCCGGGTCGCCGAGATGGTCCCTGGAGTCGCGCGAGTTGGCCCGGTGGTCGCCCATGACCCACAGCGTGCCCGCTGGTACGACGATGTCGAAGGGGACCCGGGAGGGCGTGTCCCTGGGGTACAGATAGCGCCGCTCGTCCACGGCCCGGCCGTTCACCTCGACCCTGCCCCCCTTGTCGCAGCAGACCACCCGGTCGCCCCCGACGCCGACGACGCGCTTCACGAAGTCGGTCTCGGCGGGCTCGGCGAGCCCCAGAGCCGCGGCGGCCCCGTGCAGCAGCCCGACGACGGGGTTCTCCTCCGGCGGCTCCTGGACAAAGGAACCGGTGCCGTCGAAGACGACCACATCACCGCGCTCCGGCCCGGTATCGAAACGGTACGCCAACTTGTTGACCAGCACCCGGTCCCCGACCTGGAGCGTGGGCTCCATCGAGCCGCTGGGAATCAGGAAGGGCTGCACCACGAAGGCGCTGAAGAGCAGGACGACAACCGCGCAGAGGAGCCCGCTCAGCCCGGCTCTGCGCCACGAAAGCCCGGACAGACCGAACAGACCAGACAGACCGGAAAGTCCTGACGGCCCGGAGAGTCCTGAGCGCCCGGAATACCTGGACAGCCCCAGCCCCAGCCCCAGCCCCGGGAGCCGGGAGAACCTTCGTGCCCCCGTCACCCGCGGCGCCACGACAGCGGGGGTGGACAGCCCCTCTGACGAACGCACGGAGCGCGACCGCCCCCCCGTCCCCAGCGGGGCTCCGGAAGAGCGGTCGCGCTCCGTGTGCTGTGCTTCGGTGTCCATCGGGGCCAGAGCTTATCCGGCGCCCCTGTGGACCCGGGCGCGACGTGACGAACGCCAAGCCCGGTCCGCCCGGCAGGCGCGGCTCAGTTGTCGCGCTTCTCCTTGATCTTGGCGGCCTTGCCGCGCAGCTCGCGCAGGTAGTAGAGCTTGGCGCGGCGGACGTCACCGCGGCTCACCAGCTCGATCTTCTCGAAGATCGGGCTGTGCACCGGGAAGGTGCGCTCCACACCGACGGAGAAGGAGACCTTGCGGACCGTGAAGGTCTCGCGGACGCCCGAGCCCTGGCGGCGGATGACCACGCCCTTGAACTGCTGGATACGGGAGCGGTTGCCCTCGATGACCCTCACGTGCACGTTGACCGTGTCACCGGGGCGGAAGGCGGGGAGGTCGCTGCGGAGCGAGGCGGCGTCGACGGTGTCGAGCAGGCTGGACATGACGGTTCTGCTTCCTCGCCGATGCCACAGGTCATCGGCGGATGTCTGGAGGAGAGTTCGGGGTGCCGTTCGCGTCGGGCGGGCGTCGTTCCCCCTGTGGCAGGGGCGCACACCGGACGTACGGCATCGGCCTATTCTTCCATGGCCTCGGGCCTGCGCCAAAATCGGCCACCCGGCTCGGGTGCCCAGCCCAGGATCGAGAGGATCTCGCGGTCCTTCTTGTCGAAGGCCTTCGGGTCGCAGCGCTCGATCAGATCGGGCCGGTTGAGTGCCGTCCGCCGGAACGCCTCGTCCCTGCGCCAGCGCGCGATACGGCCGTGGTGGCCGCTGAGCAGGACGTCCGGGATGGAGCGCCCACGCCACTCGGGCGGCTTGGTGTAGACCGGGCCCTCCAGCAGATCCGCCATCGCGCCGGGGGCGAAGGAGTCGTCGCGGTGCGACTCCGCGTTGCCGAGGACTCCGGGCAGCAGCCGGGCCACCGCCTCGGTGATGACCAGTACGGCGGCCTCCCCGCCGGCCAGGACGTAGTCACCGATGGACAGCTCGAAGACCGGCAGACGGGTGGCGTACTCGTCCATGACCCGCCGGTCGATGCCCTCGTACCGCGCGGGTGCGAAGAGCAGCCAGGGCCGCTCGGACAGTTCCACGGCCACTTCCTGGGTGAACGGGCGGCCGCTGGGGGTGGGGACGACCAGGGCGGGGCCGTGCGCCCCGGTCTCGTACCCGCTCGCCAGGATCTCGTCGAGGGCGTCGCCCCAGGGCCCGGTCTTCATGACCATGCCGGGCCCGCCGCCGTACGGGGTGTCGTCGACGGTGCTGTGCCGGTCGTACGTCCACTCCCTGAGGTCGTGCACATGGACGTCGAGACGGCCGCGCGCGCGGGCCTTGCCGACCAGCGAGACGTTCAGCGGCTCCAGGTACTCGGGGAAGATCGTGACGACGTCGATTCTCATGAGCCGTCCCCGCCGGACGCGTCACGGCCGGACGTACCGCGCTCACCGGCGACTTCCGCGCGGTCGTCGATCAGTCCCGGCGGCGGCTCGATGACGGCCCGCTGCTCCTCCAGATCGATCTCCGTGACGATCTCCTCGACGAACGGGATCATCACCTCGCTGCCGTCGGGCCGTTCCACGATGAACAGGTCCTGCGAGGGCAGATGCGTGATCTCGGTGATCCTGCCGATCTCGGTGCCGTCGGCGAGCACCACGTCCAGGTCCATGAGCTGGTGGTCGTAGAACTCGTCCGGGTCCTCCGGGAGTTCCCCGGGATCGACCTCGGCGATCAGCACCACGTTGCGCAGCGCCTCGGCGCCCGTACGGTCCCGTACGCCCTCGAAGCGCAGCAGCAGTCTGCCGCTGTGCACCCGGCCCGAATCGATCGTGAGCGGTCCGGCGTCCGCCGGGTCCGTGGCGAGTACGGCGCCGGGTCCGAGCCGTACCTCGGGCTCGTCCGTACGCACCTCTACGGTGACCTCGCCCTTGATCCCATGGGCGCGGCCCACCCGCCCGACCACCAACTGCACTACAGGCACCTTTTCTTTTCCAAAAGCAGCAAAAGCCGGAGAAGGCGGTGTGGCCCTCCCCGGCCCGTGCCGGTGTTCCAGCTCTGTCAGCGGACCTGGTCCACATCGACGAGGTCGACGCGGATGCCACGGCCGCCGATGGCGCCCACGACGGTCCGCAGAGCGCGTGCGGTGCGGCCGTTGCGGCCGATCACCTTGCCGAGGTCGTCGGGGTGGACCCGGACCTCCAGCACACGGCCACGGCGCAGGTTGCGCGAGGCTACCCGCACGTCGTCCGGGTTGTCGACGATGCCCTTCACGAGGTGCTCGAGAGCCTCCTCGAGCATGCTCAGGCCTCGGTCGACTCGGCGGCGGCCGAGGACTCGGTCCCGGCTTCGTCGGCCTTCTTGTCGGACTTCTTCGCCTTCTGGGTGATCGCCTCACCCTTGGGCTCGTCACCGGCGTCCTTCGCGGCGGCCTCGAAGAGGGCGCGCGTGTCGGCCTTCGGCTCCGGCTGGAGCAGCGGCGCGGGGGCCGGCAGACCCTTGTGCGCCTGCCAGTCGCCGGTGAGCTTGAGGATCGCGAGGACCGGCTCGGTCGGCTGGGCGCCGACGGACAGCCAGTACCGCGCGCGGTCCGAGTCGACCTCGATGCGCGAGGGGTTCTGCACCGGGTGGTACAGACCGATCTCCTCGATGGCCCGGCCGTCGCGGCGGGTACGGGAGTCGGCGACGATGATGCGGTAGTGAGGCGAACGGATCTTGCCCAGACGCTTCAGCTTGATCTTGACTGCCACTGGAGTGGTGTCTCCTGGTCTTGACGTGGTTGGGCACAACGGGATGCCGCGTGGGGTTGCGGTACCCGATCCGCCCGATGGACGCGTCAGCCGGAGGAGAGAGGGGTCCTGTGCGACTGTCGAGTACAGCTCGCCATTCTGCCACACGCGCGCACCACGGCAGGACGTCGCGGGTGTCCCGCTCCGGTGCCCGGGTGTTCAGCTCGCGGCGCCCACGACCTCCGGGATACGGAACGGCTTTCCGCAGCCACCGCACATGATCGGCGCCTGGGCGAGGACCGACGGGACGACCCGTACGTTTCTGCCGCAGTCGCAGACGGCTTTGACGCGGACCCCGCCACCGGACGAGCCGTGCCGGGCGGCCGGACCGCGGAAGCTGCGCTTGGTGTCGGCGGCCGTCGCGACCGTGTGCGCCTTGAGGGCGCGCTGGAGCCGCTCGATGGTGGGGCGATATCGGCGCTTGGCCTCGGGACTGAGCGAGACCAGGGAGAAACCGCTGCTGGGATGCGGCTCCTCGGGATGGTCGAGGCCCATCTCCTCGGCGATCGCAAGGAATCGGCGGTTGTGATAACGGCCCGCTCGCGAGGTGTCGCGGACACCTCTGGCTGCGGCGATGCCATGGACCGCTTCATGAAGCAGTCGTTCGAAGGAGAGCTCGGCGCCGCAGGCGGACGAGGACTCTCCGATCAGGGACTCTGGCGCGGCGAGATCCGGCAGCTCGGGGTGGGACCGCTGAATATCGGCCCACGCCTGTGCCAGCTCTGCGGCGAGAACAGGTGGTGTCGTGCTCACGTCGTGAACAACGAGCCGGAGCCCTCCCGGGTTCCATTACGGGGCATCCCAAATAATTTTCACGTACCCGTCAGTTGCCATTGATGCGTCCTGACGAGGGCGGGTGCGTCGAACTGCGGAGAAGCCTCACAGCTCGCCCCAAGGTGGTACGTAGCGCCGCGTACGCCGGGACGCGTAGACGATCTACGTCTGGCCGGTCTTCTCGCTGTCTTCGCCGTCCCCGCCGTTCGCCGGGCGGGGTACGCGGGCGGGCAGGTGCGACGGGGCCGGGGCGGCGCCCTGCGGTGACGGGGCTCGGGCCACGACGGCGACAGTACCGGGAGCGCTTTCTATTTCCGAAACCGCCCCGCCCCGGCGCCCGGACCACCGCTCGTTTTCGGCCCCCGGGCTCCGCTTCCAGGGATCATGCCGGGGGCGAGGGATCGTGCCGGGGACTCTTGCCAGTATCCAGGATCCTGTTTACTGTCCGTTCCGTGACCGGCCTGGACGAGCGTTTTCTGACCCGTAATGGCCTGGCGGCACGACAGCTCGCCGTGCTGCTGCTGAACCACGAACCGGACACCCGGCTGCCCCGGGTCCGTGACTTCGCGGCGGAGCTGGGGGTCGGGAACGGGACGGTGCAGGCAGCGCTCCGGCTTCTGGAGAGCGCCGGGGCCGTCGAGACGACCGCCCGGGGCCATCTCGGCACCTTCCTCGTCCGCTCCGACCGCTCGACGCTGTGGCGGCTCTCCGGGCTCGGCACACTGCTGGCCGCGATGCCGTTGCCGTACTCCCGTCGGTACGAGGGGCTCGCCACGGGGCTGCGCGCCGCCTTCGAGGAGGCCGGGGCGCCCTTCGCGATCACGTTCATGCGGGGCGCGGGTGCCCGTACCACCGCTCTGCTCGACGGCAAGGTCGATCTGGTGGTGCTCTCGCGCTTCGCGGCCGACCGGCTGATCGAGGAGCATCCGGTCGAACTGGTGGCGGATCTCGGACCCGCCACCTACGTCGGGGCGCACGGGCTCCTGCTGCGGCACGGCTCCTCGCCGGACACCCCGGGGCTGCGGGTCGCCGTCGACCACGCCTCGGAGGACCAGCGCATGCTCGCCGAGCGCGCGTTCGCCGGGCGCGACGACATCACCTGGGTGGAGGCCTCGTACATGCAGCTCCGTGAACTGTTCGAAGACGATCTGGCCGACGCGACCGTCTGGAACCTGGACGAGGCACAGGGCCGGCTCGGGCCGGGGGTGGATGTGCTGCCGCTGGGCGACGACGTCACCCGCGATCTGGCGCTGCGCAACTCGCATGCGGCGATCATCGGCAGAACCGAGGGCGCCAAGGCGCTGGAGGCCGTACGGGATTCCCTCGACCTGTCCGTCGTCACCACGCTCCAGACCGAGGTACTGAACGGTGTGCGCACCCCCTCGTACTGAGCCCGCGGACATCGGAGGAGCTGTACGGAGGACTCAGGGCGCGACTAAGAATACAGAATCCTGGTTACTGTCCGATCGTCCGACGACATGATGGGCGCGGACTTCAGTCGGGAGACGGTGGCGCAGCCGACTGAGCCGCGCGGAACCCGTAGGCCCGCGAACCCGGCCCGCGAGGCCGGCCGCAGGTCCATCGCGGGGCCGGTCAGCTCATGAACTTCTTGAACTCGTCCGGCAGTTCGAAGTCCTTGCCCTGGTCCCCGGCCGGCAGTCCGAACGCCCCGCCCGCCTGCGCCGCCTCCTCGCGCCGTGCCGCAGCCGCCTGCTCCTCGGCCTTCCGCTTCATCGGGTTCCCGGACCGCTGCTTGCCCTTGGCCGGCTTCTGCTTCTTCTTCGCACGGCCGGGGCCGCCACCCATTCCTGGCACCCCGGGCATTCCCGGCATCCCGCCGCCCTGAGCCATCCGCGACATCATCTTGCGGGCCTCGAAGAACCGCTCCACCAGATTCTTGACCGCGCTGACCTCGACCCCGGAACCCCGCGCGATACGGGCCCGGCGCGAGCCGTTGATGATGACCGGGTCGTTGCGCTCGCCGGGGGTCATGGACTTGATGATCGCGGCGGTACGGTCCACGTCCCGCTCGTCGATGTTGTTGATCTGGTCCTTGATCTGCCCCATGCCGGGCAGCATCCCGAGCAGCTTGCTGATGCTGCCCATCTTCCTGACCTGCTCCATCTGCGCCAGGAAGTCGTCGAGCGTGAAGTCCTTGCCGCCCTTGCTGCTCGCCAGCTTGGAGGCCATCTTCTCGGCCTCGGCCTGGCTGAAGGTCTTCTCCGCCTGCTCGATCAGGGTGAGCAGGTCACCCATGTCGAGGATGCGGGACGCCATACGGTCCGGGTGGAAGGCGTCAAAGTCCTCCAGCTTCTCGCCGTTGGACGCGAACATGATCTGCTTGCCGGTGACATGCGCGATCGACAGGGCCGCGCCGCCCCGGGCGTCACCGTCCAGCTTGGAGAGGACGACACCGTCGAAGCCGACCCCGTCGCGGAACGCCTCCGCGGTGTTGACCGCGTCCTGGCCGATCATCGCGTCGACGACGAAGAGCACCTCGTCGGGGCTGACGGCGTCGCGGATGTCCGCGGCCTGCTTCATCAGCTCCTGGTCGATACCGAGGCGGCCCGCGGTGTCGACGATCACCACGTCGTGCAGCTTGGTCTTCGCGTACTCGATCGAGTCCCTGGCGACCGTGACCGGGTCGCCGACGCCGTTGCCCGGCTCCGGCGCGTACACGGCGACACCCGCGCGGTCGGCGACGACGGAGAGCTGGTTGACGGCGTTGGGGCGCTGGAGGTCGGCGGCGACGAGCAGCGGCGTATGGCCCTGGCCCTTGAGCCAGAGGCCCAGCTTTCCGGCGAGGGTGGTCTTGCCCGCGCCCTGGAGGCCGGCGAGCATGATCACGGTGGGCGGCTGCTTGGCGAAGCGCAGGACCCGGGTCTCACCGCCGAGGATGCCGACCAGTTCCTCATTGACGATCTTGAGGACCTGTTGGGCTGGATTCAGCGCCTGGGAGACCTCGGCACCGCGAGCCCGTTCCTTGAGATTCGCGATGAAGGCGCGGACGACAGGCAGTGCGACATCCGCTTCGAGGAGGGCGATACGGATCTCGCGCGCGGTGGCGTCGATGTCCGCCTCGGACAGCCGCCCCTTGCCGCGAAGGGTCTTGAAAGTCGCTGAGAGGCGATCGGAGAGGGTATCGAACACAGCGCTCGTGGGTCCTCAGGGTCGGGGGCGAAGTGAATTGCTCTCCAGAGTATCCGGCCGGGCAAACAGGAAGGCCCCAGCCCGATGGAAATACCCGGACGAGGCCTTCTTGCCGGCTTGCGGCCCCGCATTCGCGGGGATCGTTCGTTAGCGATCTTGAGGATCTGCTGACTGGGTGGAACATCCCTGCATGCGCGGCGTCGACGTCCGAAACAACGATCACGCGCACGCACGGTTACCCACGCAACACGTCCTCCAGTGCCTGTGCCAGGGCCGTCGCGTCCGGCTCGGGAAGCGGGGAGCCGTCGGCGCGGGTGACATAGACGGTATCCACGGCGTTCGCGCCGAGCGTCGAGACATGCGCGCTGCGCACCCGTACCGCCGCCTCCTCCAGGGCGCGGCCGATCCGGTGCAGCAGCCCCGGCGCGTCCTGGGCACGGACCTCGATGACCGTGGCGAGCTGCGAGGCGGTCGGCGCGACCGTCACCCGGGGCGGCGGCGCCTGCACACCCCGGCGCCGCGGGTAGGCGGCCTCACGCTCGGCGAGCCTGGCCGGGATGTCGAGTGAGCCGTCCAGGGCGCGTACGAGATCGGCGCGGAGCCGGGTGGCCTGCGGGAGCGAGCCGTACTCGGCGGCGACCCGCCAGCTCAGCAGCAGCACATCGGTGGTGCCGCCCAGCTCCGTGGGCAGTTCGACGGCGCGCAGATCGGCCGCCCGTACGGTGAGCCGGTGCAGGGCGAGCACCCCCGCCGCCGCGGGAAGGACTCCCGGCCGGTCGGGCGTGGCGATGAGCAGTTCGACGCCGACCGGTTCCGGCGCGCCGTCCTCCAGCGGGGGCTCGGGCTGGGCGTGCAGCGCGAGGACCGGACCGCCCGTACGCAGCGCCTCCACGGCGAGCCGCTCCTGTTCGGCACTGGGCGCGGCGGGTTCGGGCTCGGCGGGGGCGTCGCCCTCGAGGACGGCGGCGACCCGCGCGGCGAGATCGCCGACGAGCGAGGCACGCCAGGACGACCAGGCGGCGGGCCCGGTGGCGAGCGCGTCGGCCTCGGTGAGGGCGTGCAGCAGTTCCAGGGTGGTGACCGAACCGATGCGGGCGGCGACCGAGGCGACGGTCGCGGGGTCGTCCAGATCGCGCCGGGTCGCGGTGTCGATGAGCAGGAGGTGGTGGCGTACGACCGTGGCGATGACGCCCATGTCCTCGTGGTCGAAGCCGATCCGCGCGGCCACATCGCGGGCGATGACCTCGCCGGCCACGGAGTGGTCGCCGGGCCAGCCCTTGCCGATGTCGTGCAGCAGGGCGCAGACGAGCAGCAGGTCGGGGCGGCTCACCCGGCGGGTGAGCGAGGAGGCCTGCACGGCGGTCTCGACGAGATGGCGGTCTACGGTCCAGGTGTGCACGGCGTTGCGCTGGGGGCGGCAGCGGACCCGCTCCCAGTCGGGCAGGAGCTGGGTGATCAGTCCTTCGGCTTCGAGGGCCTCCCACACGGGGACGGTGGCCTCGCCGGCGCCGAGCAGCGTGACGAGTTCCTCGCGGGCCTCGGCGGGCCAGGGCACCGGCAGCGGTTTCGCGGCGGCGGCGAGATGCCGTACGGCGTGCAGGGAGACCGGAAGTCCCGCCTGGGCCGCGGCGGCGGCGGCGCGCAGGGGCAGTACGGGGTCGCGCTCCGGGCGGGCCGTACGGGCGAGAACGGCCTCGCCGTCCATCTCGACGACACCGTCGGCGAGCGGGGTGCGCTCCGGGGCGGGCCTGCTGCCGAGCATGGCGCGCAGCCGTGGGCGTACGGACCGGGACCGCAGCACCCGGTTGACCTCGCGCCAGGTGACGTCCGAGGCGTACGAGACGGTGCGCGCGGCTTCGTACACCTGGCGCAGCAGGACATCGGCGTCGAGCAGGCCGAGTTCCTCGGCGACCGGGTCCTGTTCCTGGAGGGCGAGCCGGTCGGTGGCGCGGCCGGTGGTCAGATGGAGGGCGTCCCGTACGTCGAGGAGCGCGCGGCGGGCGTCGGCGAGCCCTTCGCGGGGCGCGTCCGCGAGCCAGGACGCGGCGACGGCGCGCAGGGCGGTGGCGTCGCGCAGACCTCCCCTGGCCTCCTTGAGGTCGGGCTCCAGCAGATACTGCAGTTCGCCCTGGCGCTCGGCGCGCTCCCGGCACAGCTCGTCGAGGGCGGGCAGGCGCTTGGGCGCGCTGTTGCGCCAGTCGGCGAGGACCGCGGTCCGCACCCCGGTGACCAGGCCCAGATCACCGGCGACATGCCGGGCGTCGAGAAGTCCGAGCTGCACCTTGAGGTCCTCGGCCGCGGTCTTCCGTACGTCGGCGGGGGTGCGTACGGAGTGGTCGAGGGCGAGCCCGAGGTCCCAGACCGGGTACCAGATCCGGTCGGCGAGGGCGGCGATGGCGCCGGGTCCCGCCTTGCCGTCGTGCAGGAGGAGCAGATCGAGGTCGCTGCGCGGCGACAGCTCGCCGCGTCCGTATCCGCCGACCGCGACCAGGGCCGCGCCGCGCACCCCGGCCTCCTGGGCGGCGGTGCCGAACAGCGCGTTCAGCCAGTCGTCGGTGAGCCGCGCCAGGGCGGCCCGGCGCGGCGGCCCCGGCTGGGCCTTCTCCTGGAGAAGGCGCAGCCGTGCCGCCGCGTACCCGCTGGGTCCCGAGTCCGCCCGGCCGGTCGTCTCTTCGAGGCTCGTCACCCAGTCGTTCCCGTCTCTAGTGCCGCGACCGGCAGGTCATCAGAGTGCGTCCGGGCCGCGCTCGCCGGTCCGGACCCGGACCGCGGTCTCGACCGGGACGCTCCATACCTTCCCGTCACCGATCTTGCCGGTGCGGGCGGCCTTCACGACCACGTCGATCAGCTCTTCCGCGTCGTCGTCCTCGACCAGTACCTCTATACGGATCTTCGGTACGAGGTCGACGGTGTACTCCGCACCCCGGTAGACCTCGGTGTGGCCGCGCTGCCGGCCGTATCCGCTGGCCTCCGTGACCGTGAGCCCGTGGACGCCGAAGGCCTGGAGGGCCTCCTTGATCTCGTCCAGCCTGTGCGGCTTCACGACTGCGGTGATGAGCTTCATGCGTCCACCTTCTTGTTGGTCGCCGAGGCGATGGTCCCGTCCTGGCTGGCGGCGGGGACGCTACTACGTCCCGAGGGCGATCCACCCACCGCGCTGTAGTCGTACGCGGTCTCGGCGTGGAAGGCCATGTCGACACCGCTGGTCTCGTCGTCCTCGGAGGCGCGGAAGCCGATGGTGACATCGACGATCTTGGCGAGGATCCAGGAGACCACGAAGGAGTACGCCATCACCGAGAAGGCTCCGACGGCCTGCTTGCCGAGCTGCGAACCGCCGCCGACACCGTCGACCGCGAGAAGACCGACGAGCAGGGTGCCGATCACACCGCCGACGAGGTGGACACCGACCACGTCGAGGGAGTCGTCGTACCCGAGCTTGAACTTGAGGCTGACGGCCCAGGAGCAGACCGCGCCGGCGACGACACCGATGAGCAGGGCACCGAAGGGGTTGACCGCGGCACCGGACGGGGTGATGGCGACCAGGCCGGCGACCGCGCCGGAGGCGGCGCCCAGCGTGGTGAACGCGCCGTGGCGGATGCGCTCGTAGATCAGCCAGCCCAGCATCGCGGCGCCGGTGGCGATCTGCGTGTTGAAGGCCATGATGGCGGCGGTGCCGTTGGCGGCGAGCGCGGAACCGGCGTTGAAGCCGAACCAGCCGAACCACAGCAGACCGGCGCCGAGGACGACCAGCGGCAGATTGTGCGGCCGCATCGGGTCCTTCTTGAAACCGATCCGCTTGCCGACGACGAGTACGGCGGCGAGCGCGCCCACACCGGCGTTGATATGGACCGCCGTACCACCGGCGAAGTCGATCACGCCGAGCTTGAAGAGCCAGCCGTCGGACTGCCACACCCAGTGGGCGATCGGGAAGTACACCACGGAGACCCAGAGGGTGATGAACAGCGCCCAGGCGCTGAACTTCACACGGTCGGCGAGCGCACCGCTTATCAGTGCCGGAGTGAGCACGGCGAACATGAGCTGGAAGAGAGCGAAAGCGAAGACCGGAATGCCTTCCTTGCCCCCGGTCAGGGAGTCGACCGAAATGCCCTGGAAGCCGACATGGTCGAAGTTGCCGAGGAGCCCGCCGCCGATGTCGTCACCAAAGGTGAGCGAGTATCCGTAGAGGACCCACAGCACACTGACGATACCGAGCGAGATCAAGGACATCATGAGCATGTTGAGGGCGCTCTTCACCCGCACCATGCCGCCGTAGAAAAATGCCAGGCCGGGCGTCATCAGCATGACGAGCGCGGCACTGATCAGTACGAATGCGGTATCTGCGCCATTCAAGGCCAGCGTCTCCTCGCGGTCGGAACGGCCCGTGCGGATGCTCAAGGTATGGGCCGACTGTGCTGAGGAGATTGGCGCAACGCGGTTTCGGCCAGTGCCGCTCGATGTTTCACACCCGTGACGAAGGCGTCACCCGTGTTACGAGCCGATGAACCACCGGATCTCCGCGGCGGCCCTGGACACCCTCTGCGGACATCGGAAACCGGCCGCGGCCCGCACCCTGCTGACCTGGCGGCGGGGGAGCCGTGTCGGACTGTACGGGGTGACGGCCGCGGCCGGGGTTCCGGAGGCGGGCACGGGGGCCCGCCGGCTCAGACGGCTTCGGCGGATTCGGGAAGCTGGGCGGTGAGCAGATCGGTGAGTTCGGCGACCCCGGCGACATCGCCGAAGTCCCTGGCGGCGGTGTCCACGGTCTTGCGCAGCCGGGTGTTCACCCGCTCGGAGCGCACCTTGCGCGCCACCTTCAGCGCCTTCTGGGCCAGGGCCGTGGACTGCTCGGGCTCCTTCTTGAGGAGATGGACGGTGGCCATGCCGATCAGGTTCAGCGCGTACGACCGCTGGTGCTCGTCGTCCTTCTCGAACAGGTCGACGGCGCGCCGCATCAGCGGTTCGGCGAGGGAGGCGTAGGTGGGGCTGCGGCCTGCGACATAGGCCAGATCGCGGTACGAGTGGGCGTTCTCCGCGTTGAGCTCGGCCTCGGTGAAGAAGCGGATCCAGTCGGGCTCCGGCTCGCTGTCGAGCCCCGCGTCGGAGAACGCGTCCTCGGCCATTCTCACCGCCCGCTTGCACTTTCCGGGCTGTCCGGTGTTTGCGTACGCGCGTGCCTCCATCGCATACAGCATGGCCTGGGTCCGGGGCGTGGCGCAGCCGCGGCTCCCGTACTGCGCGAGATGGATCAGCTCCAGCGCGTCGTCGGGCCGGCCCAGATGGATCATCTGGCGGCTCATGGACGAGAGGATGTACGAGCCGAGCGGCTTGTCCCCCGCTTCTTTCGCCGCGTGCAGGGCCAGGACGAAGTATTTCTGGGCATTGGGCTGGAGACCGACGTCATAGCTCATCCAGCCGGCCAGCTCCGCCAGCTCGGCCGCGCACCGGAAGAGCCGTCGCGCGGTGGCCTCGGGCTGTGTCTCCTGGAGCAGGTCGGTGACCTCGTGGAGTTGGCCGACGACCGCCTTGCGCCGCAGACCGCCGCCGCACTGCGCGTCCCACTGCCGGAACATCGCGGTGGTCGACTCCAGCAGCTCCAGCTCGGGCCCGGAGAGCTTGGACGGCCGTTGCGAGGGTACGGGCTCGATCCCGGGGCCGCCCGGATCACCCGAGGGGATGGGCACCAGCCAGCGCTGCATGGGCTCGACCAGGGCGGGGCCCGCGGCCAGCGCCAGCGAGGTCCCGAGGAAGCCGCGCCGCGCCAGCATCAGATCGCTCCGTGAGAACTCACTGATCAGGGCCACGGTCTGCGGTCCCGCCCAGGGCAGATCGACGCCCGAGACCGAGGGCGACTGGTGCGCGGTGCGCAGCCCGAGGTCCTCGATACTCACGACCGAACCGAATCGCTCGGAGAACAGCTCGGAGAGAATGCGCGGGATCGGTTCGCGTGGCTGCTCGCCGTCGAGCCAGCGGCGCACCCGCGAGGTGTCCGTACTGATGTGGTGCGCGCCCATCTGGCGCGCCCTGCGGTTGACTTGACGCGCCAGCTCGCCCTTCGACCAGCCGCTGCGCACGAACCACGAGGCGAGATGCCCATTCGGACGCTTGCCGGTATTCGTACCGCCTGCGCCGCTGCCGCCCACTGGAACGCCCCCATCCGCTGAAGCCCTGTCGCGCGAACCGGTACCAGAATGCCGTGAATCGCGGCCGCCTGTCCCGGGGTTGAGCCCCGTCGAACAGGAAACCGGGATGCCCCCGGCATACCCACGCGTGTGGATTTCCCCACGGTCCGTGCACTGAAAGTAATCCTACGATCACCCGTCCAGCGAGGGTGATTCCACAAACGCCACCATTCGCCACCCCTTCGAATGAACTCGCCTATGACGGGGCGCGATTCACTTGACACACAATGATCAGCGGCGGGCGGAACGTCGCACGCCGGGGCGCGCGCTGCCGGGCGCACTCCCCCGAGTGCCCCTTGGCGCCGCCCGTACCGCCCCGGTGGCGACGGAGTGTCACGGGCAGACTGCGAGACGTAACCACCGGTGAGTACGACCCGTTGGAGGGGGCATGGGCTTCACGATCGGCGGCATCCGGGAGATGCGGTCCGGCTCACGGCGCCGCGGCCGCGCGACAGAGTGCACCGCGGTGGCGGAGTACACCGGGCTCTGGGGCTGGGACGTCGTGCCGGGGGCGCGCGCCGCGGGCGGCCGGTGCTCCTGCGGCGCGGCGGACTGCGCGGCGCCGGGGGCGCATCCGCTGGACTTCCGCCCCGAGGTCCGGGCGGGCGCCACGCTGGACGAGGTCACCCGGGCCTGGTCGGGGGCGCCGGGCGCGGCGGTGCTGCTGCCGGTGGGCCGCGGCTTCGACATCATCGACGTGGCGGAGCAGGCGGGCTGCCGCGCGCTGGTGCGGCTCGAACGGATGGGGCTGCCGCTGGGCCCGGTCCTGGCGACGCCGACGGGCCGTACGTACTTCTTCGTCGCGCCCGGCGCCGCGACCGAACTGCCTGAGCTGCTCTACCGGATGGGCTGGGACGACGCCGATCTGGACCTGCACGGCCTGGGGCCGGGCAGCCATGTGCCGGCGCCGCCCTCGGAGGTGCCGGGTCTCGGTCCGGTCCGCTGGCTGCGTCCTCCGTCGCTGGACACCGCCGCCGACCCGCCCCAGGCCCGGCTGCTGCTGGGCACCCTGGCGTACATCTGCCACCGGTCGTCGACTTCGTAGGACCGGCTTCGTAGGACCGGCTCCGCGGGGAGAACTCCGTAGATCAGCAGCAGAACCCGTAAGAACGAGAAAAACCGAGAGGCGGGGCGCTGGGATGCCCTCCCGCCCCTCGGGCACCC
>NZ_LATD01000115.1 GCF_000981895.1 Streptomyces odonnellii | reverse complement strand
TCGGAGAGGTGTATAAGGGACAGGAGTCCCAGGCGGTGGGGTGGGTGAGTCCCGGGCGGCGGGTACGGCCGTACCGGGCCTCGCCGGTCAGCCCCGCACCGGGACGATCGCGACCGGGCAGGCGGAATGGCGCAGCACGGCGTGATGGACCCGCCCGAGCGGGAGGCCGACGACCGGATGCCGCCGCTCCGCGCCCACCACCAGCAGATCCGCGCCGGCCGACTCGTCCAGCAGGACCTGATGCACCGGACCCGGTACGAGCCTTCGCCGGGCGGCGACCTCCGGGTACTTCCCGCTGACGAGCCCCATGACCCGGTCGGCGGACTCGCCCGCCTCACGCCGATGCGCCCTGGCGCGGTCCGCGCCGGTCAGCGGATGCGGCAGGGTCTCGTGCGCGGGGAGGTGCCAGGCGCGTACGGCCAGCAGTTCGCAGCCGCGCCACCGCGCCTCGCGGAAGGCGAACCGTACGGCGGCGGCACTCCCGGGACCGTCCCCGACGCCGACGGCCACGCGCCGGAGCGCCGACAACAGGTTCGGCTCCTCGCCGCGGGCCACGATCACGGGACAGGGGGCCCGCGCCGCGACGGCCAGGCTCACGGATCCCAGGAGCAGACCGGCGACCGGGCCGTGCCCGTGCGGCCCCAGCACCAGAAAGGACGCGTCCAGGGCCTCTCGCAGAAGCGCGGTCACCGGGTCCTCGGGCTGGATGGCGGTAGAGACCTTCACATCGGCGGCGATCCGGTGCGCGCGCTCCTCGGCGGCTGCGAGGAGGTCCTCGGCCAGGACCTCCTCGTAGGGGCGGTCGGTGCCGGGCTCGCTCCGTATGCCTTCGTAGTGCTCCCAGAGGGAGGCGTACACCAGCCGCAGGGGCAGGCAGGAGCGGTCGGCCTCGGCCGCCGCCCACTCGACCGCCTGACCGCTGCCCTCGGAGCCGTCCACTCCCACGACCAGGGGAAGCCCCATCGCCTCCATCGCAGCCTCGCCTCCTCCTGCCCGGCTGTCCGAGTACGCGGCTGCCCGGATGCTCCGCTGTCCGGATGCGCCGCCGGGCGGCTGCCGGACGCCGCCGGACGGGCGCCGGGCCGCCTCTTCCAGCGTCCTGTCTTTCGGGCGCGCTGTCGCGGCGCGGGCCGTCGGAGACCGGCCAAGGGGCCGAGTGGCTCATGCCGCCCGGCGGCGTCGGCGCGGACGCTGGAGGTACGGCACCGGAGGTACGGCAGGAATGCCGTGGAGGGAGTGAGGACATATGACACCGGTCGTCACTGTCGGGCTGGACGGGACCCCCGAGTCCCTTTTCGCCGTCCGCTGGGCGGCCAGGGAGGCGGAGCTGCGGCACGCGACACTGCGCCTGCTGCACGCGTGGGTGCTGCTGTCCGTCGGGCCGGAAGAGTCCACGCGGACGGAGATCCGGGAGAGCGATCAGAACTACTGGGCCGAGCGGATCATGGCCGAGGCCCTCCGTACCGTCACCGAGCACCGCCCCGATCTGCCCGTCGTCGAGGACCTGGTCGCCCAGGACCCGGTGAGCGCGCTGCTGACGGCGGCCGGGGAGTCGGAGGTGCTGGTCCTCGGTTCGCGGGACATGGCACCCCTGGCCAGCTACTTCCTCGGCGACATCGCTCTCCATGTGGTGGCGCGGGCCGACGGTCCCTCGGTGCTCGTACGCGCCCGGGAGGAGGTCACGGCAGTGACGGACGACCGTGATGTGGTGGAGGGGCGCGATGTGGTGATGGGGCTGAGCCTGCACGGCCCGTGCGACGCGCTGATCGAGTTCGCCTTCGACAGCGCTGCCCGGCGCGGGGTCACCCTGCGGGCCGTCCACGGCAGGAACCTCCCGCCGCCCGCCTTCACGCATGGCGGCGCCGACGATCCGTACCGCTCGGGGACGGTGGCCGGGCGGGCCGCCGAGGACGCGCGGCGGGAACTGGCCGAGGCGCTGCGCCCCTGGCGTGAGAAGTTCCCCGACGTACGCGTGGTCGACACGGTGTGGTCGGAGAGCGCGGCCCGGGCGGTCGTCCGGGGCGCGGCGGGCGCCGGACTGCTGGTCGTCGGCCGCCGCAGGAAGCGGCCGCCGCTCTCGCCGCGGGTCGGGCACGTACTGTCGGCGGCGGTGCACCACGCGCCCTGCCCGGTGGCGGTCGTCCCGCACGACTGACCCGTGGGCCGGCCGTGTCCGGTGAATCCCGGCACGGCCTGAGCCGCTCGTACGCCTGCCCCTCCCATGCGCCCTGCCCCTTCCCGTACGCCCGCCCTTCCGTACGGCCGGGACTTCCGGACCGTACGAGCCAGTGGCCTTTTCGGGATGCCCGCCTTCCGCGAGCCGTTACCGTGGAAGTACCGCCGGTTGTGGGCCGACGCGTGGGCCTGACGGAGGAACGGACCGTGGGCGACGACGGGAACAAGCGGGTGGCGGACGACACGCCGAGGCGGCTGGACGTCCTGCCGGAGGAGTTGCAGGCCCATCTGGAGGCGGTCCAGAGGGGGGCTCCCGAGTCCGTGCACAGCCTGCTCGAAGCTGTGCTCAAGGTCGGGCGTGAGCTGGATCTGCCCCAAGTGTTGCGGCACATCGTGCAGGCGGCGGTGACCCTTGTGGACGCCGAGTACGGCGCCCTCGGTGTCATCGGGGAGGAGCCCCTGCTCTCCGAGTTCCTGCCGGTCGGCGTGTCCAAGGAGCAGACCGCTGCGATCGGCCATCTCCCCGAGGGCCATGGAATCCTCGGCGAACTCATCCGGCGCCCCGAGTCCCTGCGTCTCTCCGAACTGTCCGACCACCCGGCCTCGTACGGCTTCCCGCCCGGGCACCCGCCGATGCACTCCTTCCTCGGAGTGCCGATCCGGGTGCGCGACGAGGTGTTCGGCAACCTCTACCTGACCGAGAAACGCGGTGGCAAGGACTTCGACGACGAGGACGAGACCGTCCTGGCCACCCTCGCCGCCGCGGCCGGGGTCGCCATCGAGAACGCGCGGCTGTACGAGAGCGTCCGCAACCGGCAGCGCTGGCAGGAGGCCAACGCGGACGTCATCGCCAGCCTGCTGTCCGGGGCGGACGAGCGGCAGGTTCTCCCGCTGATCGTCGACCACGCGCGCCGCATCCTCTCCGCCGACCTGGGCGTGCTGGCGCTGCCCGGCGACGGCGGGAAGACGATGCGGCTGGCGCTTGCCACCGGGGTGGGCGCGGAGGTGTACCAAGGACTGGTGCTCCCCCGGGAGGGATCGTTCGTCGGCGCGGCCCTGTACGCCGGAGAGCCCCTGCTCAGCCCCGATATCCAGACCGACCCGCGGGTCACGATGCACCGCCCGCCCCCGTGGCGCGCTCTCGGGCCCGCCGTCGCGGTACCCATGGGCGCCGGGGAGGGGGTACGGGGAGTGCTGCTGATGGGCCGGAAGCAGGGGAGATCCGCGTTCACCCAGGCCGAGACCGCTCCGCTGCTGGCCTTCGCGGGACAGGCCGCGATCGCGATGGAACTGGCCGGCCGACGGCAGTCGGCCGAGCAGCTCACCCTCCTGGAGGACCGTGACCGGATCGCCCGTGATCTGCACGATCTGGCCATCCAGCGGCTCTTCGCCACCGGCATGACCTTGCAGAGCACCGTACGGTTCGTCGAGCACCCGGCCGCCCGCGACCGGCTGCTGCGCGCGGTGGACGACCTCGACGAGACGATCAAGATCATCCGCTCCACCATCTTCGGGCTGCGTGCCCATGAGGCCGGACGCACCCGCCAGGGGCTGCGGGTCCGGGTCACCATGGCGGTGGAGCGTGCCGTACGCGCCCTCGGTTTCACTCCGTCCCTGCGGATGGAGGGGCTCATCGACACCGATGTCCCGACGGACGTCGCCGAGCATGTGGTGGCCGTCCTGGGGGAGGCGCTGAGCAATGTCGCCCGGCACGCGCACGCCACGGGCGCGGAAGTTTCACTCGTCGTACGGGACAGCCGGCTCACGCTCACGGTCTCGGACAACGGGACCGGAATCCCACCGGACCGGCCCAGAAGCGGGCTGGACAATCTGGCCCGGCGGGCGGAGGGCCTGGGCGGCACGATGACGCTCGGCCCTCCGGAACACGGCGGCGGGACGCGTCTCGTATGGTCAGTACCGATCAGCCTGCGATGACCCCCCGGAGCTGTCCCGCCGCGCGGTGACCCCGGCGGCCTGACCCCCTGTCCCGCGTGTCCTGCGGTCCCCCGGACTAGGGAGAGCGCCTCAGCGGCGTCCGTACCACGACGACTCCGTCAGTAGCCGGCGCCGTCGTGGTACGGACCGGCCTGGGTGGCGAGGACCGCGGCCTGGATGCGGCGCTCCACACCCAGCTTGGCCAGCAGCCGCGAGATATGGTTCTTGACCGTCTTCTCGGACAGGAACAGCCGCTTTCCGATCTCCCGGTTGGTCAGGCCCTCCCCGATCAGGACGAGGATCTCGCGCTCGCGGGGCGAGAGTTCGGCCAGCGCGTCGGTCTCCGGCTCCTCCTCGGTGCCGCCGCCGCGCAGGCTGCTCATCAGCCGGGTCGTCGTCGCCGGATCGAGCATGGACCGGCCGGACGCGACCGTACGCACCGCCGCCACCAGATCCGCTCCCTTGATCTCCTTCAGTACGTATCCGGCCGCCCCGGCCATGATCGCGTCGAGGAGGGCGTCGTCGTCGTCGAACGAGGTGAGCATCAGGCAGGCCAGCGCCGGCATCCGCGAGCGCAGGTCCCGGCAGACCGAGATCCCGTCGCCGTCCGGAAGCCGTACGTCCAGGATCGCGACGTCCGGGCGCAGGGCCGGTCCCCGGGCCATGGCCTGGGCGATGGATCCGGCGTCGCCGACCACCTCGATGTCCGGCTCGGCGTCGAGCAGATCCTGCACTCCGCGCCGTACGACCTCGTGGTCGTCGAGCAGGAACACCCGGATCGGCTTCTGCGGCGAGAAGCCGTGTGCCTCATCCATATCTCTCCTCCGCGTCGAGGTCCCCTCCCACCGGTCCGGACAGTCGTCCGGGCCACCACTTCCCGATCCTTACTCCGGAACGCGCACGCACAACAGGGCCGAACGGGCCCCACCTCATGCCACCGGGGGTTCCGGTCGCCGGGTTCCGGGCTCCGGCAGGGCCCACTCGACATCCACGACCCCTTCGACCGCCCTTACCAGCCGGGCCGCCAGCGGTACGAGCGCCGTGTCCCGGACCCGGCCGCTGAGGGTCACCATCCCGTCCTCGACCGAGACGTCCACGGTGTTTTGGGACAGCAGGAAGAGACGGTCGACGATCTCCGTCCGTATCTCCTCGGCGAGGTCCTCGTCCGGGCGGAGGAACACCTTCAGCAGGTCGCAGCGGCTGACGATGCCCCGGAGCATTCCCGAGGCGTCCACCACGGGGAGCCGCTTCAGCCGCCCCCTGGCCATCGTCCTGGCCGCCTGGGCGAGAGTGGCGTCCTCACGGACCGTGACCGCGGGGGCGCTCATCAGTTCGTCGGCGGTCGCCGCCCCGGCCTTGCGCAGATCGCCGAGGCGCCGCATCTGCTCCATCCGGCTCGGGTCCGCGTCCCGGAACTCCTCCTTGGGCAGCAGATCGGCCTCGGAGATCACCCCGGCCACCCGGCCGTCGCCGGTCAGCACCGGCACGGCGCTGACCTTCCACCGCTCCATGGCCCCGACGATCTCCTTGAACCCGGCCCGGGGGCCGACCGCGACCACGGTGTGCGTCATCACGTCGCTCACGATGCGCGGGGCGCGGTGCATGGTGCCTCCTACGGTCCGTCCACCCCCAGCCTCGGTGCGCCGGGCACCGGAGGCCAGGGGCCGGTCGGCCCTGTCCCCCGGTCCGAACGGTTCGAACGGCCGTCACGGCCGCACGGTCCGCACGGTCCGGACGGGGCAGGGCCCTCGGGTCAGTCCAGGATGATCTCCGGCCGGTAGAGGTCGAACCAGTGGTAGAAGTCCAGCACGCGCTCCAGCCCGCGCCGGTCGCCGCTGGGCATCGTGACGTCCCGCCCGACCGCCTCGGTCAGCCACGCCCGGTCGATCAGGGTGAACACCGGGTGACCGTCGTCGGCCAGCACCTCCTTCGCCTGCTGCTGGAGGGCCGCCCCGTACCCCGGGTCCTGGGTGGACGGGTACGGGCTCTTCCGCCGGCCCCGTACCGACTCCGGCACCACATGGGCGGTGGCGTGCCGCAGCAGGCTCTTCTCCCGGCCGTCGAAGGACTTCAGCGACCAGGGGGCGTTGTACACGTACTCAACCAGCCGGTGGTCACAGAACGGCACGCGCACCTCCAGCCCGACCGCCATCGACACCCGGTCCTTGCGGTCCAGCAGCATCCGGACGAACCGGGTCAGATGGAGATTGCCGATCGTCCGCATCCGCCGCTCGTGCTCGTCGTCCCCGGCGAGATGGCCGACGGCCGCGACCGCGGTCGCGTACTGGTCGGGTACATACGTGTCGAGATCGAGGGCGCCGCGCACCTCCGGGCGGAACGGGGCCGAGCGCCCGTGGCTCATCGGGCTCTGGAAAGCGAGCCAGGGGAAGGTCTCCGCCTTCACGGCCTCGGGGTCGTGGAACCAGCGGTACCCGCCGAACACCTCGTCCGAGGACTCGCCGGACAGGGCCACCGTCGACTCCGCCCGGATCGCCTTGAACAGCAGATACAGCGAGGTGTCCGTCTCGCCGAAGCCGACCGGCATGTCGCGCGCCGTGATCACCGCGCGGCGCAGTTCGGGATCGGTCAGCTCGTCCGGGCTGAGGGTGACGAAGCGGTGGTCGGAACCGACCAGGTCCACGACATCCCGGATGTACGGGGTGTCCGGGCTGTCCCAGTTGGCATCGGCCCGGAAGGTCTCCTCGCGGTTGGCGAAGTCCACCGAGAAGGTCCGCAGCCGCTCGCCACGGGCGGCCAGCCGGGCCGCCGCGAGGCCGGTGACCACGCTGGAGTCCAGGCCGCCGGAGAGCAGCACGCACTGGGGCACGTCGGCGACGAGCTGGCGGTGCACGATGTCGGTCATCAGCGCACCGACCCTGGTCAGCGTCGTCGCCAGGTCGTCGGTGTGCTCCCTGGCCTCCAGCGACCAGTACGTACGGGTACGGATGCCCCGCGCGTCGACGGTGACGACGGTGGCCGCCTCGACCTCGCGCATGTCCTTCCACAGCGCCCAGCCGGGAGCCATGGTGAACCCGATCAGCTCGCGCAGCCCCGCGGTGTCGACGGCCGGACGGGCCAGGGGGTTGGCGAGGATCGCCTTGGGCTCGGAGCCGAACAGGACACCGTCGGGGGTCGGGTAGTAGTAGAGCGGCTTGACGCCCAGCCGGTCACGGACCATGACCAGCTTGTTCTCGCGCTCGTCCCAGATGGCGAACGCGAACATGCCGTTGAGGTGCTCGGGCAGGCTCTCGCCCCACTCCAGATAGCCCAGCAGTACGACCTCGGTGTCGCTGGCGGTCCTGAAGTGGTGCCCCTTGCCCTCCAGTTCGGCGCGCAGCTCGGTGAAGTTGTAGACCTCGCCGGTGTAGACGAGGGAGATCGTGCCGCCCGGCGTCCGCACCTCCATCGGCTGCCGGCCGCCGACGAGATCGATGACCGCGAGACGCCGGTGGCCGAGTCCCGCGTGGGGGCGGACCCAGACCCCGGAGTCGTCCGGGCCCCGGCAGGCCATGGTGGCCGTCATCGCGTTCAGGACGTCATGGCGAGTGGTGAGATCGGAGTCATAGGAGACCCAGCCGGCGATACCACACATAAGGACTCACTCCTGGTAAAGGACTCACTTCTGTGGCTCTGTGGCGGTGCGGTGGTGCGGGAACGCGGCCTCACGAAGTGGCCTCATGAAGTATGGGGAATGAAATGCGTCCGAAAAGCGGGAGGCGATACCCGCCTCCTGGCTGCTTGAATTCTTTTATCACTGTGCCCCTGAACCTGTCCAGAGTGCGGGTTCTTGAGCGGTTCTTGAGGGATTATCCAGGCTCCCCGCAGAGCGTCCAGCCGGGGAAAATCCCCAGTTGGACGGGGCTTTCTCGGGTACTTTCTCTCGCGGACCCGAACGGCGCCACGCGGTCTGCGACTTTTGTGATATTGACGTTCTCGACAATCGGTACCTAGTGTGGCGGCGGCTCTTCATCGGAGGCTTATTTAATTTCCTTGCGATGGTTGGGGTATAGATGGTGAAGAATTCAGCGGCCGGCCCTCTTGAAAGGGAGAGCGGGCTTCCCTATGAACGCAGGGGTGCGATTCCGGGACGGCGGCGGAAAATGCTGGGGCCGGCGGTAAAGGTGGTCATCGGGTCCTTGGTGATCGCCGACACGCCGCGCACCACCGGGGAGAACCCGGAGCACATCCGGATGCTGGCCGGAGCCCTGGGCGAATTCCCGCCGATCGTCGTGCACCGGCAGACCATGCGGGTGGTCGACGGGCTGCACCGGCTGCGCGCCGCCGAGCTGCGCAAGCAGGAGTTCATCACCGCCCGGATGTTCGAGGGCGACGAGGCCGAGGCGTTCGTCCTCGCCGTCCAGGCGAACCTCGCGGGCGGGCTGCCGCTCTCCGCGGCCGACCGCAAGGCGGCCACGGCACGCATCATCGCCTCCCACCCCCAGTGGTCCGACCGATTAATCGCCTCCGTCACCGGGCTGTCCGCGAAGACCGTCGCCGAGGTGCGCCGTAAGCACCCCGCCGCCACAACGCGCAGGCCGGACAGCCGCATCGGTCTCGACGGGCGCGTACGGCCCGCCGACGCGGGGGAGAAGCGCCGGCTGGCGTCCGAACTGATCCTGCGCAACCCGGAACTGTCGCTCCGTCAGATCGCCAAGGCCGTGGGCATCTCGCCCGAGACCGCCCGGTCCGTCCGCAGCCGTCTCCTGTGCGACGAGGAACCGGCCGGACGGGAGCCCGACGACGCGGGATGGACCGCCGAGCCGCCCCCGCGGCCAGGACCCGACGACCCGCACACCGGCACGGGCCCCGGCCAGGAACCGCCGGACCGCGCCGCCGTGGTCCAGCGTCTCCGTACCGACCCCTCGCTCCGCTACAGCGAGAGCGGGCGCACCCTGCTGCGTCTGATGGAGGCCCACGCCCTCAGCGGTGAGACCTGGGCGACCCTCGCCAACTGCGTCCCCGCCCACCGCCGCCACACCATCGCCAGCGCCGCGATGGAGTACGCCAGGGGCTGGCGGGCCGTCGCCGAGCAACTGGCCCGGAACACCCCCCACTCCGTATAGCGCCCCCACCCGGCCCGCCGCACACCGGCGCTCACCCCTGTCGACCGTGCGCCACGACCTTCCCGGACGGGATCCATCCCTTCGCCAAGGAGAGAAACAATCATGTCCGGCATTCCCCCCATAGCGCCGTACGCCTTACCCACCGCCGCCGGTCTGCCGGCCAACACCGCACGCTGGGTCGCCGACCCCCGGCGTGCCGTGCTGCTGGTCCACGACATGCAGAGGTACTTCCTGCGGCCGTTCCCCGAGCCGCTGCGGGAGGACCTGGTGAGCAACGCGGCGTCGCTGCGCGACCGCTGCCGCGCGCTGGGGGTGCCGGTCGCGTACACCGCGCAGCCCGGCGGGATGACCGACGAAGAGCGCGGCCTCATCAAGGACTTCTGGGGCCCCGGGATGCGCACCGACCCCGCCGACCGGCAGGTGGTGGAGCCGCTCGCGCCGGGCCCCGCCGACCGGCAGCTCACCAAATGGCGCTACAGCGCCTTCCACCGCTCCGATCTGCTGGAGTGGATGCGCGCGCGGAACCGCGACCAGCTCGTCATCTGCGGGGTGTACGGGCACATCGGCGTCCTGGCCAGCGCGGTCGAGGCGTTCACCAACGACATCGAGACGTTCCTCGTCGCCGACGCCATCGGGGACTTCTCCCGGCGCGACCACCGGATGACCATGGAGTACGCGGCGGCGCGCTGCGCCATGGTGGTCACCCACAGACAGGTGCTGGCATGAGCGCGGATCCGCTGGCCGCGGTGCTGGCCGCGCAGCCGCCGCCCTTCGCGCTGCTCCACCGCCCGGAGACGACCGGCCCCGGCCTGCTGGACGTACTGCTCGGGGATCTCTCGGAGCCGGACTCCCTCGCCGGCGTGCCCGTACCGGACGACTCCGGGGGCGACGGCCAGGACGTCCTCGTCATCATCCCGTACCGGCAGATCGCCGAGCGCGGCTTCGCCACCGTCGACGACGGATCGCCGCTGCTCGCGCTGACGGTGACGGACCAGGCCGTGGTCCCGCTGGCCGAGGCGCTGGCGCGGATCCCCGAGGTCCCGATCCACCTGGTGAACGGCCGGTTCGATGTCGCCGACGACGACTACGCGGAGATCGTCCGCAGGGTCGTCACCGAGGAGATCGGCAGCGGCGAGGGCGCCAACTTCGTCATCAAGCGGTCATTCATCAGCGAGATCGAGGGGTACGGTCCCGCCGCCGCGCTGGCCTTCTTCCGCCGGCTCTGCGAGCGGGAGTCGGGCGCGTACTGGACCTTCATCGCGCACACCGGCACCCGTACCTTCGTCGGCGCCACCCCCGAGCGGCACATCAGCCTGCGTGGGGGCACGGCGGTGATGAACCCGGTCAGCGGCACCTACCGCTATCCGCCCGGCGGGCCCGTGCTCTCCGACGTCCTGGAGTTCCTCTCCGACGAGAAGGAGAGCGACGAGCTGTACATGGTGCTGGACGAAGAGCTGAAGATGATGGCCCGGATCTGCGACACCGGCGGCCGGGTCGTGGGGCCGCGGCTCAAGGAGATGGCCCGGCTCGCGCACACCGAGTACCTCATCGAGGGCCGCTCCGGCCGGGAGCCGCAGGAGATCCTCCGCGAGACCCTGTTCGCTCCGACGGTCACCGGGAGCCCGCTGGAGAGCGCGTGCCGGGTGATCGGCCGGTACGAGCCGGGCGGGCGCGGCTACTACAGCGGTGTCATGGCCCTGATCGGCCGCGAGGGCGGCCGACGGTCGCTGGACTCGGCCATCCTGATCCGTACCGCGGACATCGACCGCGCCGGCCGGGTGAGCATCGGGGTGGGCGCCACTCTCGTACGGCACTCCGATCCGCTCTCCGAGGCGGCCGAGACCAGGGCGAAGGCGGCGGGTCTGCTCTCCGCGCTGGAAGGCGTCCGGCGGGAGCGCGCCGAGGCGACGGCACAGGAGGAACCGGCCCCGCCGGCGGCCGGGACGGCCGTACGGCTCGGGGACCATCCGGCCGTACGGTCGGCCCTGGAGAGCCGGAACGAGGACCTCGCGGGGTTCTGGCTGGCGGGGGCGGAGAAGCCCGCCTGGGGCGAGGCGTTCTCCGGGGACGAGGCGTCTTCGGCGTTTTCCGTTGGCGGGGCGCGCTCCGGCGAAGGGGCGCTCTCCGGGGGCGGGGCGCGTGGTAAGCCGTTGTCCGGTCCGGCCGGGCGGCGCGTCCTCGTCGTCGACGCCGAGGACACCTTCACCGCGATGATCGCCCATCAGCTCCGTTCCCTGGGCACCCGGGTGACGGTGGCCCGCTTCGACGAGCCGTACTCCTTCGACGCCCACGACCTGGTCGTCATGGGCCCGGGACCCGGCGACCCCAATGACACCGGCGACCCCCGGATCGCCCATCTGCACACCGCGATCGGCACCCTGCTGGCCCGGCGGCTCCCCTTCCTCGCGGTCTGCCTCAGCCACCAGGTGCTCAGCCGCCGGCTCGGTCTGGACGTGCTCCGCTGCGAGGTCTGCAACCAGGGCACCCGGCGCGAGATCGATCTCTTCGGCACCCATGTGCTCGCCGGTTTCTACAACGCCTTCGCCGCCCGCTGCGGCCAGGACGCCTTCCACCACCCCGAGTCCGGACCCGTCGAGGTCAGCCGGGACGCCGGGAGCGGCGAGGTGCACGCCCTGCGCGGGCCCCACTTCGTCTCGATGCAGTTCCACGCCGAATCCGTGCTCACCCGCGACGGGCGGCACATCTGGGCCACACATATGGAAGAGGTGCTACGCGCGTGATCGTCACCATCGCCTGGTGGGACCTGACCGAATCCGAGCAGACCATCGACTCGCTGCGGGAGTATCTGCGTGACGAGGGGGTGCCGCCCTGGACTTCGGTGAAGGGGCTGCGCCTGAAGTTCTGGATCTCCGACCGGCCCGGCAACCGCTGGGGCGCGGTCATGCTGTGGGAGTCGGCGGAGGCCCGCGACCAGCAGCAGTTGCCGCCGCACCGGGCCGCCGAGCTGATCGGCTACCCGCCCACCGAACGCGTCCGGTTCGAGGTCGAGGCCATGGTCGAGGGGGCGTACGGCTCGGCCGCGCTGTCCGGCCTCGGTCTGGTCCACGACGCCGCCTGACCCCGCCCCGGCCCGCCCCCGTATCC
>NZ_LATD01000114.1 GCF_000981895.1 Streptomyces odonnellii | reverse complement strand
GGTGACCGTGAGCGCGGCGCAGCCGGCCGGGTCCCCGGCGACGGCCTCGGCGACGGGCTGCATGGAGCGGGTCATGGTGGGCGCGAGGGTGCGTACCTTGGCGGCGAGGGCCGCGGGGGCGGGTGGCGGGTCGCCGCTGAAAATTTCCTTCACGTCTTGGGTCACCTTTGAAAGATATTTTCGGCCCTCGCCGGTCGTCAACCCCCGGTCATCCCTGACAATGGCGGAATGAGCGACCGTATCGACGATCCCGACCCGGACCTCGAAGTGGATCCGCTGGAGCGCGCGCTGCATGCGGCGCGGGCCCTGGTCCTGGCCGACCTGGCCGCGGGCGGGGTGGCGCGCGCCGACGTCGTGTCGCTGGTGGAGGAGTCGGTCTCGCACCGGCGCTGGTGGGTGGAGCAGTGGCCCGAGGGCGCGGCGTTCGTGGCGGGGCTGGTCGCCCAGGATGTGCAGGACGCGCTGCTCGAACGGTACGGACGGTGGCCCCTCTGCCCGGTCTGTACGGAGACCGAGGGCGTGGCGACCGAACCGCACGCGCTCGATGTCGAGCCCGAACTGGGGCCCAATCCGCACTGGGTCTGCTCGGAGGCGGGCGTGGTGGTCGCGGCGGTCGGCGCGCTGGGGGCGGATACGGGAGCTGGTACGGGGGCCGGTGCGGGGGCGGACGGCTCGTGACGGTCTATATCGACCCGCCGACCTGGCCGGGGCACGGGCGGCTGTGGTCGCACCTGGTCAGCGATGTCTCGTTCGACGAACTGCACGCCTTCGCGGCGGCGTCCGGCTGCCCGCGCCGCGCCTTCGAACGCGACCACTACGACGTGCCGGGGGAGCGGTACGGGGATCTGGTGCGGGCGGGCGCGGTGGAGGTCGGCTCGAAGGAACTGGTACGGAGGCTCACGGAGGCGGGCCTGAGAAGGCCGAAGGGACGACCGGCCCCGGCGGCCTGACGCGAACCGGCGGCATGACCTGAACCGGTGGCATGGCCCCGCTCGGCTGCATGGCACGGCCCGGTTGCAGGGCTTGGCCCGGCTGTATGTCCCGGTCCGGCGGCTCACTGATCGTTTCGGATCGACGGACCGCCGCCCACCTGCGGAATTGTCATGGACGGGACTCTCATGTCCGGCGTATGGTGACTCGGCCGTGCGTTCCTTCGCAGGCCGTTCCGTTTCTCGCCTGTGGGGGGCTGTCGTCGTCATGTCCGCATCCAGTGATCTGCGTCCGCGTCCGCCGCTGCCCGGAGCACCGCCTGTGGCGTCGCTCGGACTTCTGCGCGCGGCCGTCGCGGGGCTCGCTGTCGTGACCCTCAGCGATCTGTTCAGCCTGTTCGCCGAGATCCGGTACTGGGCGGCGATCGACGGCGACGACGGCTTCGCCACGGTTCCGCAGGACAAGCTGGAAGCCGTTACCTCGCTGTACGACACAGCCGCGAGGTACCAGGCCATCGTGTACCTGCCCTGCGCGATCCTCTTCGTCGTCTGGTTCTTCCAGATGCGCCGCAAGACCGGGCCGCTGGCGCCGGACCAGTTCCGCAAGGGGCCAGGGTGGGCCATCGGAGCCTGGGTGATCCCGCTGGCGAATTTCTGGATGCCGTACCGCGTCGCCTTCGACATGTGGGGCGCGGCCACTCCGCTGCCGGCCGACGGCGAGCGGTACCGGGCGCGGGTCTGGCCGGTGAACCTGTGGTGGGGGCTGTTCGTCCTGAGCACGCTGTCCAGTTGGTACGCCGGGAGGGAGTACCAGGACGCCGGGATGCTGACGGAGATCAAGGACGGGCTGGTGCTGTACACGGCTGCCGACGTGACGCACATCGCCGCCGCCGCTGCCGCCGTGTACTTCGCCGTCCAGCTCACCACCATGCAGCGGCTCAAGGCGGCCGAGGGGCCGTTCCGCACGGCGGCCTTGAAAAACGAGTTGGTTTAAGCACACGGTCGCTGGGCACGCAGAGTCGTTCCGGCGATGAAAACGCTGGGCCGTACGGGTGAGTTCGTGGCCGGTGGGCTGTTCGGGGCATACGCGGGCTGCCTACAACCGGGGTGTGATCAAAAACCTCGTGCGGCGCGGCCTTCCCGCGCTCGCCCTCGCAGCCCTGCCCGTTCTGGCCGCCGTTCCCGCCGCTGACGCGGTGGAGAGCGGCCGTACGGTCCGTACCGTCGAGAGCACGCATCTCCAGGAGACCCTGCGGAGCGACTCCAAGTTCTACGCGCCCGCCACCCTCGGCAAGAACCAGGCGTGGACGTCCGGCAACGGACGCGCCATCCTGCGCGTCCAGAGCGACGGCAACGTCGTCCTCTACAAGGACGGCCGTGCCGCCTGGCAGGCCCCGAACGTCTACCCCAACGCCGACCGTCTCGTCATGCAGAGCGACGGCAACCTCGTTGTGTACAACAAGGCGGGCAAGGCGCTCTGGGCCGCCGGTACCTGGCAGAAGGGCCGGTATCTGGCGGTCCAGGACGACGGCAATGTCGTCGTCTACAACAACGCGAACAGGCCCGTCTGGGCCACCAACACGGGCGACTGACCGGCACACCCGCACCGGCACGCCCGTATGGGCAGGGGCCCGGTCCGGCTGCTGGGGCTTCGCCCCGGTACGGCCGGCCGGGCCGTCTGCTGTCCAAGCGGCGGTGGATGGCGCTCAGTCCGCGGGCTGAGCATCATCAGGCTCGGCCCCGGCTGTTCCGGTGCCAGAAGCCTCGGCCCCCTCGGCTTTCTCCTCCGGCTCGTCCGCCACGAACCACTCCTCCGCCTCGTGCCGCAGGCCCAGTTCCGTCGCCTTGAGGGCGACCGTACGGAACGGCAGCCGCTGGTCCATGGCGACCGAGGCCAGTGTGGGGAGCGAGATCTCCGTGCCCGCCACCTCGTCGTCCTCGGTTGGCACCCCCAGCGCACCCGTCAGCGCCGACCTCGCCTTCCGCTCCCTCAGCCAGTCCTCCGACGCGGGTTCGACCTCGTACCCGAACAGCGCGAGCGAGTCCGCCACCGTCGCGGAACGCACCCCGATGTGCTTCGCCACGGCGTACAGCCGCTTCGGTGAGACCTTTGCGGGCTTGTCCCACCACAGGGCGTCGGAATCCTGCTCCTGCAAGCGGTTCAGCAGTTCAGAGTCCTGCGGGCAGTCGTAGCCCAGCGCCCTCAGCCTCGCCGCGGCGTCCGCCATCGAGAGATTGGAGCGCTCGGCCCGCTCGGCGATGTCATGAAGCGACAGCGGCTTCTCCTCGTCCGGCCAGGCTTCGTGCGAGCTGACCGTATACCGGTCCGGCAGGAAGTTGAGGTCCTGCTTGCTCGGCAGCGGCCGGGAAAGGGGCAGTTCGGGGACCTCGAAGCCGAGGGACTGCAACTCTTCCGCGACGGCTTCCAGGGTCCGGCCCGTGCGATACGCCACCCCCGCCAAGTGGGGTACGGGAACCCTGCGGTCCACGGTGAGATCTACGTCGTTGTAGCTGAGCAGCTCCCAGCCGTCCTCGGGGAATGGGGCGTCCCGGCGCGACTCGCACTCCTCGGACAGGGCGAAGCCCGTCCGCTTCAGCAGCCGCGTCACGGTGTCAGCGGTGACACCACAGTCCCGCGCCACACTGATGAGCTGGCGATAGCTGATCTCCCAGGCCTCTTCCAGCGGCCGACCGTCGGCATGGAATTCCCACAGATTGAGGAGGATGTCGCGCTCCTCCGAGGTCCAGGCGGTGATGTCCTCGTACGCGGAGCACTCCTCCGGCACGGTGAAGCCCAGCTCGGCGAGCCGGTCGGCCGCCGCGCGCACGGAGCACTCGGCCGTGGCCGCGCTGTAGCAGACCTGGGCCACGGACAGCTCGTCACCGGGCTTGAGCCACCTCGGCCGCCCGGGCGGACTGAGGAGGGGCAGATCCTCCGGCTGGATCCGCTCGCTGCCCTCAGGCAGTGCGGCGACGGGATAACCCAGCGCCGTCAGGCGCTCCGCGATCGCGCTCACGCCGAGCTTTGCTTCCCTGACCAGCGGCAGGATCTCCGTGAGGGGGACCGGCACCTCGGGGTCGCGCCACTCGTGCAGGGCCCTCAGGCTGAGGATGCCGGAGTCCAGTACGAACTCGGAGGGACGTTTGCCGTATTTGGTCAGCCCGTTCACCCCCTCCAGCCAGGATTTGTAATCACCGGCCCAACCACTGGGCGCGCTGCGCTCGATGAGCAGGAACGCGTCGGAGGGCCGGGCACAGGGCAGCTCGGGAGCGCTCTCAGCAGCCGGGGCCAGGGGATCGCCCAGGCCCGCCCGGTAGAGCGTGAGCAGCCGCCAGCGCAGCACGGGCGCCGGGATGGTGCTCAGGTACGAGCCGGCATGGATGTCGCGGGCCGCCGGATAGTTGCCGGTGACGAGCGGCAGCAGCACTGTGTCCGGGCGGAAGAACCCCAGCTCGGCGAAGGGCCGTTCGGCGTCCCCCATCGGCCAGGGCACCTCGCTCGTCCGCGCCCGCTCGGCGACCGCGTCCGCGAACCGGATGGAGAAGGCGCTGACCCGTTCGAGCCAGTCCGGCCGCAGTAGCGGGCGCGCGGACGAGAAGAGGCTGGGCAGCGCCTCGTCCATCAGTTTGTCCACATAGGCGCTGTCGAAGTCGCGGATGGTCCTGCGGTCGACACTCAACTCGGGTTGGTGCTCACCGCCGAGATTGACCACCGCGCCATAGGGCTCATGCCCGCTGGCGGCCGAGGCCAGGAGTCCGTCGCTGAGGAGCCGGCCCGTACCGTCGACCCACCACACGTCCGGGTGGTCGGACGGGAAGCTCGCGCCGCTGAGCGAGAACATCTCCGCGTCATCGAGCCAGGCCAGTTCGGGGCCGCTCACGGAGAGCTGCCCCCGGTCCCAGCCGTGGTGGCGGGAGCCCTGCTCCGCTGTCGTACGGTACGGCGCCAGCCACAGCACTTTCTGAAGCGTGTCCACGCAGGACACCCGCTCCCTGTGCTCGGTGAGGAGCAGCCGTACCGTCGTGCCAGGCTCGGTGCCCTCGCCCAGGTCCTCGATGCGGAACAGATTGCCCGGGCCCGCGATCTTGACCTGGAGTATGTGTCCTGCGCGGCCGTCGCGGCCCATGCGGCAGGTGGTCACCTCGATCTCGTCGGCCAGCATGAAGTAGCTGAGCACACCGATGCCGAAGCGGCTGTTGGGGTGCAACTCGATGCGGGGTTCGCCGAGTTCGGCCCAGGCGGTTTGCTCCTCGATGTATTCGGGGAGGTCCACGAAGCGGGCGCCGCCCTGGGAGAAGACATTGCTCAGCTCGTTGATGCCCATGCCGATGCCGTTGTCGCGGCACTCCAGGTATGGACGCCCCTGGTCGTCCACGGACTGGACGAACTCGATCAGTCCGTCGAACCCCTCCTCGGGGCGCTGTCCGGACCGGCGCAGATATTCCGTACGGCGGTCGCGGTAGCGGACGGCGTCCAGGGCGTTCTGGTACAGCTCGCGGATCGCCAGTTCGCGTTCGCCGTACAGCTCCTCGCCCATGAGCAGTTCCTGCACCCGGTCCTCGGCGAGCTGGAAGCGGATGCCGTCGGAGAGATGCGCGGGGGTGTTGCCGCTGAGGCGGACGCGGTCGGCGTCGGCGTACGGGGGCAGGGAGCGCAGCGGGGCGAGGGC
>NZ_LATD01000113.1 GCF_000981895.1 Streptomyces odonnellii | reverse complement strand
CCCGTCCCCGCCGCTCCAAACCTCCCGGGCCCCTCTTCCGTACGGACTTAAGACGGTGGCTATGCCTAGGCCACCGGCCGGTGGCGAGGGCGTCGCCTTCCGGCCACCACCTCCTGCAAGCCTCCACAGATGCTCGCCCTGAACGCGGATGTGGACCCGAACCGATGCCGGACGCTGGGGCTCGCGGGTTCCGCAGCGCTCACCGTGGGCGGCCTGACCGCGGGCGCCCTGCCGGTACGCGAGGCCCTTCTGCCCACGTCCGGCCGCGCCGCACTCGGCGTGCTCTGCGCGTACTTCGGGCTCGTCCTGCTGATCGCGGCCTGGTGGTGGCTGGGCCGCGCGGTACGCGGACCCCGGCCCCCCTCACCGCGCTCCCTGCTGCTGACCCTCGGCACCTGGGCGGCACCCCTGGTGCTCGGACCGCCGCTGTTCAGCCGGGACGTCTACAGCTATCTCGCGCAGGGCGCCATGGTCGACGCGCGCATCGACGTCTACACCCACGGGCCCGCGCAGCTCGGCGGCCCGCTCGCCACCGAGGTGGCCCCCGTCTGGCAGAACACCCCGGCGCCCTACGGCCCGGTGTTCCTCGCAGCCGCAGCCAAGGCCGCCGATCTCGCCCATGTCGACATGTCCGCCGGGATCCTCGGTATGCGGCTGGTCGCCCTGCTCGGCGTCGGACTGATGATCGCCTTCCTGCCGCTGCTCGCCGACCGCTGCGGAGTGGAGCGCTCCGCCGCGCTCTGGCTCGGCGCGCTCAACCCGCTCGTCCTGCTCCATCTCGTCGCGGGCGCCCACAACGACGCGCTCATGCTGGGGCTGCTCGGCGCCGGACTCGTGGCGGCGCTGGGCGGCTGGCCCGCCAGAGCGGCGTTCCTCGTCTCCCTCGGTGCCCTGGTCAAGGCGCCCGCGGCGCTCGGGCTGCTCGCGGTCGTGGTCCTGTGGTCCGGACACTTCACCGGACGCGCCCGTATGCTCAGAGCCGCCGCGCTGACCGGTGCCATCGCCCTCGCCACCACAGCGGCCGTGACAGCCGTGACCGGTACCGGCTACGGCTGGCTCACCGCGCTGGGCACCCCCGTATCACCCGACAACTGGTCACTGACCAGCGGACTGGGCCGGCTCAGCGGCGCCCTGCTGGACTCAGCGGGCAGCGGCTTCGCCGATCTGGCCGTACCGGCGTGGCGGTGGCTGGGCCTCTTGGCCACCGCCGTCGCCATCGGGATCCTGTGGCTGCGCCGGGTCCGGCTGGGACCGGTCTACGCCCTGGCCCTCTCCCTGCTCGCGCTCTTCGTGCTGGGCCCGGCCTTCCGGCCGTGGTACGCGATCTGGGGACTGTTCCTGATAGCCGCCGCCGCACCGGACGGACGAGTACGGCGCTGGGCCGCGGGCGGCAGCGGGGTCCTCGCCCTGGGCCTGCTGCCCAGTGGATATCCGCCGGACGGCATGCAGTTGACACTCGCCGTGGGCGGTGGCGCGCTCGCGCTGCTCGCGCTCTGGTGGATGTTCGAGATGTCCGCCCCCGGCGGTGTGCCCTCGCGTACGCAGGCCGCCTCATGAGGGGGACGCGCCGTGCCCTGGCGAGTCCCGCCGGGCGGATCACCATAGCCGTGTGCCTCGTCGTGGCCACCGCAGTCTTCCTCGCGACCGTCCCGCTCCACCGGGACTTCTTCGATGTCGGTGTCTATTACGGCACGGTCGGCGAGTGGGTCCATCACGAGGGCCGGATCTACGACTACCTCGTGCCCGGTACCCACTACGGCTTCACCTACCCGCCGTTCGCCGCCGTGTCCATGCTGCCCATGGCCCTGGTCTCCTGGCCGGTGGCCGTCGGCATCAGCATCACGCTGAGCGTGGTGGCGTCGGCGCTGCTGCTGCACTGGCTCGTCGGCCCGCTCATCCAGCGCGTCTGCTCCGTACGGTGGTTCGCCTTCGTCGTGGCCGGCTGTATGTTCGCGCTGCTCGAACCGGTCCGCGACACCTTCAGCTTCGGCCAGGTGAACCTGCTGCTCGTCGCCCTGGTCTTCACCGACGCCCGGCTGCTGGCCACCGGACGCGGCCGGTACGCGGGCATCGGCATCGGCCTCGCCTCGGCGATCAAGCTGACCCCCGCCCTCTTCATTCTCTATCTGCTGATCACCGGCCGAAGACGGCAGGCCGGCATCGCGGCGGGCACGGCATGCGGCGCGACCCTGCTCGCCGCCCTGATCGACCCCGGCGCCACCCGTACGTTCTGGACCGACGCCCTCTGGAACACCGACCGCGTCGGCTCGCTCAGCTATGTCTCCAACCAGTCCCTGCAAGGCGTCCTCGCCCGTCTCCAGCCCGACCACCCCAGCCGGGCGCTCTGGCTGGCCTGTGTCCTCGCCGTCCTCGCGCTCTGGGCGTACCGCGCCCGCGCCGCCGTCCGCGACGGCGACGACCGGGCCGGATTCGCCCTGACCGCGCTCGCCGCCTGTCTGGTGAGCCCGGTGACCTGGGTCCACCATCTGGTCTGGGTGATTCCGGCGCTCATCGTCCTGACGGACAGTGCCCTGCGTCGCGAACAGCGTGAGCGCCGGGCGCTGTTGGCGGTGTGCGCGGTGCTGTACGTGATCCTGTGCAGCAGCGTGGTGTGGCTCTGGCGCTGGGACTCGACCGGTGTAGGCGCCTTCCTCGGCGCCAACACCTATGTCTGGATCACCCTCGGCCTGCTGCTCGTACGCCCCTGGCCGCACAGCCGGCCGCTGCCCGAGACGACACCCCTGGCCGCCGAGGCGCCCCTGAGCCCGGGGGATGTGAGCGAAGGGCTCACCGGCGGGGCGGGCGCCACCAGATAAGCGAGGGCGTGGCGTCGCCGGTGCCGCCTTTCCGGGTATACGTACGGCGGGAACCCGTGCGTCGTCGATGGGCAGGTGGATCGTATGTCCGATCTCTTCCATGGCTCCAGGACACCGGCCGGCGAGGCCGCGGGGAGACGGCCGGTACGGTCCCGCAGAGCGGCACGCGGGGCGGCGGTGGCGGTCGCGGTGATCGCGCTGGGTTTCGGTACGGCGGCGTGCGGCGGGGGAGCGGACACGGTCTCCGGCCCCGGGGCGTCCGGTGCGGGCACCGTGCCGCGGACCGGCGGTACGGAGGTGACATCGGCGGCACCGGGCACGCCTCCGGCCTCCATGTCCCCGGTGCCCACGGACTCGGTGCCCACTGACCCGGACCGGCCGGTGCCTTCGGCCCCCGACTCTTCCCCGGTCCCTTCGGCCTCGTCCGCTCCTTCGGCGCTGTCCGCGTCACGGTGTACGGCGGACCGGCTCGGGCTGAGCCTGAGCGCGCCGGACGCGGGCGCGGGCAATATCCGCTACGACCTGCGGCTGATCAACAAGGGGCGGGACGCCTGCGTCCTGCTGGGCTTCCCGGGAGTCTCTCTTCTCGCGGGCGACGGTGCCATGATCGGCCGTCCCGCCACCCGCGAGGGTGAGCGGCTTCCCGCGGTACGGCTCGGGCCCGGCGGCAGCGCGGACGTCACCCTGCACACCCTGAACAGGGGCATCAACGGGACGTCCTGCTGGCCCGCGCCCGCCCTGCTGAGGATCTATCCGCCGGGGTCCAGGGACGCCATGACGCTCCGTACCGAATCGCCGGTCGTCTGCGGGGGCACCTTCACGACCACGGCGGTGCGGCCGGGCTGACGGCTCGGGCGTGGAGCTTGCGCGGGTGGCGGTGCGGTGGCCGCGGTGGCGGTCAGGCCTGGCCGAAGAGCTGTGTCCAGTAGGTGCCGGCCGGACCGCCGCCCGCGAAGCCGATGCCGATATGGGTGAAGTCCGGTTTGAGGATATTGGCCCGGTGGCCCGGACTGTTCATCCAGCCCCGGACCACCTCGCGCGGGCTCCGCTGGCCGCAGGCGATGTTCTCGCCGATGCCCCGGTGCGCGGCGCCCGCGGCGGCCGCGCGGTCCCAGGGCTCCAGCCCTTCGGGCGAGGTGTGCGAATAGAAGGCGCGCGCGGCCATGTCGGTGCTGTAGGCCTGCGCGGCCGACGCCAGCCGCCGGTCGTCGGCGAGCGGCCGGAGCCCGGCGGCGGTCCGCTCCGCGTTGGTGAGGGCGACGACCTCGGCGGCGGTCCGCAGGAGCCCGTCCGAGGTGAAGGGGCACGCCCACAGCGCTGTCCAGTAGACATCGCCCGAGCGGCGGTCGACGGCCTGCCCGACACCGGCCTCGGTGAGCGCCGGATCGTACAGCGCCTCCCGCGTCCGCTCCCCGCTGAGGCAGTACTCCACGAACTCGCCGGGCGTACGGGGCCCGGAGACCAGGTGCTGATCGATCCGGACATAGCGGTAGCCGGCCGCGGTGACCCGCTGGAACACGGACACCCCGTCCGCGCCGTCCGCCCCGAGTCGCCGCTGCCCGGCCATCACCGCGGCGTGTGCCTGGGCGGCGCCGGAGAGGCGCCGGTCCAGCACGACGGCGGGCAGCCCGGCCCGCAGCCGTACGTCCCGGATCAGCTCGCCGAACTCCCCGGTCCCGCCGGGCGCGCCGGAGACCCCGGCGAGGCCGGGCGTACCGGACGGGCCTGCTGCTCCGGGTCCGCCGGACTGCGCAGATGGACCCGACGGGCCGCGCCCGCCGAACGGTCCGGTCCGGCCGGATGCGCCGAGCCCGCCCAGCAGGCCGCGTATGCCGCCCCTGCCAGGAGCGCCGGGCTCGTTGGAGGGACCGGTCGCACCGGACCGGCCGGGTGGTCCGGAGGCGCCGCGTCCGCCGGGGACGCCTGCCCGGCCGGCGCCTCCGGCGGCCGTGGGCGTCGCCGGAGCGGCGGGCTCCTCGGTCACCTCCACGCCGAAGTCGCGGGCGATTCCGGCCAGCCCGTCCGCGTATCCCTGCCCCAGCGCGCGCAGCTTCCAGCCGGAGCCGCGGCGGTAGATCTCCGCCAGCAGCAGGACCGTCTCGTGTGCCGGGCGCGCGGGGGTGAAGCGGGCCAGTACGGTCCGCCCGCGGCCCCCTCGTACCGTCAGTACCGGCAGCGGCAGGCGGCCCAGCGCGGTGCCCGGATCGGCCGGGCTGATGACCACGGTGACACGGGTCGCTCCCGGCCGCAGCCGGCGCGGGTCCAGCTCGGCCCGGCCTTCGTACAGCCGGACACCGGGAGCCGACGGCTGGTTGTAGAAGACGAAGTCGCCGTCCCCGCCGACCTTGCCGCTGTCGTCCGTGATGAGGAGCGACAGATCGAAGGGCCCGGGCACCTCGACCGTCTGCGCCGTGTCGGGCAGGGGCAGATTCCCTCCGGGGACCAACTCGGCCATCGCCACAGCACGCTCCGTTCCGTTCCGTACGCCGTCCCCTGGGGAAACGTCCGGAACGGCCGCCCCGGTTCCGCCCCTGTTCGGCCCGGCCCCGCGCGGTCCCGCCAGGCTCCGGCCCGGAGCGCCGCGCTCAGTTGTGGTTGTGCGTGGAGGTGGTGTCGGCCGGCGGAACCGTACGCCCGCCGTCACGCCCGCTGACGATCACCGCCAGGAGCGCGACGACCACCCCGGCCACCATCAGGCGCCCGCCCAGCCGCAGTCCCCAGACCGCGCGCGAGCCGGTGCCCGCGCCGGGGCCCGACAGCCGCTCGGAACGGCGCGCGGGCCGCAGGAGTCGTGCCAGCAGCAGTGCCGCGATGGGCAGTTGCAGCAGCCAGACCGAGGTCCGGAACCAGCCGTCGTACCAGACGTTCGTGCCGTACAGCAGGGTGTGCCACACGCTCAGCACATACACGACGATCACGAACCGGTGCAGCACACGCCAGGTCTTGGGGCCGATACGGTGCCGGACGTAGAAGAGCAGCCCGAGCGGGATGGCCAGATAGAGGGCCGCCTGGCCGACCGGAATGGCGATCTGGCCCGTACCGGAGTCGTAGCCGCCCGGTACGAACGACTCGACGAAGGCGGTCCAGAGCCGGGAGAACCAGCCCGAGGTGTCGTGCCGAACCAACTCCGCGGCGAAGAACAGGGCATGGGCGATGATCAGCGCGATCGTATTGAGGCTGGTCGTCCGGTGGAGCCGTTCCAGACGCTGCGCGGACAGCGGCAGCCGGGCCGGCCGGGGCCCGGACAGCAGCAGCCCCAGTACGACCGTGGTCCACGCCCAGAGGAGAGCCGCCCAGCCGAAGGCCTGACTGAGGAAGTACATCCAGAAGCCGCCCGCGTCGGCCATGAAGGGCATGACGGTCACGGTTGAGGAGGTCTTCGCCTTGATACGGGCGTACAGCAGGGCGAAGACGGCGGCGGTCACGGCCAGGGCGATCAGGCCGTCCGGTATCGACGCTCTGAGATCCGATCTGAGTGTGACTCTGGACGACGGTGACGACGATGATGTCGACGGCGGCGGCGACCGGTCGGCGCCGGTCGTACCGGCGTCGCCGGCCTCGGCGGTCGTGGTGGCGGGCGGGTCCGTCGGCTCGGGTGCGGCGGGCGCGGGGGACGGCTTCATCAGGGCGGCCTTCTCGATGGCTTCGGCGGGTTATCCCAGGAGTCGGGCGCGGGACCCGGAAAGTTCCCGGCGATTTCGTGTGACATGGATCACAAGATTGGGGGTTACTCGCCCTTTTCCGACGCTGCGTCACGAGTGACACGATGGCAGTCATGAGAGCCGGGCCCCCACTCCGTCTCACACGCGCCGTGGTGTTCGCGGCCGTGTGCGTAGCGGTGTCCGGGCTCGGGCACGCCCTCCAGTCCGACACCCCGCTGCCCTGGCCCGCCCTGGCCCTCGCACTGGTCGCCACGGGGGGCGCGGGCTGGTGGCTGGCGGGACGTGAGCGTGGTGCTCCCGCGATCGTCGGCGCCAGTGCGGCTGGACAGGTCCTACTGCACGCCCTGTTCAGTTGGACGCATGTCTTCCTGCCGGGCGCCACGGAGTCCCGGGCCATGGCCATGCCAGGCATGGGGCGTTCGGGTACGGCGACGGCGCACGGACATGCGGGAATGGCCGAGGGGGCGGCGGACCTTCCCGCCCTTCTGCTGGCCTTCGACGGCCACTCACTGACCTCCGGCATGGCCCTCGCCCACCTGGTGGCGGGGCTGCTGTGCGGCTGGTGGCTGTGGCGCGGGGAGGCAGCGTTCCTCCAACTCGGGCGCTCGCTCGCGCTGTTCGTCAGCGCCCCGCTGCTGCTGGCCTGGCAGGTGCTGTCCGCCGCCGGACCGCGCCCGCCGCTGATCCGGATCCCCGTACCGTACCGGCCCCGTCGCCCGCGCCGGTTCGTCCTGCTGTACGGCATCTCCCGCCGGGGTCCGCCACCGCACCCGTCCTTCCTCTGACCTTCCGTCCGCACCCCGCGAGGCGCACCCACGCCCGGACACTCAGGTGTCCCGGGCGCGTTTCGGCGCGCGCATCCGTCCCACCGCGGCCGAGGGTCCCTCAGGCACGCACGCGTGCCTGTTCACAGGCATGCCGGTGATCCGCCGCGCCCTCGCGCGGCGGGCCGGCCACCGATGGCGCCCCGCCCCGATCCGGCGCGGTGCCGCGAGGACGCTAAGGACCCAATGCGATGCCCACTGCCACACCGGCACACCCGCGCACCGTCGGATCCGCCCACCACGACGGCGAGATCACCGCTTGGGCGCTGGCCGCAGGCACCGGTGACCGCGAGGCCGCCGAGCGTTTCGTGCGCGCGACCTACGACGACGTACGCCGGTTCGTCGCACATCTCAGCGCCGACGTGCCCGGCGCCGACGACCTGGCCCAGGAGACCTATCTGCGGGCCCTGACCAGCCTGGCCAAGTTCGCCGGCCGTTCCTGCGCGCGCACCTGGCTGCTGTCCATCGCGCGGTGTGTGGTCGTCGACCGCTACCGCAGCGCCGCCGCCCGGCCGCGGGTCGCCGACACCGCCGACTGGCAGACGGCGGCCGAGCGCGCGCAGCCGCGCCATCTGCCCGGCTTCGACGAGAGCGTCGCGGTGTTCGACGTGCTGGACGCGATGGACCCGTCACGGCGGGAGGCGTTCGTACTGACCCAGTTACTGGGGCTGTCGTACGCGGAGGCCGCCATCGCCGCGGGCTGCCCGGTCGGTACGGTACGGTCCCGGGTGGCCCGCGCCCGCCGGGACCTCACCTCGGTCTGGCAGCCGGACGCGGCCTCTCCGGGCCTCCTTCCCGATCGCACGCCGGCCGTACTCTCGTCATAACTCCTGTGTCAGAGGCGCTTGTCCGGGGTTCCGGGTAAAGGGCCCCGGCGGCGCGCCACCGCCATCAGCAGCACCGGCAGGGCCAGGCTCTGGAGCGACACCGCGAGCCAGAAGCCCGGAACCATGTCCATGCCCTCCGCGACCGCGTAGAGCTGACCACCCGCCACCCCGCTGGCGAACGCCCCGATCCCGGCCGCCAGCCGCTGTCTGCCGAAGACCGTGGCGGGCGGTGCGGAGGACCTGGCCAGCGCCTCCAGATCGTTCTTCAGGAAGAGGACGATCTCGCCGAGGCAGAGCAGCGCCGCGCCCGCGCCGATACCGGGACGGCCGCCGGCCGCGATCAGCGCCGTACCGGCCGCCATCGCGCCGAAGCCCACCCCTATGGCCCTGCGGTAGGCGAGCCCGGCGATCCACTCCGACAACAGCGGCTGCGCGACGACGAGCAGACAGGCGTAGCCCATCAGCACCGCGCCGTAGAACGACGCCGACGTCCGGGGGACGGCATAGAGCGCCAGATAGTGCTGGAAGAACATGAAGACATACACACTCAGCACGGTGACCGTGAAAGCCAACGCCTCCCGGCCGGTGCGTTCGCGTCCGGTGCGGTCGCGGCCGGTACGGGAAGCGTCGCCCGCCTTCGACTCCGGATCCGTCGAAGGCGTTGCGGCCGGTGGCAGCAGCGCGTGTCCCAGACCCACCGCCGCGAACAGTGCTGCGACCCCCGCGAACAGGACGCCCGGTGACGTCAGTACGAAGGGCGCCGCGGCCGGCGGCCCCAGCGCGATGCCCGCGTTGAACGCCGAACCGCTCGCCGACAGCAGCCTGGGCCGCTCCGACTCCTTCGCGCCCTCCACCAAGTACGCCTTGTTCGCGGGCAGATAGAGCGCAGCGCCGCACGACACCAGGAACAGCGCGCCGATCGCGACCGCCGGACTGCCCAGCCCCGGCACGAACGCCGCGAACCCCGCGGTACGCACCGCCAGCGCCACCAGCATCGTGCCGCGCAGTCCGATCCGCCGTGCCAGCGCCGCGCCCACCACCCCGCCGGAGAACTGCACCAGCGACGCCACGGCGAGCACCGCCCCGACCGTACCGAGACCGAGCCCCAGCCGCTGGTGCAGCAGTACCGACATATAGGGGAGTACGGCGAAGCTGCCCAGGGTGATCAGGAACGAGCAGGCCAGCAGAAAGGACTGCGGCCCGGTCGGCCACCCGACGCCCCGGCGCCCCGGGGCATTCGGCCTCCGGACGCTCGTACGGTCCCGTCCGCGGGCCTCGCGCTCACCGCCCACCGTCGGCCACGAGTACGGGACGCACCCCCACCGCCGCGCTCGCTGCCCGGTGCAGCGCCAGCTCCGCGGTGGCCGCCTCCGCCAGGACCATCCCGGTGCAGCCCCGCTGGTCGGCCACGGTGGCGATGGTGTCGCCCGGCGCCTTCACCGGATACCAGCGCACCGCACCCGGGTACGCCCCGAGCCCGTCGAGCCCCTGCCAGCCCGCCAGTTCACCGGTCCGCTCCGGATAGACGAGCACGAATCCGCTGGCCGGGCCGGTGTGTTCGAGCGCCGAGTCCAGCAGTCCGGGGCGGCGGCCCAGCGCGGTGTCGATCATGGCCTCGTACACATTGACACCCAGGGACCGGCACAGCGCCTCGCCGACCAGCGCCCCGCCGATCCGCCGGTTGATCTCCACCAGTTGCGGGCCCTCGGCGGTGAGGATGAACTCCACATGGGCGAAGCCTTCGTGATGACCGGCCGTGCTCAGCACCCGGCCGACCCACTCCTCGATGCCGGCAGACTCCCCGTCCGGCAGCGCGACCGGAAAGGCGGCGGCCTCCTCCCGTACGGCGGGCTCCCGCGAGGTCTGCCGGCTGAGCACCCCCAGCAGCCGGGTCTCCCCGGCCCAGCTCAGGGTCTCCGCGCTGTAGAGCGGCCCGGCGAGGAACGGCTCCGCGAACAGCTCGCCGATGAAGGCGCGTCGGCGGGCCTCGGCGAGCGCGGAGTGCAGCGACTCCGGGTCTCTCGCTATCCAGACGTTACGGGACGAGGTGCCCGCGGAGTCCTTGAGGACGGCGGGGAGTCCGATCGTACGGAGCACCTCGGCGGCAGGATCGGCGGCGGTGTTCCCACTGCCGTCGCCCAGCCGCACCCGCACGGCGGGGCCTTTGCTCAGCCCGGCGCCGTGCAGCAGCCCGCGCACCCGGGCCTTGTCGCGCAGCACCCGTACCGCGTTCGGATCGGGACCCGGGAGTCCCAGCTCGGCCGCGAGATCGGCGGCCGGAACGCTCCAGGTGTCCGTGGTGTTGATGAGACCGGCCAAGCCGGGAACGGCCGTGAGGGCGCGCCGGGTCGCCTCCGGATCGAAGGTGTCGACATCGACGACCGTGAGCGCCCCGTCCGGCAGGGTGGCCAGCTCGTGCCGGTACACGGTGCGGTCACCGGTGAGCAGTGTCAGCCCGTGTCCGGCGGCGGTCGCGGCGGCGGCCATCCGGCCGAGCCCGAAGGACAGCGACTCCAGTGCGACGACGGTCATGACGGCTCCCCCTGTGCCATGGATTCCGGCGCGGCACCGGATCCGCTCTCCAGCCCGATGGCTCCGGCCGCCCCGCCGGGTCCGGCTGATCCGCCGGCGCCGACATCCGCCGCCACCAGTTCCTTGTGGGCGCGGCGCTCCCACTCCATCACCGACCACGGCAGCCGCAGCTCATCGAGTGCGCGGATCCGGCGCGGCCTCAGGGCATGTCTGTCCAGCGCCTCCGCATGCCGGGCGAACACCCGCTCCGCGTACCGGTGTCCGGTGTCCGCGCCGATGACAAGATGCTGCCGGCCGGGATCCCGGTCCGCCTCCCATCCCGCGACGAGATGCGCCGCCCCGGTGGACAGCCCGGCGAACACGGCGTGTTCGCGCAGCAGGCCGACCGCGCCCGCCATGGCGTGCCGGAAGTCCACCCAGTGGAGCGTGTCGTACAGCTCGTGCCGTACGTTCTCGAAGGGGATCGAACTCCCGATGCCCGCGATGATCGCCTCCGGATCGTTGAACCGCTCACTGCCGAAGGTCACACTTCCGAACGGCTGGATGCCCACCAGCCGTACCGCCCGGCCCGATCCGCGCAGCGCCCGTACCAGCCCGCCCGTCGACGCTCCCGTACCGACCGCGCCGACCACCGTCAGCGGTCCTTCGGGCAGCGCCTCGGTGACCAGCTCCGCGAACTCCCGGTATCCCGCGTAGTGCACGGCGTCGTGGTACTGCCGCATCCAGTAGAAGTCCGGTCTGCGGGCCAGGAGTTCACGCACATGCCGCACTCGTCGCTCCTGGTCGAGCCGGAGACTCTCCGACGGCGGCATCTGATCGACCGTCGCGCCCAGGATCTCCAACTGGGCGCGCATCACCGAGTCCACGGTCGTCGACGCCACGATGTGACAGCGCAGCCCGTACCGGTGGCAGGCCATCGCGAGCGCCAGCGCGTAGATGCCGCTCGAACTGTCGATGAGGGTCTGTCCCGGGACGATACGGCCGCGCCGCAGCAGCGTACGGACGGCGCCCAGTGCCGCGTACACCTTCATCGTCTCGAAGCGGGCGAGGACGGTGTTGCCGCCGAGTCTGATCAGGTCGGGGGCCTTCATCGCGTCGGTGATGTGCTCGTGTATGCGTGCCGGTGTCATTTCCGGATCCCCCGTACGATCAGCCTGCGTGAGCCCGGACCGTAGCCGGAGCCGTCGAAGCCGCCGAAGCACTCGACGTCCGTGAACCCGGCCGTCACGAAGAGGTCGTGCAGTTCGGCGGCGCTGTAGAGGAACGAACTGATCGACGCGGTACGGGCGGTCGAGCCGCGCACCAGCGTCCAGTCGGTCCGCAGCCGGCGCCAACTGTCGAGCACGGTGTCGCGCTGCACGACATACGAACCGTCCGGCAGGTCCACCGCCTGCGGACGGCCGATCCAGCCCGCCAGGACCTCCTTGCCCATCACATCGACCAGGAGCCGGCCGCCGGGGGCGAGGGACTCGCGGGCGTTGCGCAGTACGCGCAGATTGGCGTCGGGATCGTCGAAGTAGCCGAAGGAGGTGAAGACGTTGAGCACGGCGTCAAAGGACCCCGGCTCGACGTAGTCCAGCATGTCCGCCTTGATCAGCCGCACATCGGCCCCGGCCTGCGCGCAGGCCGTCTCCGCGCGCTCCAGCATGGACGGACTGAGATCGACACCGGTGACGGTGTATCCCCGCCGGGCCAGCGGCACCAGGAAGAGACCGGGGCCGCAGCAGAGATCCAGCACCCGGGCGCCGGGCCCGAAGTCGAGCAGTGGCGAATCCGCCACGATGCCCGCGGCCTGCTCGGCGCGGTCCTGGGAGAACATCGTGGGCGCGAAGTCGGACCAGAGGGAGTCGTCCTCGTACCACTTCAACCGTCCTGCCCTCTTTCTGGGCCCCGACGGCCCGTGATCCGTGCCCTGTTGTCCACTCCTTGTCAGTAGTCGGGCGCGGGCGACGGCTGGTTCCCGGGAGATTCGGGAGACGTCCGGGTCGGGACGCGGCAGGGGAGGGGATACGGGACGGGAAAGCGGTACGGCGGGACGGGCGGGAACAGGGAAGCGCCGCCGGGGACCGGCCCCGGCGGCGCTCGGTTTCCCTGCCGGCCGCGCGGTCAGCCGCGCTTGGCCTCGCCCAGGGCCGTACGGACCGTGTCGGTGTCCGCGCTCCTGCCCGGGTCGTTGAAGATCCCGAGACCCTCCAGGTCCTGTGCGTACGGAAGGACATAGGCCGGGGCGTCGCGCTGGAACCGCCAGCTCTCCGCCAGCGGGCCCGCGTCCACGACGTCATAGCCGAGCAGGCCGATCAGCCGTGCGGCGGAGGCCTTCGCCTCCTCGTCGTCACCGGCGATCGGCAGGGCCGTGCGGTCGGGCGCGTCGGCGGGCCGAGCCAGCGCGGCGAGATGCTTGAAGAAGATGTTGTTGAACGCCTTGACGACCTTCGACTCCGGAAGGTGCTCCTGGAGCAGAGCGCTGGTGGTGGTCTCCTCCGCGTCCAGCTCCGGGATCCGCCCGTCGCGGTCGGGATAGTAGTTGTTGGTGTCGAGGACGACCTTCCCGGCCAGGGGCGCCACCGGTACCTCGCGGTAGTTCTTCAGCGGCACGCTGACCACGACCCAGTCGCCGGCCTCGGCCGCCTCGGCGGGTGTCGCGGCCCGCGCCCTCGGGCCCAGCTCCGCCACCAGACCGGAGAGGGTCTCCGGCCCGCGGGAATTGCTGAGAACCACATCGATTCCGGCGGCGACCGCCAGCCTCGCCAGGGTGCCGCCGATGTTTCCGCTGCCGATCAGTCCAAGAGTGCTCATGCGGATGCCAGCGGAGGACACCGCCGCGATATTCCCCGCGACGGTGTCCGACCCGCCGTCCGGAGCAGTCTCAGGACGGTCCGCTCGTCAGCAGTTCTTGTAGTCGTACCGCGTGGAGTTGTACGAGCAGGTGTCGTGCACCGCTCCCGTGGACCGGGTCAGGGTGGCCTTGTCCTTGTCGTTGTTCCAGACGTACGCGGCGCGCTGCTGGAACACCGTGGCGGCCGTGTCGGTGCCCTTGCCCGTCTTCACGGTCACGGTCTTGCCGGGCTTGAGGGTGAACGTCTTGAACGTGTACACGTGCCGGGAGGCGTCGGTGAGCTTCCAGTCCTTGAGGCTCACGGACTTGGTGGTGCTGTTCTTGATCTGGACCCACTCGCCGTTGAGGCTGGCGTTGGACCTGTTGTCCGAGCCGGGGGAGTCGTACCAGATCTTGGTGATGTACACGGAACCGGCGGCCTGCGCCTGTCCGGGGAACATCATCAGGGTGGCTGCCGCCGCAGCGAGTGCGGCGGCGCCGGCTATGCGGGCACGGGGCATGAAGGAATACGTCCTGTTCAGGGAGGGCGCCGCGCAGGACAGCGGCGCGAGGAGCCAGACATTACGCAGCCCGTGCCGGTGAAACACCGTTTTCCGGAAAAACACATCAGAAGTACGTCACCACGTGTGTCACGCCTGTTTGTCATGGACCGGGCGGCGGCTCCCGAGCTCCCGGGCGGTCCAGTCCGGGCTCAGCCGGAGGTGTTTGACCGTACGACGGTGGTGGGTGAAGGCGATGTGCAGGGTGCCGTCGCCGGTACGGGCCACGGACGGATAGGACAGCTCGCGGTTGAGTCCGTCACGGGAGTTGTTGGTGAGGCAGTAGCCGTCGCCGGTCTCCAGATCGCGGCGGACGGGCCAGGTCAGACCGCCGTCCGACGATACGGAGAGGGTGAGCGGGGCGCGCGGGGCACCCCAGAAGGCGCCGCCGTCCAGGTCCGGGCTGCTGTCCGGGGCGGGATGGCTCGTCCCGCTGCCGAGGCCCTCGTCGTCGATCTCGTCGTACAGCGACACACGCCGCTCGGTGGCGTCCGCCGCGCTGCTGTGGTTGTGCACCAGGGCGAGCCGGCCGTCGTCCAACGGTACGAACTGGAGCGAGGAGTTGTTGTTCGGTAGGGCCAGCGCCTCCGGCACCGTCCAGGTCCGCCCGCCGTCGTCCGACGTACTCCGGTATACGGAGTCCGCGCGGCGGCTGCGGAACAGCGCGACCAGCGAACCGTCCCGCAAGGGGTGGATGTTCATATGGACCAGGCCGGTGGAACCGGGCACCGGCCGCTCGTCCCAGGTACGCCCGCCGTCCTCGCTGACCATGACCGCGCTGGTGTCGTCGCCGCCCGACCACCGCCGCCCCGGCACCGTGACACAGCGGAACACAGGCAGCAGCCAGCGCCCCGACGGCAGCACCGTCACCGGCTGCCGCACATAGACCCCGCCCCCGGCGGTCGACGGGAACAGCGTCCGGGAAGGACCCCAGCTCGCGCCGCCGTCCCCGCTGACGCGCAGCCGCACCTCCGCGGTGTCCTGGTGGCCCGCGTGCTGCGCGGTGTGCAGCAGCCACAGCTCGCCGGACGGGGCGGGGAAGAGCACCGGATTCTGCTCGGAGCACGCCGGATCGTCGGACAGCCGTACCGGCGCGGACCAGTTGTCGCTGCCCTGGGCGAGCCGCGAGAACCATACGGAGATGTCCGCGACGCCCTCCTGCGTACCGGCGAACCAGACACAGCCCAGATCGCCGCCGGGCAGGACCGCCAGATTCGCGGCGTGGCTCTGTACGGCGGGCGCCGGCAGATGCGCTTCCGCACGGCCCGGCTGCGACGGGTGCGGGCGCAGCACACCATCGGCGGAGGGTGGCGGGGAGGCGGACGCGGACGGTGTTGTGGTCACCGGTTCTGTCCCGTGGCGCGGGCGGCGGCGAGATGGCGGCCCGCGGCCTGCTCCAGATGGACCAGATCGCTGGAGACCGTGGCGAAGGTGAAGCCCTCGGCCAGCCGCCTGGCGGCGCTCGCGCCGTCCGCATTGTGGATGCCCGCCGCGATTCCGCGGGCGGCCGCCGCCTCGCGGATCGTCACCAGCGCCGACTCGAACCGTTCACCGACCGCCGGATCGTTCGGGGAGGCGCCGCCGATGCCGATCCGCAGATCGGACGGGCCGACATAGACACCGTCCAGGCCCTCGGTGGCACAGATCTCCGCGACATTCGCCAGACCGTCCGCGGTCTCGATCATCGCGAGGACGACCGTCTGCGCGTGCGCCTCCGCCGGGACGGGCCCGATCCGCAGGGCCGAACGCATCGGGCCGTACGAGCGGCGGCCGAGCGGCGGATACCGTACGGCCGCCACCGCGGCGGCCGCGTCCTCGGCCGTATCGACCAGCGGCACGATCACCCCGGCCGCCCCCGCGTCGAGGGCGCGGCCGATCGGCGCCGGGTCATTGGCCTCGACACGCACCAGGCCGACGGCGGTGCTCCCCTTGGTGTCGATGGCGGTGAGGGAGGCGAGGACGCCCTGGTACGCGAGCAGACCGTGCTGGGCGTCCAGCGCGACATAGTCGTAGCCGAGGCGGGCGATGCGTTCGGTGGAGACCGGTGAGTCGAGGACGGACCAGTAGCCGATGAGCCGTTCGCGGGCGCGCAGCGCGGTGGCGAAGGCGGCGGGCGTGCCGGACGGGGCGCGGGTCATGAAAGGGCTCCTTAGGGGCGGTGAAGTGGTCGCCTTCGGCCGGGAGTCGGGAGTCGGGGCTCGGGTCGGGGCTCGCGGGGCAGTGGTATGACA
>NZ_LATD01000112.1 GCF_000981895.1 Streptomyces odonnellii | reverse complement strand
CCTGTGTGCCCCCAAGCCCGGTGCCACCGCCGCCCCTCGTTCGGGTGGCTCCTCCAACCGGGTACGGGCCAGGCTCGCCCGGCTCGGGGTGCAGCGCTCCTCCCCGTACAACCCGGTCCTGGAACCGCTCCTGCGGACCGTACGCGGCAATGACCCCAAGATCGAGACCGCGACCCTCCGCCAGATCGAGAGCGCCTACCAGGTCGCCGAGCGCTGGCACCGCGGCCAGAAGCGCAAGAGCGGCGACCCGTACATCACCCACCCGCTCGCGGTCACCACGATCCTCGCCGAGCTGGGCATGGATCCGGCCACCCTGATGGCGGGCCTGCTGCACGACACGGTGGAGGACACCGAGTACGGCCTGGACACCCTGCGCCGTGACTTCGGCGAGCAGGTCGCGCTGCTGGTCGACGGCGTCACCAAGCTGGACAAGGTCAAGTTCGGGGAGGCCGCGCAGGCCGAGACCGTACGCAAGATGGTCGTCGCCATGGCCAAGGACCCGCGTGTCCTGGTCATCAAGCTCGCCGACCGGCTGCACAACATGCGCACCATGCGCTATCTCAAGCGGGACAAGCAGGAGAAGAAGGCCCGCGAGACCCTGGAGATCTACGCGCCGCTGGCCCATCGGCTGGGCATGAACACCATCAAGTGGGAGCTGGAGGACCTCGCCTTCGCGATCCTCTACCCCAAGATGTACGACGAGATCGTCCGGCTGGTCGCCGAGCGCGCCCCCAAGCGTGACGAATATCTGGCCATAGTGACCGACGAGGTCCAGTCCGATCTGCGCGCGGCCCGGATCAAGGCCACCGTCACCGGCCGGCCGAAGCACTACTACAGCGTCTACCAGAAGATGATCGTCCGCGGCCGGGACTTCGCGGAGATCTACGACCTGGTGGGTATCCGTGTCCTGGTCGACACCGTCCGCGACTGCTACGCGGCGCTCGGCACCGTCCACGCCCGGTGGAATCCGGTCCCGGGACGGTTCAAGGACTACATCGCGATGCCCAAGTTCAACATGTACCAGTCGCTCCACACGACGGTCATCGGGCCCAACGGCAAGCCGGTCGAGCTGCAGATCCGTACGTTCGACATGCACCGGCGCGCCGAGTACGGCATCGCCGCGCACTGGAAGTACAAGCAGGAGGCCGTCGCCGGAGCCTCCAAGGTCCGTACGGACGTGCCGAGGAACGCGGGCAAGGGCGCGAGCCAGGACACCGTCAATGACATGGCGTGGCTGCGCCAGTTGCTGGACTGGCAGAAGGAGACCGAGGACCCCAGCGAGTTCCTGGAGTCGCTGCGCTTCGACCTCTCGCGCAACGAGGTCTTCGTCTTCACGCCCAAGGGCGATGTCATAGCGCTGCCGGCCGGTGCCACCCCCGTCGACTTCGCGTACGCCGTGCACACGGAGGTCGGCCACCGGACCATAGGGGCACGGGTCAACGGGCGGCTCGTACCGCTCGAATCGACGCTCGACAACGGCGATCTGGTGGAGGTCTTCACCTCCAAGGCGTCCGGTGCCGGTCCCTCGCGCGACTGGCTGGGCTTCGTCAAATCGCCCCGGGCCAGGAACAAGATCCGGGCGTGGTTCTCCAAGGAGCGCCGCGACGAGGCGATCGAGCAGGGCAAGGAAGCCATCGCGCGCGCCATGCGCAAGCAGAACCTGCCGATCCAGCGGATCCTCACCGGAGACTCGCTGGTCACGCTGGCGCACGAGATGCGGTATCCCGACATCTCCTCGCTGTACGCGGCGATCGGCGAGGGCCATGTGGCCGCGCAGGGCGTCGTACAGAAACTGGTGCAGGCCCTCGGCGGCGAGGAGGCGGCCAACGAGGACATCGCCGAGAGCGCCCCGCCCTCGCGCGGGCGCACCAAGCGCCGCTCGAACGCCGACCCGGGCGTGGTGGTCAAGGGCGTCGACGACGTCTGGGTGAAGCTCGCCCGCTGCTGCACGCCGGTGCCCGGCGACCCGATCATCGGGTTCGTCACCCGCGGCAGTGGTGTCTCCGTACACCGCGCCGACTGCGTCAATGTGGACTCGCTCTCCCAGCAGCCCGAACGGATCCTGGGAGTCGAGTGGGCGCCGACCCAGTCCTCGGTCTTCTTGGTCGCCATCCAGGTCGAGGCGCTGGACCGGTCCCGGCTGCTGTCGGACGTCACCCGGGTCCTGTCCGACCAGCACGTGAACATCCTGTCCGCGGCCGTCCAGACCTCCCGCGACCGCGTCGCCACCTCGCGCTTCACCTTCGAGATGGGCGACCCGAAGCACCTCGGGCATGTGCTGAAGGCGGTACGGGGCGTGGAGGGCGTGTACGACGTCTACCGGGTCACCTCGGCACGCAGGCCATAAGCACGGCCAAGCAGGCACGCACCAAGCAGGCAGGCACGCAGAGCACCACGAACGCCTGAGGGCGCCTCGTACGGCATGTACGAGGCGCCCTCAGGCGTACACAACTGCCACGAGGCCTCGCCTCAGCCGCCGAACTCCTGGAGGCCCTTCAGCGCCTGGTCCAGCAGCGCCTGGCGGCCCTCCAGCTCCTTGGCGAGCTTGTCCGCCTTGGCGTTGTTGCCCGCCGCGCGCGCCGCGTCGATCTGCGTACGCAGCTTGTCGACGGCCGCCTGGAGCTGGCCCGTCAGACCCTCGGCACGGGCGCGTGCCTCCGGGTTCGTACGGCGCCACTCGTTCTCCTCGGACTCCTGGAGAGCCCGCTCCACCGCGTGCATCCGGGCCTCGACCTTCGGCCTGGCGTCGCGCGGCACGTGGCCGATCGCCTCCCAGCGCTCATTGAGCGCCCGGAACGCCGCCCTGGCGGCCTTGAGGTCCGTGACCGGCATCAGCCGCTCGGCCTCGACCGCCAGCTCTTCCTTGAGCTTCAGATTCTCGGTCTGCTCGGCGTCGCGCTCGGCGAAGACCTCGCCGCGCGCCGCGAAGAAGACGTCCTGGGCGCCGCGGAAGCGGTTCCACAGATCGTCCTCGGCCTCGCGCTGGGCGCGGCCCGCCGCCTTCCACTCCGTCATCAGCTCGCGGTAGCGCGCGGCCGTGGCACCCCAGTCGGTGGAGCCGGAGAGCGACTCGGCCTCCGCGACCAGCTTCTCCTTGGCCTTACGGGCCTCCTCCCGCTGCGCGTCCAGCGCGGCGAAGTGGGCCTTGCGGCGCTTGGAGAACGCCGAGCGCGCATGCGAGAAGCGGTGCCACAGCTCGTCGTCGGACTTCCTGTCCAACCGCGGCAGGCCCTTCCAGGTGTCCACGAGCGCCCGCAGCCGCTCGCCGGCCGACCGCCACTGATCGCTCTGGGCGAGCTGCTCCGCCTCGGTGACCAGCGTCTCCTTGGCGTGGCGGGCCTCGTCCGTCTGCTTGGCCCGCTGCGCCTTGCGCTCCTCACGGCGCGAGTCGACCGTGGCGACCAGCCCGTCGAGCCGCTTGCGCAGCGCGTCGAGATCACCCACGGCGTGGTGTTCGTCGATCTGTCCGCGAAGATGCTCGATGGCCGCCGCCGCGTCCTTGGCGGACAGATCGGTGGTCTTCACTCGCCGTTCGAGGAGGTCGATCTCGACGACCAGGCCCTCGTACTTGCGCTCGAAATAGGCCAGAGCCTCCTCCGGAGAGCCTGCCTGCCACGATCCGACGACCTGCTCGCCCTCGGCCGTCCGCACGTACACGGTGCCCGTCTCATCGACACGGCCCCACGGGTCGCTGCTCACAGCGCCTCCTCCACCTGATGCCCACAAGGGGAATGGCCCCGGGCATCATCCACAGTTTCCTGGGACGGGCTGTGCCCGCCCTCCACAACGCCAATCTAGGCGACCGGCCACCCGGCTGTCCGCACTCAGCACGGCCGAAATTCAGAGGGTCACGCCTTGTCGACCGTGCCCTTCTCCACGGTGACGGCCTTCTTGGGCGCGCCGTCGCCCGTACCGCCGTCCACACCGGCCTTGGCCACGTCTTCCACGGTCTTCAGGCCGGCGGCGTCCATCGTCCCGAACGGGGTGTAGCTGGGCGGGAGTTTGGTGTCCTTGTAGACCAGGAAGAACTGGCTGCCGCCGGAGTGCGGCTGGCCGGTATTGGCCATCGCCACCGTCCCCGGGGGGTACGTGACGGTGCCGTCGGCGCCCGCCTTGCCGAGAGCGGTCAGATTCTCGTCGGGGATCGTGTAGCCGGGGCCGCCGGTCCCGTCGCCCTTCGGATCGCCGCACTGGAGCACGAAAATGCCCTCGGTGGTCAGCCGGTGACACTTCGTGTTGTCGAAGTAGCCCTTGTCCGCGAGGGCCTTGAACGAGTTCACCGTGTGCGGTGTCTTCTTGGCGTCCATCTCGATCGCGATGTCGCCCTGGTTCGTCTTGAGCGACATCGTGTACTTCGCCGACTTGTCGATCGTCATCTTCGGCTCGGGAGCGCTGCTCTCGGTCGGCGACGGCGACGGCTCGGCGCTGGGGGTCGCCGACGGCGCGGCGGCCTTGTCCGCGGTGTCGCCGCCGGTCAGACCGCCCGAGGCCCATGCGGCGGCGCCGCCGATGACCACCACGGCCAGCACGGCCGCGACAAGGGCGTTGCGCCGCTTCGCCTTATTCCTGGCCTCCGTCCGGCGCTGCTGCTGCCGCTCGAACTTCTCCCGGGCGAGCTGCCGCCGTCGCTGATCGCTGTTGACCACCGGGTCTTCTCCTCGTGTGTGAGTGATCCTGTGTGACTGATCCTGATCGCCTGGCTGGGTCGTACGGTATCCGGGTTGGCTGTGGAATGAGCAGCGCCGGTAGGCTCTGATCTGCCGCATTCCACCGACGGACGATCCGGGCCGGTGGACAACACCTAAGGACGATCGTGCTCATTGCCGGGTTCCCCGCAGGGGCCTGGGGGACCAACTGCTATCTGGTCGCCCCCGCCGCGGGTGAGGAATGCGTGATCATCGACCCGGGCCACCAGGCCGCACAGGGGGTCGAGGAGGCGGTGCGCAAACACCGGCTCAAGCCTGTCGCCGTCATCCTCACCCATGGGCACATCGACCATGTCGCCTCGGTCGTCCCCCTGTGCGGAGCACATGACGTACCGGCCTGGATCCACCCCGCGGACCGGTACATGATGAGCGACCCCGAGAAGGCCCTCGGCCGCTCGATAGGGATGCCGCTGATGGGCGAGCTGACCGTGGGGGAGCCCGACGACGTACGGGAGCTGGCCGACGGCGCCCGACTGCCGCTGGCGGGCCTGGAGTTCACCGTCGCGCACGCGCCCGGCCATACCAAGGGGTCGGTGACGTACGGAACGCCCGAATCGGCCGGCGGGGCTGACATCCCCCCGGTCCTCTTCTCGGGCGATCTGCTGTTCGCCGGCTCCATCGGACGCACCGACCTGCCCGGCGGCGACCACGCCGAGATGATGGAGTCGCTGAGCCGGGTGTGCCTGCCGCTCGACGACTCGACCGTGGTGCTGTCGGGTCATGGCCCCCAGACGACCATCGGCCGGGAGCGCGCCGCCAACCCCTATCTGAGGGAAGCGGCCGCCGCCGGCGACGGAGACGGCCCGGCCGCCGCTCCGCGACGAGGAATGTGACACACCGGATCTTCATGAGTACTTTCCAGGCCCCCAAGGGCACCTACGACCTGATCCCGCCGGACTCCGCGGTCTTTCTCGCGGTGCGCGAGGCCATCTCCGCGCCGCTGAGGAACTCCGGTTACGGCTATGTCGAGACACCCGGCTTTGAGAACGTCGAGCTGTTCGCCCGCGGTGTCGGCGAGTCCACCGACATCGTCTCCAAGGAGATGTACGCCTTCGAGACCAAGGGCGGCGACAAGCTGGCGCTGCGCCCCGAAGGCACCGCCTCCGTGCTGCGCGCCGCGCTGGAGGCCAATCTGCACAAGGCCGGGAATCTGCCGGTCAAGCTCTGGTACTCCGGCTCGTACTACCGCTACGAACGCCCGCAGAAGGGCCGCTACCGCCACTTCTCGCAGGTCGGCGCCGAGGCGATCGGTGCCGAAGACCCGGCGCTGGACGCCGAGTTGATCATCCTGGCCGACCAGGCGTACCGCTCGCTCGGCCTGCGGAATTTCCGGATCCTCCTCAACTCCCTGGGCGACAAGGTCTGCCGGCCTGTCTACCGGGAGGCGCTCCAGGGCTTCCTGCGCGGTCTCGACCTGGACGAGGACACCCGCCGCCGTATCGAGATCAACCCGCTGCGGGTCCTCGACGACAAGCGCGCGGACGTCCAGAAGCAGCTCGTCGGGGCGCCGTTGTTCCGTGACTACCTGTGCGACGCGTGCAAGGCGTACCACGAAGAGGTCAGGGAGCTGCTGACCGCCGCAGGGGTCGTGTACGAGGACGACGAGCGGCTCGTACGAGGTCTCGACTACTACACCCGCACCACCTTCGAGTTCGTCCACGACGGTCTCGGCGCGCAGTCCGCGGTGGGCGGTGGCGGCCGGTACGACGGTCTCTCCGAGATGATCGGCGGGCCCGCGCTGCCGTCCGTCGGCTGGGCGCTCGGGGTGGACCGCACGGTGCTGGCGCTGGAGGCCGAGGGCATCACGCTCGATCTGCCGGGCTCCACCAGTGTCTTCGCGGTCCCGCTGGGCGAGGAGGCCAGGCGGACGCTCTTCGGTGTGGTCACCGAGCTGCGCAGGGCGGGCGTCGCCGCGGACTTCTCGTACGGCGGGAAGGGCCTTAAGGGCGCGATGAAGAACGCCAACCGGTCCGGCGCCCGCTACACGATCGTCGCGGGCGAGCGCGATCTCGCGGAAGGCGTGGCGCAGCTCAAGGACATGGAGAGCGGGGAGCAGGAGCCGGTGGCGCTCGACGCGCTGGTGGCCGAGCTGACCCGGCGGCTGAGCGGCTAGGCCCTGTCCGGGGAGGGGCCGTTCGGCCCCTCCCCGGACCCACAGACTCGTGCGGCACAATGAGTCCGCGCCGCCCGTGGCCGACGGCGTGCCCCACGGCCCAGAGCGAGGGATCGGCGGATATGACGGGTGCGGCACTGGACGACGTCTCCTCCGAGCGGGAGGAACGGACCGCCGCCGGCACGGTCGGCGGCAGCCGGGCGTTCGCGCTGCTGCTGGTGATCACCGGCGCCGCCGGGCTGCTGGCGGCGTGGGTGATCACGATCGACAAGTTCAAGCTGCTCGAAGACCCGAACTTCACCCCGGGATGCAGCCTGAACCCGGTGGTCTCGTGCGGCAACATCATGAAGAGCGAGCAGGCCTCGGTCTTCGGCTTCCCGAACCCGATGCTGGGTCTGGTGGCGTACGGCGTGGTGATCGCCATCGGGGTGGGGCTGCTGGCGGGGGCGCGCTACCAGCGCTGGTTCTGGCTCGGCCTGAACGCGGGCACGCTGTTCGGCGTCGGATTCTGCACCTGGCTCCAGTACCAGTCGCTGTACGAGATCAACTCGCTCTGCCTGTGGTGCTGTCTGGCCTGGGTCGCCACGATCGTCATGTTCTGGTACGTGACCTCCCACAACGTCCGCCATGGAGTGCTGCCCGCGCCGGGCGCGCTGCGCGGCTTCTTCGACGAGTTCACCTGGGTCGTGCCCGTACTGCACATCGGGATCATCGGAATGCTGATCCTGACCCGCTGGTGGGACTTCTGGACGAGCTGACGGTCCGGACGTACTGACCGTCCGGACGTGCTGTGACGGTCCGGACGTGCTGACAGATCGCGACCGGTCGCAACCGGCTCGCGACCGGTCGGGAGTTCCCGCCTCCACCGTCCCGACCTGCGTTGTCAGTGGCCTGGCATAGGCTTCACGCGTGGAGCCCGACCTCTTTACCGCAGCCGCCGAAGAGCGCCAGGAGAAGGATCCGTCCAGCAGCCCCCTGGCCGTCCGGATGCGCCCGCGCGTCCTCGACGAAGTCGTCGGCCAGGCACATCTGCTGAAGCCGGGATCGCCGCTGCGCAGACTGGTCGGAGAGGGCGGCGGCGGCCCCGCCGGACCCTCGTCCGTGATCCTCTGGGGCCCGCCCGGCACCGGCAAGACGACCCTCGCGTATGTCGTCTCCAAGGCGACCAACAAGCGTTTCGTCGAGCTGTCCGCGATCACCGCGGGCGTCAAGGAGGTACGGGCGGTCATCGACGGCGCCCGCCGCGCCTCCGGTGGCTTCGGCAAGGACACCGTCCTCTTCCTCGACGAGATCCACCGTTTCAGCAAGGCCCAGCAGGACTCCCTGCTGCCCGCCGTGGAGAACCGCTGGGTCACGCTGATCGCCGCCACCACCGAGAATCCGTACTTCTCGGTGATCTCCCCGCTGCTCTCCCGCTCCCTGCTGCTCACCCTGGAGCCGCTCACCGACGACGATCTGCGCGGGCTGCTGCGGCGGGCGCTGACCGAGGAGCGCGGACTCGGCGGCAGCCTCACCCTGCCCGAGGACGCCGAGGCGCATCTCCTGCGGATCGCCGGAGGTGACGCCCGCCGCGCGCTGACCGCGCTGGAGGCGGCCGCCGGCGCCGCGCTCGACAAGGGCGAGCACGAGATCGCCCTGCGCACGGTCGAGGAGACGGTCGACCGGGCGGCGGTGAACTACGACCGCCAGGGCGACCAGCACTACGACGTGGCGAGCGCGCTCATCAAGTCGATCCGCGGCTCCGACGTGGACGCGGCGCTGCACTATCTGGCCCGGATGATCGACGCGGGGGAGGACCCCCGGTTCATCGCCCGGCGGCTGATGATCTCGGCTAGCGAGGACATCGGTCTCGCGGACCCGGCGGCGCTGCCGCTCGCGGTCGCCGCAGCCCAGGCCGTCGCCATGATCGGCTTCCCCGAGGCCGCCCTCACCCTGAGCCACGCCACCATCGCCCTGGCACTCGCCCCCAAGTCGAACGCGGCGACGACGGCGATCTCGGCGGCGCTGGAGGACGTGAAGAAGGGGCTCGCGGGCCCGGTCCCGGCCCATCTGCGCGACGGGCACTACAAGGGCGCGGCCAAGCTCGGGCATGCCCAGGGCTATGTCTATCCGCACGATGTGCCGGGCGGTATCGCCGCCCAGCAGTACGCGCCGGAGGCCGTGCGGGGCAGGCGCTACTACGAGCCCACGCGGTACGGCGCGGAGGCACGGTACGCGGACGTGGTCGACAAGGTGCGCGAACGGCTGCGCGGCGACGGCATCTGACGGGGTCAGAGCAGCGGGGGCGCCCGGAGCGCTACGGGCGGCTCAGCGCGAGGCCGCGTCGAAGAGCGCCAGCATGGCCCGCCGCAGCCCGGTCACATCGCGCACCGGCTCGGGGAAGTCGAAGCGCGCGTCGAAGCACCGGTCGCCGGTGAAGCGCACCCGCAGTCCGAAGCGGTCGAGCCCGATCGGCACGGCCGTGCCCCGGCCCCGGACACCACCTCCGACCGCTCGCCGAGCAGTCGGCCCAGCGTCCGCACCTCGGCGCTGTGCGCGGCGTGCAGATGCTGGAGCAGCTCCGCCTCGTGCTCCACCAGCGGGTCGGGCACGGCCGCCGCGAAGTCCTCCGGCGCCACCGGCTCCGCGCCCCGGAGATCGTCCACGTACGCCTCTCGGACCGCCAGGCAGAGCGTCGTGTGCCCCGGTTCCGCGGGGCCGGGACCCGCGGTGAGCGGGCCCGAGAGCCGGGCACGGGCGCGGATCCGGTGCGGCACGGAGACGGGTGCGACATCCGTCAGCTCCAGTACGCCGGTCACCTCGCCGCCCCGGATCCGCGCGGCGGCGCGTACGGTGTCGGCCCCGGCCGGGAGGACCAGGAACACCCCGCCGTCCGGGCCCACGGTCCGGGTGAAGGGCAGGAGCTGCCACGGCTGAGCCCCGTCCGGACGCGGGACGAGCAGCATTGCCGAGCATGTACCCTGTACGAGAGTTCGTGTGCGTTCGGCTGCTGACGGCATCCGATCGATTTCAAGCCCGCTGGGACGCGGCTGACCATGAGCTGATCGGACCTCCGTCGAATCGGTGCCCTGCGCGTCGAGGCTGTCTGTGATGCGCGTGGTGTTCCCGGAGCGAGACATGCGATCTCCTTGAGTAAGGTGAGCCTAACCTAACCTACAATGGAGGTCTGGAGAACGTGCCTAACCAGTCGCGTCCCAAGGTCAAGAAGTCCCGTGCGCTCGGTATCGCGCTGACGCCCAAGGCTGTCAAGTACTTCGAGGCCCGTCCCTACCCGCCGGGTGAGCACGGACGTGGACGCAAGCAGAACAGTGACTACAAGGTCCGTCTGCTGGAGAAGCAGCGTCTGCGCGCCCAGTACGACATCAGCGAGCGCCAGATGGCCCGCGCGTACGACCGCGCCAAGAAGGCCGAGGGCAAGACCGGCGAGGCCCTGGTGGTCGAGCTGGAGCGCCGCCTCGACGCCCTGGTCCTGCGGTCGGGCATCGCCCGCACCATCTACCAGGCCCGCCAGATGGTCGTCCACGGTCACATCGAGGTCAACGGCGGCAAGGTCGACAAGCCGTCCTTCCGTGTCCGCCCCGACGATGTCGTGATGGTCCGCGAGCGCAGCCGCGACAAGGTCCCCTTCCAGGTCGCGCGCGAGGGTGGCTACGACACCGACGGCGAGACCCCGCGCTACCTCCAGGTCAACCTGAAGGCGCTGGCCTTCCGCCTGGACCGCGATCCGCAGCGCAAGGAGATCCCGGTCATCTGCGACGAGCAGCTCGTCGTCGAGTACTACGCCCGCTGACCCACCCGGGTCCCGCGCGCCGGCGTATCGGCCCGCCCCTCCC
>NZ_LATD01000111.1 GCF_000981895.1 Streptomyces odonnellii | reverse complement strand
TGGTACGGCTGATGCAGGTGGTACGGGCTGTGGTGGGAGTGGGGGTGGTACGGCCGGTGGGGGCGGTACCGCCGGTGCCTGTGCGGCGGGCGGAGGCGGCGTTTCGTACAAGGGCTCAGGTGCCACCGGTGTGTGCTGCCGCGGTACGGGCACCGCGACCGTGGGCGCGGGCACGGGAGCCCCGGTGGGTGCGGGCGGCCGGCCGTGCTGCCCGGCCCCCGGCTCCTCCGTCTGCTCGGCGCCCAGAAGCGCCTGCGGTACGACCAGTACGGCCTGCACCCCACCGTAGATATTCGGCTGGAGCCGCACCGCGATCCCGTGTCTGCGGGCGAGCGCCGAGACCACGAAGAGCCCGATCCGCCCGTCCTGGAGCAGACGCGCGACACTCACCTGGTCGGGATCGGCGAGCAGAGCGTTCATCCTCTCCTGCTCGCCGACGGACATTCCGAGGCCGCGGTCCTCCACCTCGACGGCCAGACCCGCCGTCACATACTGGGTCCGCAGCAGCACATGGGTGTGCGGGGACGAGAACTGGGTGGCGTTCTCGATCAGTTCGGCCAGCAGATGGATCACATCGGCGACGGCGTGGCCGCACAGGGCGCCCTCGATCGGCGGCACCAGCTTGATCCGCGGATACTGGTCCACCTCGGCGATGGCCGAGCGCAGCACCTCGCTCATCATGATCGGCCTGGTCCACTGGCGCCGGGAGACGGCCCCGCCGAGGACGGCGAGATTCTCCGCGTGCCGGCGGATACGGGTCGCGAGATGGTCGACCTGGAAGATGCCCTTGAGCAGTTCGGGATCCTCGACCTGGTTCTCCAGTTCATCGATGATCTGGATCTCGCGGTGGACCAGCGACTGGAGCCGACGGGCCAGATTGACGAAGACCTCCACCTTCTGTTCGTTGCCGACGCTGCTGGAGATCCGGGACGCCTGGAGGACGGCGGTGACGGCCGCTTCGTGCGATCGGCCCATCTCCCGTGCCAGGACGTCGAGTTCGTCCCCGACGGGCGCGTCCGCCGGGGGCGGCGGCTGCGGGCGGCGCGGGGTCACGCGCTCGCCCCGCCCGATCTGCTCGACGACCGTACGGAGTTCGGCCTGGCCGCGTGCGGTGGTGCGGCGCAGGGCCTCGCAGCGGTCGACGATGGACTTGGCCGTACGTTCCGCTCCCAGGGCCGCCGCGCCGATGGCCGCGAAGGCGAGCATCGCGGTGCCGACCAGCGCCGTCCAGATCTCGGCGGTCGGTTCTGCCGCGGTGGAACGGAGCGTGACCACCACGGCGGCGGCGCCGCTCAGCGCGGCGACTATCGCCGGAAGGACGGCGGTGCGCAGGAGTTGAGGACGCATCCGGGCGTCCGGCGGCAATGGCCCGCTCCCCATTGCCCTGGCCGCGGATGACAACGAGCGGGTGCCCGGCCGGCCGTGCCGCCCGCCCTCACGGCACTCCGGCCGTGTGACGGGTGCGCGAAGTTGAGACATCAGTGTCCTCGTACGTGGGGCCCCAGGAATCGGCAGCGTGCTGGTGCTCTCGGCAGTGACGCAGCGGCAGGGCCGTCGTACCGTACATAAGCCCTCCGTTGATCACCGGGCACACACAGTAGTCGCCACTCGTTCATCTGTGGTGGGCAGTTGAGCAACTTGCCCACAGAGCGTCCCGCTCCGGTATGAGTCCTCGCACATCAGCCCGAAATACCGCATTGGCGGTTCACGGACTCGGGCACCTTCATACGGAGGGCTTCACGCGGGCACCTTCACGCGGCGGGTTCACCTTCACGCGGCGCTTTGCACGGGGGCCTTACGCGGACGGCGGGAGGATCACCGAGCGGGTGAGATGGCGCGGACTGTCCGGGTCGAGGCCGCGGCGGTCCGCCAGTGCGAGGGCGAGCCGCTGGATCCGTACCAGCTCGGCGAGCGGGTCGAGCCGACCGGCCACCCAGAGCGCGCCGGTCGCCCGTACCTGCTCCGCCAGGCCCTCCGGAGCGGGACCGAGCGCCCAAGTCGCCGTCCCGCGGGTGGAGATGCTGATCGGGCCGTGGCGGTACTCCATCGCCGGATACGCCTCGGTCCAGGCGAGCGACGCCTCACGCATCTTCAGCGCGCCTTCCTCCGCGAGCCCGACCGACCAGCCCCGTCCGAGGAAGGTGAACTGCGTGCACTCGGTCACGCCGTCGGGTAGCCGGTCCGTGAGAGCGCTCTCGGCGTCCCTGACCACGGCGTCGGTGTGCAGACCGAGATGGGCCCGCAGAAGGGTGAGGGCCGTGGTCGCGAACCGCGTCTGGACGACGGACCGTTCATCGGCGAAGTCCAGAACGACCAGGTCGTCGGCGGCCGAACGCACCGGGGTCGCGGGGTCGGCCGTGATCGCGGTCGTACGGGCCGTACCGCGCACATCCGCGAGCAGCCGCAGCACTTCGGTGGTCGTGCCGGAGCGGGTCAGCGCCACGATCCGGTCGTAGCGCCGGCCCGTGGGGAACTCGGAGGCGGCGAAGGCGTCGGTCTCGCCCAGTCCCGCGCCCTCACGGAGCGAGGCATAGGCGCGGGCCATGAACAGCGAGGTGCCGCAGCCCACGACGGCCGTGCGCTCGCCGGCCCCGGGCAGCCGGTCGCGCACCTCGTCCGCCAACGCCGCCGCCCGGCGCCAGCACGCGGGCTGGGTGGTCAGTTCCGCCTCGACATGCGTCATGCGCGTCTCCACTCCCCTGCATTCCCCGGAATCGGTTCCGGGGGCATGCTACGGAGTGGCCGGGCGGCACGAGGCCGGAGGTCCGGCCCAGGGCAGAGGCCTGAAGCATCAGACCCCAAGCCTCAGGCATCAAGCCTCAGACATCAGGCCTCAGACATCAGGCCTCATCAGCACCAGGAGTCCCAGAGCCTCACGGCTCCCGCCTTTCTCAGGCGGGTGATGCCTTCCCGGCCGGTTCCCCGGCCTTGCCCCCGCCCGCCGTACCGGAGTCCTGAGCCGCGGCAACACCCGTGACGCCGGCGGCCACGCCGGAGACCGCGGGCCAGCCGCCCGCCGGAACCACCGCCACCGGCCGCCACCAGGGAGCCGTCGGAATGTCCTCCCCGGTCGGCTCGAAGGGCTCGCCCGGGCGCGGCAGCGCGATCGCGGCTCCCGCCTCCGCGCCGGCCGCGACCGTACCCTCACCGGGCTCGGCCCAGGGATGCGGCGCGAGATTGAACGTGCCCCAGTGGATCGGCAGCATCACACCGCTCGGCCGCCCGCCCTGGAGATCGAGGTGGGCGCGCATTCCCTCGGCCGGGGTCATATGAATGTCCGGCCAGTAGTCGCTGTAGGCGCCGATCTGGATCATGGTGGCGTCGAACGGGCCGTGCTCGGCGCCGATGTCCTGGAAGCCTGCGAAATAGCCGGTGTCCCCGCTGTGGTAGATCCGGTGCTCGGGTCCCGCGACGGCCCAGGACGCCCAGAGCGTGTGCTGCTGATTGCGCAGGCCACGGCCGCAGAAGTGGCGTGCGGGAGTGGCAGTGAGCCGGATGCCGGCGACTTCGGCGGACTCGTTCCAGTCGAGCTCGCGCAGCCGCTCAGCGGGCACGCCCCAGCGCTCCAGATGGGCGCCGACCCCGAGCGGCACGGCGAAGACCGTGTCCGTGGAGGCGAGGGCCCGGATCGTGGGCAGATCGAGGTGGTCGTAGTGGTCGTGCGAGATCACCACGACATCGAGGGGGGCGAGGGAGGCGAGCGGTACGGGCACGGGGTGCAGCCGCTTGGGGCCGACAAAGGCGAACGGTGAACACCGCTCGCCCCAGACCGGATCGAAGAGCACACGCCGGCCGTCGATTTCGGCGAGCACGCTCGAATGGCCCATCCAGGTGAGCCGAAGCCCGGAGGACGGGGGTTTCGCCAGGTCGGCGAGGGTGGTGGAGTGCACCGGCACAGTGCCGCTCGGGGCCCGCCGTGCCCGCGCCTCCTTCTGGAAGTAGACCTTCGCGAACTCCAGACCGGAGCCGGACGGTCTGGTCCTGGCACCCACCGGGTTCTGGAACACCCCGTCGGCGAAGTTCGGCGAGCGGTGGATCCGCTCCAGCCTCGCTCCTGCCGAGTCGGCCCCGAAGGCCGCGGGTCGCAGCGTGCGCAGCCGGGAGCGCAACGAAGGGGTGGAACCAGTGGCTGTCACAGCACCTCCTGGAGGTTCGGTGTTGTCCCATTATGTCCGGGCGGGTTTCTGTGTGCGGGGCGAATGAACCGGACTTCCCCCGTCCCGCGCACGGCCGTACAACGTCGTCACTGCCCCCAGGATTCCCAGGAACACCCCTGAACTCCGCCCGGTCCGGGGCGATGAGACGGAACGCGCCCTTTGACATACTGACCAGCGATTCAGTTGACAGTTCGCTCATACGTACGACGAGGAGACCGCCCGATGCCGCTGCTGTCGCTCACCTGGACGGACCATGTCACCGGCCGGCGGGGTTTTCTGGTCGTGGACCGGCTGGTACGAGGGGTCGCCAGCGGCGGGCTGCGGATGCGCGCGGGGTGTTCGCTGGAGGAGGTGACCGGTCTGGCCCGTGGCATGACCATGAAGGAGGCCCTGCACTTCGACGCGGACGACCCGACCGTACGGTATGTACCTCTCGGCGGCGCCAAGGGCGGTATCGACTGCGATCCGCGAGAACCCGACGCGTACGGCGTGCTCGTCCGCTATCTGCGCGCCATGCGCCCGTACATCGAGAGTTTCTGGACCATGGGCGAGGATCTGGGCCTGACCCAGGACACCGTGGACAGAGCCGCCGCCGAGGCCGGTCTCGTCTCCACCATCCAGGCGGTCCATCCGCTGCTCGACGACGAGCGGGCGGCCAGGCAGCGCCTCGCCGACGCCTTCGCGGTGCGGGTCGACGGCCTCGGTCTGGACGCGCTCGTCGGCGGCTGCGGGGTCGCCGAATCGGTGCTCACCGCGCTGGACCGGGCCGGGACCGCATACCGAGGAACCCGGGTCAGTGTGCAGGGGCTCGGCACGATGGGCGGCGCGACTGCCCGCTTCCTGTCCCGGGCCGGGCTGAGGATCGTCGCCGTGGCCGACGTCAAGGGCACCATCGCGCACCCGGACGGTCTGGACATCGAGTCCCTGCTCGCCGCCCGGGACCCGTACGGCACGGTCGACCGCGCCGCCCTCCGCCCCGGCGTCCTGGAACTGCCGGGCGACGCCTGGCTCTCCGCCGACGCGGAGGTACTGGTGCCCGCGGCCGTCTCGTACGCCATCGACACCGGCAACCAGGGCACGATCAAAGCCCGTTGGATCGTCGAGGCGGCGAACATGCCCGTACGGCCCGAGGCGGAGGAAGCGCTGACCGCACGCGGTATCACCGTCCTGCCCGATGTCGTCGTCAACTCGGCGACCAACGCCTGGTGGTGGTGGACCCTCTTCGGTGACATCGGCCCGCACGCGGAGGAGGCCTTCGCCCACATCCGCCGTGCGATGCGCACCCTCGTCGGCACCATGCTGACCCGTGCCGAAACCGGCCGCACCACCCCCCGTGCCGCCGCCCACACCATGGCCGCGGCCCGCCTCCAGGTCATCGCGGAGCGATACGGCTGGTACCGGTGAGGGGCCCGGAAGATCGATAGGGTGGGCCGCGTGGCGAGGGTGCGGCTGGGTGTGGCGGAGCGGCGCGAGGAGTTGCTGCGGGCCGCCGTCGGACAGATCGAGGCACGCGGGGTGGCGGCCCTGCGGATCGCCGATGTCGCCGCCGCGCTCGGCGTCAGCAGCGCCCTGGTCCTCTACCACTTCTCGACCAAGGAGAAGCTGGTCGCGGCCGCCTTCGCGTATGCCGCGCAGGACGATCTGGCCCGGCTGCGCGCGCTGCTCGGCCGGCGTGCGAGCGCGCTGGAGCGGCTGCACGGCGCGGTCCGCTGGTACGCGCCGACCGGCGAGGCCAAGGGCTGGCGACTGTGGATCGAGGGATGGGCGGCGGCCCTGCGCGAGCCCGCGCTGCGCGAGGTGGCGCTCGGTCTCGACCGGCAGTGGAAGACGGCCCTCGCCGAGGTGGTCGCCGAAGGCACAACGGCGGGCGAATTCGCTTGCGCGGACCCGGTGTCGGCGGCGGGACGGCTGACGGCCATGCTGGACGGACTCGCGGTTCAGATGACGTCGTACGCGGGTTCGCTGCCGCGCACCACCATGCTGGAGTGGGCGGACGAGGCACTCGCCCGCGAACTGGGCGTCGACCGCGCGGCGTTCGACAGGCCCGGGAAGTAACCGGCGGCCGGACCGGAGCCGCCGGACATCCGGAACCACACAGGGAGACGGAAGACTGTGGCACAGCAGCAGACCGATCCGACGGATCAGCTCGGCCATGATGTGCTGGTCGTCGGGGGCAGCGGGGTGGACACCGTCGTCCGGGTGGACTCGCTGCCGGTTCCGCTCGCGGACTCGGTCGGGGTCGGGCCGATCCGCGAATGGCCCGGCCACACCGGCGGCAATGTGGCGCTCGGCTGCCGGGCGCTCGGCCTGGACGTCAAGTTCCTCGACTTCATAGGGGACGACTGGACGGGAGGCCAGGTCCGCGAACGACTCACAAAAGGCGGTGTGGACTTCGAGGTGCTGATCTCCCCCGCCGGCACCCGGCGCGCGGTCAACCTGGTGGACAGGACGGGCCGCCGGATGTCGTTCTACGACGGCCGGGACCCGGCCGATCTGCGGATGCCGCGCGACTCCTACCTGCCTCACCTCCGGCGTGCCCGGCATGTCCATCTGTCGATCACCAACTTCGCTCGTTTTCTCTACGACGACATCGAATCGCTCGGGGTCCCCGCCTCGACCGATCTGCACGACTGGGACGGACTCAGCGACTACCACAGGGACTTCGCCCTCCGGTCCGATCTGGTGTTCCTCAGCGCGGCCGGGGCCGGTGAGCGGATCGCCTCGGTGATGCGGGAGATCCTGCGCGAGGGCCGGGCCGAAGCGGTGATCGCGACGGCCGGCGCGGGCGGCTCGTATCTGATGACCCGTCAGGGGAGCCGTACACCGCGTCCGATCCCCGCGACCATCCCGCCCGCGCCGGTGGTGGACTCCAACGGCGCGGGTGACGCGTACGTCTGCGGTTTCCTGTACGGACGACTGGCCGGGCTGGACCTCGAAGCCTGCGCCCGGATGGGCGCGGTGGCGGGTGCCTACGCCTGTACGAGCGGGGGCAACGAGGCGCTGATCGGCCCGGACGCCCTGGTCACCAGCAAGCTCAAGACCCTCCGTAAGTGAGCGGTCCTGGCCCTGACGGCCGGGCCCGAACAGGCCGGATCCGAACAAGCCGGAACCTGACGGCCCGGGCCTCAGCGGTCCGGGTCTGGGCAGACCGGGCCTGTACGGGTCCGCCGCGCCAGGCTCCGGGCTGAGAAGTCCGGGGCCCGCCAACGCTGCTGCCCGCTGCTGCCCCGGCCCGGTCGGCCGTCCGGCCGGGGCACCGCTCAGGTCTGGCGTATCGGCTCGTACTCCGCCGCTTCCAGTCCGAACGTCCAGGCGACCCCCTGCTTCGCCGTCCTGGTCGTGGGCGGCACCCGGAGCCAGTACGTACGGTACGTACCGTCCGGCTCCGGGGTGGAGTTGACCACCTCGACCATCGCTATGTCCTCGTCCCCGTCGAGCGCGATCCGCCACAGCACCCCCGTCTCGTCCCGGTGGACGGGCCGGGCCCCCGACTCGCTCAGATAGCGGTCGTAGCCGTAGTACTCCAGCATCACCCGGCGCAGTTCGGCATTGGCCTCGTCGCGGATCCGCTCCGGCGTGAGGGACGCCAGCTCGCTCAGGAATCCGGCGGGGACCGGCATCCCACGCCAGGCGTACAGCGCGAACCCGTCCGGGTAGGCCAGCGCCGGGCCGTCGCCGCGGTCGAGTCTGCCCGCCTCGTCGCGGTGGAGTTCCGCGGGACGCTCGCATATCACCACCGCGCGTTCGTACGGCCACCACCAGCCCGCGTGCCGCGCCACCTCGGCGAGTCCCTCAAGGCGCTCACTCCGGCCGTCGAAAGCCGCGAGCCAGGCCGCGTCGTGCTGTCCGAGCACCGCGTCGAGCAGCACCGCGCGGATCCCGGCCGCCTCCGCGGGCTTGGCCGGCTCACCGATGAGCGCCTCCACCACCCCGGTCCTTATCCGCTCCGCGAGCGCCCGGCCGGTGTCCCAGAGCTGTGCGCCGGTGGCACTCCAGTGCTCGGCCCAGCCCGCCGGTCCCAGCGCGTCATGCAGCCTGCGCCGCTCCTCGGCCCAGGGACGGGTGCGCACCTCGTCGCGCACCGACCGTCCCGCACCGTCGAGCGACCGCGCCAGCTCAGCCCCGGCCAGCGGCGATCCGGCCCAGATGATCCGCTCGGGCTCTTCGAGACCCGCCCTCCGGTAGGCGAGCCGTACCCCGCGCTCGGCCGCCGGCCGGTCCGTCTCCCCCGTCGCCGCCGCGACGGCCCGCCACATGTCCATTCCACTCATGTCCGAATCCCCGTCCCCTGTCGTTCCTGTCTCCGCCCCGCACACCGGTGCCCGTATCCGCGGCGGCGCCAACACCGCCGCACGGACGCTCAGTCCGCGACCACACGCACCGCGCCCGGCAGGTACTCCCGCTGGCGCACCACCCGGAACCACCCCTTGGGCAGCGGTATCGCCGCGTGCTCCTCGTGCACCACCCGCCCGCCGTCCGGGAGATGGAGATACATCGGCCCGGCCGTGCCGCCCGGCTCACGGATCAGCCGGCCGGGGCCGGTCACGGCGTGGGCGTGGCCGGTGACCTCGCCGAGCGCCAGGACCAGCCGCCCCCGCGCATCCCTCGGCTCGCCGGACACCCGTCCCGCGTCCATGAGATGAGACGGCACGGACTCCTCCGCGACGGGCGCGATCAGTACGTCTCCCTGCCGGAACATGGCTCTCCCCTCCACCGGCGGCGCCGAGTGCGCCGAACCTGAGAACGACGCTAGACGGGGGGTCTGACAATCCCGCCCCGGCGACCGTCGTTGTCAGTGCCGCTTGGTAGAACTGCTCCACATCAGCCGATCTACGTCACCGGTGTCTGGAGCATCCGCCATGACCATTTCGAACCATTTGCAGGAGCTGTACGGCCTGCCCGCGTTCGACTTCCCCTCCGCCGGCACCAAGGCGGAGCTTCCGGCCCCGGCCTCCGTGGCCTGGCGGATCGCTGTCGAGGCGTACGAGTCGAAGGAGGAGTGGGAGGAGGCCTTCGCCCGCTTCGCCGAGACCGTGGACACCACCGAGGTCAGGGCACTGATCGCGGGCTCGTGGAGCGATTCGTACGAGTCGGGCCCGGAGGAGGTGATATCCGCCCTGGTGGCGGCGCGCGACCGGCTGCCCGCGCTGCGCTCGCTGTTCCTCGGCGACATCATCGGGGAGGAGTGCGAGATCTCGTGGATCAACCAGGGACTGGTGAACCCGCTGCTCGACGCGTTCCCGGAGCTGCTGGAATTCGGCGTCCGGGGCGGCCAGGAACTGCGCTTCACCCCCTTCCGTCATGAGCGGCTGCGTTCGCTCACCATCGAGACGGGCGGTCTGGACGCCGAGGTGGTGCGGGCCATCGGCGCGAGCGACCTGCCCGCGCTGGAGCACCTCGACATCTGGCTCGGTGTCGACAATTACGGCGCGAACACCGAAGTGGCCGACCTGGCACCGATCCTGGCGGGCTCACGCCTGCCGAGCCTGCGGTATCTGGCCCTGCGCAACAGCGAGATCCAGGACGAGATTGCCATCGCGATGGCAAGCGCCCCCGTCGTCGCCGGCCTGGAGGTCCTCGACCTGTCGATGGGCACTCTCGGCGACGAAGGCGCCGAGGCGCTGCTCGCGGGCCAGCCGCTCACCCATCTCAAGAAGCTCGACCTGCACCACAACTATCTGGGCGAGACGATGCGCGAGCGTGTCCTCGCCACTCTCGGGGCGTCCGGCGTCGAGGTCATCGCCGAGCAGGGGGACGTCGACTGGGTCGAGGAAGATCCGGACTTCCGGTACACCGCGGTCTCGGAGTGATCCGATGCCGCCCCTGACCCTGGCCGTCGTCGGAAATCCCGGCAACCGCCGCACGGCCCTGTTCCAGGACGCCGTCCGGGCCGCCGGGCTGCCCGCCGCCCGCGAGGTGGCCTGGCTCGATGTGCTGCGCGGCCGGGCGGTGTTCAGGGCCGGGGAGACCGTACGGATCGACTCGCCCGGCGAGGACCCCGAGGTGGACCGGCTCCTGCGGGGTACGGACGACCCCACGAGGGTCGAGGGCACCGGCCGCTGGTACGAGCGGTTCATGGCCGCCGCGCGGGACGTGGCCCGGACCGCCTCCGCCGCCGGGGCCGAACTGCTCGCCGCCCCGGGCGAGTTGGCGGTTCTCTTCGACAAGCGGCTCTGCCACGGGGTGCTGGACGAGGCGGGGGTGCCGGTCCCCGTCTCGCCCACCTCGGGCCCGGCGGCTCCAGCCGTGTCCGGCTGGGACGACATACGGTCCCTGATGGCCGGGGCGGGACTGCACCGGGCGTTCGTCAAGCTCGCCCATGGCTCCTCGGCGTCCGGGGTCCTGGCCGTCGAGACGGCAGGTCCCGGACGGGTGCGCGCCACCACCTCCGTCGAACGCGACAGCGCGGGCCGGCTGTTCAACTCGCTGCGGGTGCGCCGTTATACGACCGAGCACGAGGTGGCCGCGATCGTGGACACCCTCGCGCCCGACGGGCTGCATATCGAGCAGTGGGTTCCCAAGGCGGCACAGGAGGGCAGGTCGGCCGATCTGCGGGTGGTGGTCGTCGCGGGCCGCGCCACCCACGCGGTTCTGCGGACGAGCGCCTCCCCCATGACCAATCTGCATCTCGGCGGCCGGCGAGGGGATCTCGACGCGGCCCGCGCGGCGATCGAAGCGGCGGGCGGAAGCTGGGCCTCCGCCCTCGCCGTCTGCGAGGAGGCAGCGGCCTGTTTCCCGGACACCCACTGTGTGGGCGTCGATCTGCTGCCTGCCCGGGGGTGGCGGCGGTTCGCGGTCTGCGAGGTCAACGCCTTCGGCGATCTGCTGCCCGGACTCACCGGCCTGGCGGGCCGTGGCGCCGAAGGCCTGGACACCTACGCGGCCCAGCTCGCCGCCCTGCCCGCCCGTACGGGAGCCCGTACGAGATCCGGGACAGCGCACCGGACGGCGCACCGGACGGCCAAGGAGAGAAATGACCGGGAAACGACCACGTCGGCATCTGAGACGCGGCTGAGATGACCGCGGCGATCCCCGATATGAACGAGGTGGTCGGGCGGGACGATCTGCTGCTCGTCACCCTCGACACCCTGCGCTTCGATGTCGCGCGGGAACTCGCGGCGGCGGGCCGGATCCCCCGTCTCGCCCGCCATCTCCCCGGCGGGCGCTGGGAGAAGCGGCACGCGCCCGGCAGCTTCACCTACGCCTCGCACCAGGCGATCTTCGCCGGGTTTCTGCCCACCCCCGCCGTGCCGGGCAGCCATCCCCGGCTGTTCGCGGCGCGCTTCGGGGGCAGCGAGACCACGGCCGACCGTACGTTTGTCTTCGACACTCCCGATCTGGTCTCGGGCCTCGCGGCGGCCGGCTATCACACGGTGTGCATCGGCGGGGTCGGCTTCTTCAACCGGCGTGGCGCACTCGGCTCCGTACTGCCCGGCCTGTTCCAGGAGAGCCACTGGGAGCCGGAGTTCGGAGTGACCTCCCCGGAATCCTTCGAAGCGCAGATCACCCGCGCGGAGGAAGTCGTCGCCGGTCTGGAGCCCGACCGGCGGCTGTTCCTCTTCGTCAATGTGTCGGCGCTGCATCAGCCCAACTGGTTCCATCTGCCGGGCGCGACAAGGGAGGCGGGCGACTCGCGGGCCTCGCACGCCGCCGCTCTCGAATATGTCGACCGGCACATCGGGCGGCTCTTCGCCGCCGCCGGCAGCAAGCGCCGCTGCTTCACGATCGTCTGTTCCGACCATGGCACGACCTACGGCGACGACGGCTGGACCGGACACCGGCTGGGCCACGAGGCCGTCTGGACCGTGCCGTACGCCCATTTCTTCCTGGAACACGGGGGCACCCCATGAGCAGCACCACAGGCGTCACCGCGCCACGCCCGTACGAGAGTTACGTCTACGCCTATCCGCACAAGACGGCGTACCGTCCGCTGCCCGACCGCCCGGCTCTGCGCGAGCTGTGGGCCGGTGAGCGCAAGGACGCGCTCTCCCTCTATCTGCACATACCGTTCTGCGAGGTCCGCTGCGGCTTCTGCAATCTCTTCACGCGGATCGGCGCCCCCGACGAGCTGACGACCCGTTATCTCAACGCGCTCGACCGGCAGGCGACCGCCGTACGTGACGCGCTCACCGGCCCCGGTCAGGGAGGCACCGATCCGGTACGGTTCGCCGCCGCGGCCTTCGGCGGGGGCACGCCCACCTTTCTCGACGCCGGGGAGCTGGACCGGCTGTGCGACATCGCCGAGAAGCGGATGGGCGCCGAGCTGCGGTCCGTCCCGCTCTCCGTGGAGACCTCCCCCGCGACGGCGACGGCCGACCGGCTGGCCGTACTCGCCGACCGCGGCACCACGCGGCTGAGCATCGGCGTCCAGAGCTTTGTCGACGCGGAGGCGCGAGCCGCCGTACGCCCGCAGCGCCGCGCCGAGGTCGAAGCAGCGCTGGGCCGTATCCGCGATACCCGGATCCCGGTCCTCAACATCGATCTGATCTACGGCATCGACGGGCAGACCGAGCCGACCTGGCGCCGGTCCCTGGACGCGGCGCTCGCCTGGCGGCCCGAGGAGCTGTATCTCTACCCCCTGTACATACGGCCGCTCACCGGTCTCGACCGGCTCGGCGCGGGCGGCGACGCCGCCTGGGACGCGCAGCGGCTGCGGCTCTACCGGCAGGGCCGTGACCTGCTGCTCGCCGAGGGGTACGAGCAAGTGTCCATGCGGATGTTCCGCCGCCCGGACAGCCTCTCCGACACCCGGACCGACGACGCCCGAGACGACGACACCCAGGTCAACAGCTACCCGCGGACCGACGACTACGCGTGCCAGACCGACGGCATGATCGGTCTGGGCTGCGGCGCCCGTTCTTACACCTCGGGACTCCACTACTCCTTCGACTACGCGGTCGACATGCGCCAGATACGCACCATCATCGACACCTATACGGCGACGGAGGACTTCTCCCGGGCGGAGGTCGGCCGCCGGATCGACGGGGACGAGGCGCGCCGCCGCCATCTGCTCCAGTCGCTCCTCCAGGCCCAGGGCATGGATGTGGCCGGCTACCGCGAGCGGTTCGGCTCGGCGCCCGCCGAGGACTTCCCGGCCGAGCTGGACCGGTTCGCGGATCTCGGCTGGCTGGACCCCGCCGCGGGCCCCGGGCTGCTGCGGCTCTCGCCCGAAGGCCTCGCGTACTCGGACGCCCTGGGCCCGGCGCTCTTCTCCCCTTCCGTTCGTTCCGCGATGGCCGAGTACGAAGTGAAGTGAGCCGCCCCATGGACCCCGAGAAGCCCCCGCGTGTCATACAGCCGATGGCCCCCGAGCCGCCCGGGGCCGCCATGGATCTGACCATCCTCTACCGCGGTCCCCTCGCCTCCTGCGACTACGACTGTCCCTACTGCCCGTTCGCCAAGCGACGCGACAGCCGTGAGCAGCTCCGCGCCGACCGGGACGCGCTGGAGCGATTCGCCGCCTGGGTGTCGGAGCGGCGGGACGACCGGCTGTCCGTACTGTTCACCCCCTGGGGCGAGGGGCTGGTCCGCTCCTGGTACCGGCGTGCCCTCACCGAGCTGTCGCATCTGCCGCAGGTCCGCCGGGTGGCCATCCAGACGAACCTCAGCTTCCGCACCGACTGGCTGGCCGGTGCGGATCCGGAGAAGCTGGCGCTGTGGTGCACCTACCACCCGGGCCAGACGCCGTACGACCGCTTCCTTACCAAGTGCCATGAGCTGGCGGACCGTTCCGTGCGGTTCAGCGTGGGCGTCGTCGGCCTCCCCGAGCATCTGGAGCTCGCCCGCAGGCTGCGCGCCGAACTGCCCGCGCACATCTATCTCTGGATCAACGCGGCCGAGGGGCACGGCTATACGGACGAGGAGGCCGCCCGGTGGACGGATCTCGACCCCCTCTTCCCGTACAGCCGCCATCCTCATCCCTCGGCCGGGCTGCCCTGCCGCACCGGCGAGTCGGTGATCTCGGTGGACGGCGCGGGGACCGTACGGCGCTGCCACTTCGTCCGTACGGAGCTGGGCAACCTGTACGACGGTTCGTACCGCCAGGCGCTCGCGCCCCGGCCGTGCCCCCTGGCGGTGTGCGACTGCCATATCGGCTATGTGCACCTGGAGACACTGCCGCTGTACGACGTCTTCGCGGGCGGAGTGCTGGAGCGGATCCCTCATACCCCGGGCAGGTCTCAGTTCGGCGGGCCCCCGAGGGAGATCTGAGTGGTGTTCCGGTCGTCGTTCAGCTCGATGTTCTCGGCGCTGACCGAGAGATGCGTGTTGTCGGTGAACCGCAGCCTCAGCCGCATGTCGAACCGCCAGGTGTCGTCCCCGTTGGGATGGATGGTGATTGTCGCGGTCCCGTTGGAGAGTCCGTCCTTCGTGGTCTCCGTGAGCACATCGAGGGGGTAGGGCCCCGCCGTCGTCCCGTCCTTGAACACGCCGAACGGCACGGAGATCGAGGCCACCTCCACGCCGTCCGGTGTCTTGACCGAGATATTGATCCCGGTGTCGTGGTCGCGGTCCTCATTGGCCGTGACGAACGTGACCGCCCCCGCCGCGAGCCTCGCACTGCCGTTGTCCGCCATCGCAACCCCCTGAACCACAGCGCCGTTGTCGGGCTCTCCCCTGGCCGACGCCACACCGGAGGACCCCTTCGGCTCGGTTATCGCCAAGGGGGGAGCGGCCCATGCGACAGCGCCGCACGGTCCATTCTGATGAGTGAAAATCACTCCGAACCGGAACTCGAAGCCGAAACCGACGTCATCCCCCTGGCTCCGTCCTCACTGCCTCAGCGGCAGCAGATCCGGACGCTTGGCCTCCACATGATCGCCCGAGGACTCCCCGCGCAGACGCCGCCCGATCCAGGGCACCAGATACTCGCGCGCCCAGTTGATGTCGTCCCGCCGCACCTCGAACGCACCGCGCGGCGGCTGCGGCGGCCACGCCTGGTCCGGATCGGCGGGTATGTCGAGCCCGAGCACCTGCGCGGCACGCAGGGCGACCCGGGTGTGGCCCTCGGGCGACAGATGCAGCCGGTCGTCGTCCCACGCCCGCCTGTCCTGGACGGACTTGAGGGACCAGAGATCGAGCACTGGACAGTCATAGCGGTCGGCGATCGCCCGTACATGAGCGGTGTACGTGGCGATCTTGCCGCGCAGATGCCGGAGTACGGGAACGCCCCGGGTGTCGAAGCCGGTCGTCACCATGACCGTGCCGACGGCGCCGGTGAGATCGGCGACGGCCCGCTCGAAACGCTCGGCCACATCGTCCGGGTCGGTGCCCGGCCGGATGATGTCATTGCCGCCGGCGCAGAAGGTCACCAGGTCGGGGGCGAGTTCCTTCGCCCGGGGAAGCTGCTCGTCGACGATCTGGTCCAGGAGCCGGCCGCGTACGGCGAGATTCGCGTACCGGAAATCCCCGTGCACGGTGTCCGGGGCGTCCCCGGAGAACGCCGCCCCGTCCGCCAGCCGGTCAGCCAGCAGCACCGCCAGCCGGTCCGCCCAGCCGACATACCGTCCATCGGGTCCGGGATCGCCCACGCCCTCCGTGAAGCTGTCACCGACCGCCGTGTACGACGTGTACGACCCGAATACGCCTCTTCTTCTTGATCTCGAATCGTCTGCCACAGCAGCATATCTTTCCCCGCAGATGTGGCCTACGCGACCGTAGGGAGGGCTTGACGGCTGGTGAGATATGCCATCGGTCAATTTTCGGCCAAGCGGGAATAGGCGCAACGGCCTCTGCCCGGCGCAGAAGCGCCGGGCAGAGGTTCGAGTCACGCGGAGGTACAGGCTACGAGGTAAGAGGTACGGCTGTCCCGCCCCTTGGATACCGCCGTTGCTCAGATGTTGACACCCTGATCACGGAGGTACGCCAGCGGGTCGATGTCCGAGCCGTAGTCCGGTCCGGTACGGATCTCGAAGTGCAGGTGCGGACCGGTGACATTGCCGGTGGCGCCGGAGAGACCGATCTGCTGGCCCTCGCTGACCGTGTCGCCCTCGGAGACGGAGATGGAGGACAGATGGGCGTACTGCGAGTAGTGACCGTCGCTGTGCTCGATGACGACCTCGTTGCCGTACGAGCCGCCCCAGTCCGCCGTCACGACCGTGCCCGCGCCGACCGCCTTCACCTCGGTGCCCGAGGAGACGAGGAAGTCCACACCGGTGTGGTAGCCGCTGGCCCAGGAACTGCCGGAGGCGTGGTACGGAGTGCCGATCTCGACGTCGTCGACGGGCGTGGTGAAGCCCGAACCGCTGCTCTGGTCCGGCGAGTCCGAGGGTGCGGGAGCCGACCCGGAGTCGTCCGCGGGCGTGGTGGTGGACGGGTCCGGGGAACCGCTGTCGGAGGAGTCGGACGGCTTCGCCGGGGCTTCGGGCTTGGTGTGGTGCCCGCCCCTGGCCTTGATGGTCAGCTTCAGTCCGGGGTGGATCAGCGACGGGTCGGGTCCTACGGCCTCGCGGTTGTCCGCGTACAGCGTCCGCCAGCCGCCGTGGACATGCTGCTCACTGGCGATCTTGGACAGATAGTCGCCCGCGACCACGGTGTAGGTCCGCGTCCTGTGGTGCGACTTCTTGGCGGCGGCCTTCTTCTCGGTGGAATGCGCGGAGTGCTCCGCGGAGAGCTGGTGCTCGGGGACGGCCTGGGGCGCGGTGGCGGGCGCGGCCTTCACGGCGGCGTGGGCGCCGGTGGCGCCAATGAGCGGAAGTGCGATGGCGGCTCCGCCGGTTCCGGCGGCTATGAATCCGCGCGATACCGGGTTGGCCTTGGGACGGCGGTGCTTACCCTTCGCGGGCATGGCGAATTCCTCTCCGGCGCCTGCGAGGTGAGCTGTCGGGTTCGGACTGGAGATGCCCGGTCGCGTATGGTGCGCGACTTCACCCCGAGCCGTTCCGAAGTTTCCGGATCGGCGTACTACCTGGTTCCCCCGCTCCTGCCACGCGGTGCTGGTCGGATGTGAATTCCGAGCGGCGGCAGGATTCGGCGTTCCACCCGGAGTGAGGGTGAATTTAAGCGAGCGGGACGAGTGGAACAAGCATTTCTATTCCCCCGGCTGAACTTCTTCTGAACTTCCTCGCATTTATCCCGGCATTACCGGTCACCCTGTGTCGACCGCGGTCGCCAATTGCCGCTTCGGATCGGGAGATCCGCTACCGAGAGCCGCCACGGAACGTCACGAATATGATCCTGCTCACGGACGGGTTCCCATCTCATCCATGAACAGGACAGGCCATACAGAAACACCCAATACGGACAGATCAACATTTGACCGATATTCACGGGCACGCAATGTGGGATGCGATGTCCGAATAGTCCCGCAGGAATCCCGACACTCGAACTGATTGCCCTGGGAACAGATGTCGTAGGGTCAGAGGTCGACCTTGTCGGCGAGCCGCGCTGGCATCGGACATGGAGGAGCAGGCCGTGACGCAGCAGGTCCCGTCGACAGAGCCCGAGCTGGCCGGCGTGCGCAACTTCCGTGATGTCGGTGGACTGCCCACCACGGACGGCAGGCGGGTCAGGACCGGAAGACTCTTCCGCAGCGGCCATCTCGCCAACGCCACCGCGGCCGACGCGGCCTTTCTCGCCTCCCTCGGCCTCCACACGATCTTCGACTTCCGCAATGCCGCCGATCTGAAGCTCGACGGCGCGGATGTGGAGCTGCCCGGCGTACGGAACGTCAACATCCCGCTCACCGACCCGGCCGACGGCGCCGAGTTCTGGCGGATGGTCAGGGACGGCGACCTCGACCAGCTCCGCTCGCTCCTCGCCGACGGCAGGGCCGCGGCCCGGATGACCGGTTCGTACCGGTCGATCATCACGGACCGTACCGCCGAGCACAGCCGGGTCCTGCACGCCCTGGCCGAGGACAGCATGCCCGCGCTGATGCACTGCGCGGCGGGCAAGGACCGGGCCGGTCTGTCCATCGCGGTGGCCCTGCTCGCGGTCGGGGTGGAGCCCGAGGCGATCGAGGCGGACTACCTGAAGTCGAACGATCCGCACCGCCGCTATCCGGTCCGGCGCAGCGACAACGCCCCCGAAGGGATGTCGGGCGAGGTGATGGAGCTGCTCAGGCCGCTCTTCGACGCGCGCGCCGAGTATCTCGCCACGGCCTTCGAGACGATCGAGAAGACGTGGGGCGGCACCGAGGCGTATCTCACCGAGGGCCTGGGGCTCTCCGCCGGGACACGTGAACGGCTGCGCGCCCGCCTTCTCGACTAGACCGACCGGATCGGCTCGATCGACTCGGTCGACTCGGTCAGCTGGATCAGCTGGATCAGTCCAAGGCCTTGCCCGTACCTCGGCGGTGTCGTGGTTGGGACATGTCCCAACCACGACACCGTGAAGCAGTGACAGCCCCTCTGCCGCTACCAGATTCTGTCCAACACCGCGTGACCACGGAGTTGAACGAAGGGGCTGGACAGATGAGACGTATCCGCCTGACGGCGGCGGTATCGATGGCCTTGCTGATGACCGCGGGTGCCACGGCGCCGGTTTCGGCCCAGGCCACCGCCGTACCCGCCCGGGCCACCGCCCAGGACCCCGGTACCGCCGCCCCCGCCCCCGCACGCGCCGCAGCGACGGTACGGCTGATCACCGGTGACCGGGTGACGCTCGGCACGGGCCCGGACGGGAAGCACGCGGCCTCGGTCGTGCCAGGACCCGGCCGCGACGGAGTCCTCTTCCAGACCGCCGAGCAGAACGGCCGGCTGACCGTACTCCCCTCCGACGCCATGGACCTGGTCTCCGCCGGAACGCTCGACCGCGAACTCTTCGATGTGACGGCGCTCGTCGCGCAGGGGTACGACGAGGCCCACACCTCCACGTTGCCGCTGATCGTCTCGCAGCCCGCCGGGGCACGGGCCGCCGGGACTCTCCGTACCCTGTCCGGCTTCCAGGACGGTTCCGTACCCGCGCACACGCTGGAGAGCATCGGCGCCCGCTCGCTGCGGATACCCGCCGACGACCTCGGCGCGTTCTGGAAGACGCTCGCCCCCGCCGGGGACTCGATGAGCGCCGCCGGCCTTCGCGCGACACCCAAGGTCTGGCTGGACGGCAAGGTCGGCGCCGCCCTGGACCGCAGCACCGGACAGATCAACGCCCCCGCCGCCTGGGGCGCCGGCTACCGGGGCAAGGGGGTCAAGGTCGCCGTCCTCGACACCGGCGCCGACGCGACGCACCCCGATCTCGCGGGCCGGATCCTGGAGGCCAGGGACTTCTCCGCCAGCGGCGGGACCGAGGACGTCTTCGGCCATGGCACCCATGTCGCGTCCACCGTCGGCGGCACCGGCGCCGCCTCGGGCGGCAGCCGCCAGGGCGTCGCCCCGGAGGCCGGCCTGCTGATCGGCAAGGTCCTCGGGAACGACGGGTACGGCACCGAGTCCCAGGTCATCGAAGGCATGGAGTGGGCCGCGGCCGAGGGCGCCAGGGTCATCAACATGAGCCTGGGATCCGACACCCCGACCGATGGCACCGACCCCATGAGCCTCGCGGTGAACGGGCTCACCGAGAGCAGCGGCGCCCTGTTCGTGGTGGCCGCGGGCAACAGCGGGGAGCAGGGGCAGCGTACGGTCGGCTCGCCCGGCGCCGCCGACGCGGCCCTCACGGTGGGCGCCGTGGACCGCGACGACTCGCTCGCTCCGTTCTCCAGCCGCGGCCCCCGCCTCGGCGACGGCGCGGTCAAGCCCGATGTCACCGCACCCGGCGTCGGAATCGTGGCCGCGCGCGCCGCGGGGACGACCATGGGCGACCCGGTCGACGAGTACTACATCTCCGCGTCCGGCACCTCGATGGCCACGCCGCATGTGACCGGAGCCGCGGCCCTGCTCGCGCAGGAGCACCCGGACTGGCGCGCGGACCGGCTCAAGGACGCCCTGGTCAGCACGGCCCGTACGGTGGACGGGCAGCAGCCGCCCCAGCAGGGCGGCGGCCGGATCGACCTGGCCGCCGCGGCACTCGGCCCGCTGACCGCGACCGGCACCCTCGCGCTGGGCCCGTTCCGGGCGGGGAGCACACCCGCCGCCGCCGACGCCGCCGGCACCATCCGCTACACCAACACCTCCGCCTCGGCGCTCTCCCTCCGGCTGACGGCCCGGCTCGCCACCAGCGGCGGCCGCGTCCTCGCGCCCGGCGCGCTCCGGCTCGGAGCGGACACGGTGGAGGTCGCCCCCGGCGCCACCGTCGACGTACCGCTGAGCGCCGATCCGGCACGGGCCGAGCGCGGCGACTACTACGGCTATGTCACCGCCACCACCTCCGACGGCAAGGCCGCCGTCCACACCACGGTGAGCTTTGTCGTCGACGGCCCGGTCCACCGCCTCACCGTCAACACCATCGACCTCCAGGGCGATCGCATCGAGGCGCTCCCGACCATCTGGGGCCCGGACGGCTTTGTCGACTACACCAGCCTCTCGCCGGCCGTCGCCGAGGTGGAGGAGGGCACATACCAGCTCAGCCACTCCTCCATCACCGACGCGGACGACGGGCAGGAACTGCGCCAGGTCGTCGTGCCCGAGGTGAAGGTCACCGAGGACAGGTCCGTCACCCTGGACGAGCGCGCCACCACCCCGGTCGAGATCCGCACCCCCCGCCCCGCCGAACAGCGCGGCATCATCAGCTATCAGACGTACCGTCAGATCGACGGGCAGAGCCTGATCCAGGGCGTGATGTTCTTCGACATCGCCAAGCGCGTATACATCAGCCCCACCGCGCCCGTCACCGACGGCACCTTTGAATTCGCCTCGCGCTGGCAGCTCGTGGCCCCGCTGATCGAGGCCGAGGCGGTGGGCACTGAGAGCGCTCTCGACCCGTACTACACACCGTCCTCCCCGCTCTTCGGCGACAAGGGCGTACGGCTGACCGCGGTGGACGCGGGTACGGACACAGCCCCCGACCTCCGTACCTCCCGGGTGCGCGGCAAGCTCGCGGTCGTCCGTGGCTACGGCGGGAACGAACGGGACCTCGCGCGGGCGGCGGCCGATGCCGGCGCCAAGGGGATCCTGCTGGTCTTCCCGTCCCGCTACCCGTGGACCCGCTGGAACCCGGTGGGCGACCGCTACGCCGTGCCGGTGGTACGGGTGAGCGAGACCGGCGGCACCGCACTGCTGGCCCGGCTCAGGAAGCACACCACCACGGTCGCCATCTCCGGCACCGCCAAGAGCCCCTATCTCTACGATGTGATGCAGGTGTCCTCGGGCCGGGTCCCCCAGCGGGTCGTGCACACCGTCTCGGACCGCAACACCGCCCAGGTGCACACCACTTACGCCGACAACGGCGGTGTGCCGTGGGCGAGCGAGCAGCGGTTCGGCTGGCGCCCGTACCAGTCCACCGCCTGGAACCAGTACACCCGCCATGTGCCGACGGGCCATGAGCGCACCGAGTACATCAGTTCCGGCGACACTCTCTGGCAGCACTTCGTCAACCACACGACCACCTTCGACATCGATGCCCCGCTGATGGCCGGGCTGCAGGACGCGCCGCGTACGTACAGGGCCGGCGCCCGGAGCGAGGAGCGCTGGTTCGGCGCGGTGGTACGGCCGTCCGCCCCGGAGGGCTCCGGACTGGTCTCCACCCGCTCGGGCGACGTACTGGCGCTGCGTATCCCGGAGTTCACCGACTCCACGCCCGGCCACTGGTCGCGCACGGTCCTGGCCGACGGCGGCATCGGCACCTCCGGCACCGGAATCAGCCCCTCCACTACCGGCATCGGCGCCTCTGATCCGGGCGGCGACGCCGAGGAGGGCGACTCCAGTTCAGCGGTCCTGTACCGGGACGGCACAAAGGTCGGTGAGGCCGACGGCGCCTGGGGCGACATCGAAGTCGCCTCGGGGACGGCCGATTTCCGGCTCGACCTGACGACCTCGCGCGTCTCCGACGAGTGGGACTTCGGCACCCGTACCGCCACCTCGTGGACCTTCCGCTCCGGCACCACGGCCGAGCGCGAGCCGCTGCCGCTTCTCCAACTCGACTACGACGTACGGACCGACGCCCACAACGCGGTGGCCGGCGGGCGCAGCCATGACATCGGCCTGACCGTGCGCGGCCAGGACGGTACGCCGGTGCCGAGTGGTCTGACCGTACGGGTCGACACCTCGTACGACGACGGCAGGACCTGGGCGCGGGCGCGGGTCGGCAAGCAGGGGCGGAACGGCTTCACCGCCACCGTCGAGCGGCCGGCCCGGCAGCACGGCGACGCCCATGTGACCCTGCGGGTGTCCGTCACCGACCGCGCGGGCAATGGCGTACGGCAGACCGTCGAGCGCGCCTATCTGCTGCGCGGATAGCGGGAGTTGGCACAGGGCGGCGGGTGCGCGGGCGCGGTACGGCCCGCACACCCGCCGCGCCATGTCCCGTACCCCGCCGTCCGCCCCGCTCCTTACACCCGGGGCGCCGCCGCGACCAGGGCGTATAGTGCCCTGGCGCGCGTGAGACCGCCGGAGAGAGCGGGCGGTCCACGGGGAGGGAGCACCATGCTGGAGCCGGCGGGCCTCACACCGGCCGAGGAGACCGTCTACCGCATGCTCGTGACGGTGCCCGCGGCCCCGGCGCAGGAGATCGCCGCCCGCTGCGGTCTGCCGCCGGACGAGACCGAACGCGTCCTGGCCTCGCTCACCGCCAAAGGCCTCGCGAGCGGTACGGACCGGGCGCCGCACAGCTTCGCCGCCACTCCCCCGGACGTCGCCCTGCTGCCGCCGCTCCAGCGCAACTCCGACGCCCTGGACAAGGCACGTACGGCGGTGACCGATCTGCTGGAGACCTACCGCCGCACCCGGCGCCGCCGCGATCCCGACCAGCTCATCGAAGTGATCACCGGAGCGGAGGCGCTGCGCCAGCATCTGCGTCAGATCCAGGACAGCACCCGCCACGAGATGCTGTGGTTCTGCAAGGCGCAGTACGTGGCGATGCCGTCGGGCAGCAACCGCGCCGAGTTCGACGCCCTCGCGCGCGGAGTGCGCTACCGGGTGCTGTACGAGCGGGCGTTCTTCGACGATCCGGGCGCCGTCGGCAATGTGGTGGAGGGGGTGCGCGCCGGGGAGATCGCCCGCGCGGTGCCGCATCTCCCGCTGCGGCTGGCCGTCGCCGACCGCGCCATCGCGATCTGTCCGCTCGTACCGGGCGGCCCGTCCGGCGGTTCCGAGGAGCCGACGACGGCGCTGGTGCGCGGGAGCAGCCTGCTGGAGGCGCTGGTCGCGCTGTTCGAGCGGTACTGGGAGGACGCCGTGCCGCTGGACGTCAGCCCGTCGGGCACGGTCAGCGGGACGGACGGGGTCACGCACGGGGACGCGCTCTCAGCGACGGACAAGCAGTTGCTGTCGCTGCTGGTGGCGGGTGTGGCGGACAAGGCCATAGCGAGTCAGATGGGGCTCAGCCGACGGACCGTGCAGCGGCACATCCAGGGGATGATGACGCTCGCGGGTGCGACGACACGGATGCAGCTCGCGTGGCAGGCGGCGCGCCGGGGCTGGCTGTAACCGCTCTCAGGCCGGGACGCCGGAGCGCTCTCGGACTCTCCGGGCCGCCGGGGGCGCTGGGCCGCCGGGCCTCCGACCGCCCGGCCGGCGGGTCGCCCGGCCGTCACGCGTGCTGTCCGCTACTGCTGTGTGCCGACGTGGAAGAGCAGATAGAGGAAGCCCGCGAAGAGGTGGCCGGCGATCAGATAGGCGAAGAGCCGGATGACCAGCCCTCTCGGGAACGCGCTCTCCTGGTCGCCGGTACGCTCCGGCGCCCGGTCCTCCGGCCCGGCCGAAAGCTGTGCGGGGTTGTCCGGCTCAGACATGTCAGTCCCTTTCTTGAGCATCGGGAATCAGCGAGCATCAGGAATCAGCTCTTGCGGGTCAGCCGCGATGGGCCCCGGCGCCGAGACACAGCTCGGCCGCCGGGCTCTGCAACAGGGTGTGGACGAAGAGCAGTTCGGCCCCGTCCGGCCCGGCCGCCGCGATGCGGTGCGGGGTGAGCGAGTCGAAGTGCGCGCTGTCGCCGGGATCGAGCAGATACTCGGCGTCCCCGAGGTTCAGCCGCAGCCGACCTTCGAGGACATACAGCCACTCCTCCCCGGGGTGCACACGGACGAGGTCGCCCTGTACCCCGTACGGCACCCGGACCCGCAGCGGCTGCATCGCCCGGCCCGAGCCGCCCGCCTGGTGGTACGTCCAGCCGCCGGCCTCGACGGGTTCGGTACGGCCCGCCCGGACGATCGGGTCGCGCTCGGGCGGCACCTCCCCGAGCAGGTCGGAGACGGTCGTACCGTAGATACGGGCCAGCGCGAGCAGCATGGGCAGCGAGGGCTGCCGCTGGCCCGTCTCCAGCCGGGAGAGATGGGCGGGCGAGAGCCCCGCCCGCCGGGCGGCGGCCTCCAGCGTCAGCCGGCGGTCGCGCCGCAGCTCACGCAGCCGGGGCGCGACATCGGGGAGCGCGTCGGTCGCGTCGGCGTCGGGAAGCCGGAGAGGCGGCGGGGCGGCCGCCCCTCCGGCAGAAGATGTGCTCACACATCCATTGGGCCAGGATCTTTCCTCTCAGGCAAATTTCTTGCCCGGGAGGCAAAAACCCGCCGCCTGCCTGCCCGCCCGCCCGTCCTGAACAGCCCGCACACCGGACAGCAGAAGACCGGCCCGCAGTCAGCCCCGGCCCGGCCCCTACCGGTGCGCGACCGCCTGCTTCACCAGTGTCCTGCCGAAGTCCCACATCAGCCCGCCCCCGCCATGCGCGTCGTCCATGACCGCCGTGAACGCCGCCACGAACCGCTCGACCTCCCGCTCGCCGATCGTCAGCGGCGGAATCAGCTTGATCACCTCAAGATGGTCACCGGAGACCTGGGTCAGGATCCGGTGCTTCTGGAGCAGCGGTACGACCACCATCTGCGCGAACAGCCCCTTGCGGGCCGCCTGAAGCATCGTCCACCGGCCGCGCAGCTTGATCGAGCTGGGCCGCCCGAACTCGATGCCGATCATCAGGCCCCGGCCCCGTACCTCGTACAGCAGCTCATAGCGGTCGACCAGCGCGGCCAGCCTGGTCCTCAGCAGATCGCCGGTCGCCCGCGCGTTGGCGACGATCCCCTCGTCCTCCATCACCGCCAGCACCGCCAGCCCCGCCGCCATGGCCTGGGCATTGGAGCCGAAGCTCGCCGAGTGGACCAGGACCCGGTCCATCGAGGAGTAGACCTTCTTGAAGATCCAGTCCTTGCCGAGGGTGGCACCGACGGGTACATAGCCGCCTGAGAGCGCTTTCGCCACACAGACGAGATCCGGCTCGACGCCCTCCTCGTGCTGGTACGCGTAGAAGTCACCGGTCCTGCCGAGACCGGTCTGCACCTCGTCGGCGATCAGCAGCGCCTTGTGCGCGCGCAGCAACTCCTGTGCGGCGCGCAGGAATCCGGGCGGTGCCGCGTGCACCCCCTTGCCCTGGATCGGCTCAACGACGAAGCCGGCCACATCGCCGCGCTTCAACTCCCGCTCCAGCGCGTCGAGATCGCCCAGCGGAATCGCGGTGTCCGGCAGCAGCGGCGCGAAGCCGTCCCGGAAGCCGTCCTCGCCGTTGACCGACAGCGAGCCGGTGGTCAGCCCGTGGAACGCGTGCGCGCAGTAGAGAATCCTGGGCTTCCCGGTCGCGTACCGGGCGAACTTGAGAGCGGTCTCAACCGCTTCCGTACCGCTGTTGCCGAAGAACACCCGGTCCAGATGCGGGCTGTGGGCCAGCAGCTTCTCGGCGAGCAGTCCGGGCAGCGGCTGGCAGTCGAAGCGGGTGAGATCGGCGAGCGAGGCGTCGAGGACATCGTGGAGCGCCTTGCGTACGACGGGATGGTGCCGGCCGAGGCCCATCACCCCGAAGCCCGCGAGCATGTCCAGATAGTCGTTGCCGTCCGTGTCCCAGAAGTAGGCGCCCTCGGCCCGCTCGTAGACCCGGTCGAAGCCGATGGTGTGCAGCATGCGCGGGAGTTGGTGGTTGAGGTGCCTGGTGTGCAGTTCGTAGCGCTCGGCGCCACGTTCCGCGAGCAGCCGCGTCAGGTCAAAGCCCTTGCGCTCGGTCATTCCGTGCTCTCCTTGCGCGCTCGGACAGGTCCCTTGCCCTGTCGCGGCAGTACGAGGCCCAGTGCGGCGCTGATCCGCCCCGCGATCTCCACCGGGGTGAGGCCGATGTCGGCGAGGACCTCGCTCCGTTTGGCATGGGCCAGGAATTGTTCGGGGATTCCGTAGGTCCGCAGGGGTACGTCCACTCCCGCGTCCCGCAGCGACTGGCCGATGGCCGAACCCACCCCGCCGCTGCGGCTGTTGTCCTCGACGACCGCGACCAGCCGGTGCCGTTCGGCCAGCGGCGCGAGCTGTTCGTCGACGGGTTTGACCCAGCGCGGATCGACCACGGTGCAGCCGATTCCGCGTGCGGCGAGCAGCTCCGCCGCCTGGAGACAGACCGGCGCGAGCGCTCCCACCGACACCAGCAGCACATCGGCGTGCTCCGGGCGGTGCAGTACGTCCATGCCGCCGACGCGGCCGACGGCCGGAACCGCCGCGCCCACTGACTCCTTGGGGAAGCGCACCACGGTCGGCGCGTCGTCCACGGCGACCGCCTCACGGAGCTGGGCTCGCAACTGCTCGGCATCGCGTGGCGCCGCGATCCGCAGTGCCGGCACGCACTGGAGGAGGGACATGTCCCACATCCCGTTGTGGGACGGCCCGTCGGACCCGGTGACCCCGGCCCTGTCCAGTACGAAGGTGACTCCGCACCGGTGCAGCGCGACATCCATCAGCAGCTGGTCGAAGGCACGGTTGAGGAAGGTCGCGTACACGGCGACGACGGGATGCAGCCCGCTGGTGGCGAGCCCGGCCGCGGAGACCACCGCGTGCTGCTCGGCGATGCCCACGTCCCAGACCCGGTCGGGGAAGCGCTCGGCGAACTTCGTCAGCCCGACCGGGCCCAGCATGGCCGCGGTGATGGCGACGACATCCGGCCGTTCCTCCCCGATCGCGAGGATCTCGTCGCTGAACACAGAGGTCCAGGAAGGGCCGTTGGAGGGCGCGAGGGGCTCGCAGGTCTGCGGATCCATCACCCCGACCGTGTGGAAGCGATCGGCGTCGTCCTCCAGCGCCGGCCGGTAGCCACGGCCCTTCTCCGTCAGACAGTGCACCAGTACGGGCCCGTGGAAGCGCTTCGCCCGGCTGAGTGCCGACTCGACGGCCGCGATGTCGTGCCCGTCGATGGGGCCGACGTATTTCAGCCCGAGATCCTCGAACATGCCCTGCGGGGCGAAGGCGTCCTTGAACCCCTTCTTCGCGCCGTGCAGCGATCCGTACAACGGCCTGCCCACGACGGGGGTGTTGTGCAGCACGTCCTTGCCCCAGGCCAGGAACTTCTCGTAGCCGTCCGTGGTACGGAGCGTGGCGAGATGGTTGGCGAGGCCGCCGATCGTCGGGGCGTAGGACCGTTCATTGTCATTGACGACGATGATCAGTGGCCGGTTCTTGGCGGCGGCGATGTTGTTGAGCGCCTCCCAGGCCATTCCGCCGGTGAGGGCACCGTCACCGATGACCCCGACGACATGTTCGTCGCGGTCGAGTACGTCACGGGCCTTGGCCAGCCCGTCGGCCCAGCCGAGCACGGTGGAGGCATGCGAATTCTCGATGATGTCGTGCTCGGACTCCTCACGGGAGGGATAGCCGGAAAGGCCACCCTTTCCACGCAGCTTGGAGAAATCCTTTCTGCCGGTGAGGAGTTTATGGACATAGCTCTGGTGTCCGGTGTCCCACAGAATGTGGTCGGCGGGTGAGTCGAAGGCCCGGTGCAGGGCGATGGTCAGCTCCACCACGCCGAGATTGGGCCCGAGATGGCCACCGGTTCTGGCCACCGCCTCGATCAGGAAGTCTCTGATCTCCTGGGCGAGTTCGTCGAGTTCGCCGCTCGTCAGCGCCTTGAGATCGCGCGGCCCCCGGATGTTCTCCAAGACTGACACGCTCGGGCCCCCTCTCGGATCGGTTCAGCTCACCGTGACGGCGGGAGCCCCCGAGGGCACCCCCGCGTCCTCCATCTGTTCGGCGAGCTTCATGGCCTCGTCGATCAGGGTCTCCACGATCTTCGACTCCGGAACGGTCTTGATGACCTCCCCCTTCACAAAGATCTGCCCCTTGCCATTGCCCGACGCGACCCCGAGATCCGCCTCACGCGCCTCACCCGGACCGTTCACCACACAGCCCATCACCGCGACCCGCAGCGGAACCTCCATACCCTCCAGGCCCGCCGTCACCTCGTCCGCCAGCTTGTACACATCCACCTGCGCACGCCCGCAGGAGGGGCAGGACACGATCTCCAGACGCCGCTGCTTCAGGTTCAGCGCCTCCAGGATCTGCAGACCGACCTTCACCTCCTCGGCCGGAGGCGCCGACAGCGACACCCGGATCGTGTCCCCGATCCCCTCACTGAGCAACGCACCGAACGCCACAGCCGACTTGATCGTCCCCTGGAACGCCGGACCCGCCTCGGTCACACCGAGGTGCAGCGGGTAGTCGCACTGCGCGGCAAGCTGACGGTACGCGTTGACCATCACCACCGGATCATTGTGCTTCACCGAGATCTTGATCTCCCGGAACCCGTGCTCCTCGAACAGCGACGCCTCCCACAGCGCCGACTCCACCAGCGCCTCCGGCGTCGCCTTCCCGTACTTCCGCAGCAGCCGCGCGTCCAGCGACCCCGCGTTCACCCCGATCCGGATCGGAGTCCCCGCGTCCCCCGCAGCCTTCGCGATCTCCCGCACCTTGTCGTCGAACTGCTTGATGTTCCCCGGATTCACCCGCACCGCCGCACACCCCGCGTCAATCGCCGCGAACACATACTTCGGCTGGAAATGAATATCCGCGATCACCGGAATCTGCGACTTCCGCGCAATCACCGCCAACGCGTCCGCGTCATCCTGCGTCGGACACGCCACCCGCACGATCTGGCACCCCGACGCCGTCAGCTCCGCGATCTGCTGCAACGTCGCACCCACATCCGACGTACGCGTCGTCGTCATCGACTGCACCGACACCGGCGCATCCCCACCCACCGCCACCGACCCCACCTGGATCTGACGGCTGACCCGCCGCTCGGCGACGGGCCGCGGCGGCAGTGCCGGAAGCCCCAGCGAGACCGGCTCTCCATTGGTCATGGCGTGGTCACCTGGTCCCGGCGACGGTCTCGCGGGCCGCGCGGATCGACTCCTTCAGGGAGCCCATGGTGGCGAGTACCGCGGTCGGCTCATAGCCGCAGTGCGCCATGCAGTTGGCGCAGCGCGGGTCCTTGCCGCGTCCGTACTTCTCCCAGTCGGTGTCCTCGATGAGCTGACGGTACGTGGGCACATATCCGTCGCTCATCAGATAGCAGGGGCGCTGCCAGCCGAAGAGCGAATAGTTGGGAATGGCCCAGGCCGTGCACGGGAAGTCGGCCTTGCCTTCGAGGAAGTCCAGGAAGAGCGGCGAGTGGTTGAGGCGCCAGCGGGCCCGATTGCCGCCGGAGAACGCCTTCTTGAAGAGTTCACGGGTCTGCTCGACGCCGAGGAAGTGCTCCTGGTCGGGGGCCTTCTCGTAGGCGTAGGCGGGCGAGATCATCATCTCGTCCACCTTCAGCTCGTCATTGAGGTAATTCAGCACCTCGACAACGGTCTGCGGGGTGTCCGTGTTGAAGAAGGTGGAGTTGGTGGTCACCCGGAAACCGCGCCGCTTGGCCTCCTTGATGGCCTCCACCGCCTCGTCGAACACACCCTCCTTCGCGACCGATTCGTCGTGCCGCTCCCGCAGTCCGTCGATGTGCACGGCGAATGCGAAATAGGGTGAGGGGGTGAATTTCTCGATCTTCTTGCGCAGCAGCATCGCGTTCGTGCAGAGGAAAACGTACTTCCTCTTGGCGACGAGCTGCCGCACGATCTCGTCGATCTGCGGATGCATCAGCGGCTCACCGCCGGCGATGGAGACCATGGGCGCCCCGGATTCCAGCACCGCGCCGACCGCCTGGGCAACGGGCATGCGCTGCTTCAGAACGCCGGCCGGATGCTGGATCTTGCCGCAGCCCTCACATTTCAGATTGCAGGCGAAGAGCGGTTCCAGCTCGACGATGAGAGGAAACTTCTCACGCCTGCGGACCTTCTGTTCGAAGAGGTACGTCCCGACCCTGATGGTCTGACGGAGCGGCATGGCCATCTAGCTCACCTCCTGGGGAGCAGCAAAGAACGGTGCCATTCATGAAATGCGGGAAGGACGGCACGGAGTACACGGAAGGCCGATATTCCTCCGCGTACGGTGCCGATCCGGACGAGTTCATGCTCCGGAGCGTCCACGACCACCCGTACGGCCGCGACCGGACGGGTGCCCGCGCTCAGAGCGGTGCGGAGCGTGGCGGCGGACTCCATGTCCACCGCGACCGCCCCCGTGGTACGCAGTACGGCCCGTTCCTGTCCCCGGACCACATGGTCCGACCCGGTCAGCGGACCGGTGTGGACCGTGCGGCCGGGAACGGCCCGGGCCAGCGCGTCGACGAGCAGCCCGGTCCCCGTACAGGGCGTGGAGCCGTACGGGTCCCGGGTCTCGTCGGCGACGATCAGATCCCCGGGGTGCATCCCCGGGGTGAGCCCGGCACAGAATCCGGACGCGATCAGCACCGCGTCCCTGTTCCGGGGCTCCCCGAGCGCGCGCGCCACGGCGCGCTCGGCGTTCCTGGGCCCCATGCCCGTACGGAGAACGGTCACCGGGCCGGCCGGGGCGCCGCCGCCGGACCCGCGCAGCGCGAGGCTCTCGATGCCGAGCGCGCAGGCGATCAGCAGCGGTGCCGAAGGGCCGGCCGGCCCCGGGGACCGGTCCATCAGCCCCCCTTGCGGCTGCCCGTACGGGCGGCGAGCGGCTCGCCGTGGACATACCGGCCGAGCGCCGTGAGCGGGAAGACCTGCCGGTAGAGGTGGTAGTTGATGGAGAAGTCCCAGGGGAAGCCGGTGCCGGTGAAGTACGGCTCGTCCCAGGAGCCGTCCTCGCGCTGGGCCGCGGCCAGACAGGCGATGCCCCGTTCGACGGCCTTGCTCTCCCGCTCCCCGGCCGCGAGCAGCGCGAGCAGCGCCCAGGCGGTCTGGGAGGCGGTCGTGGCACCGCGTCCGATCCACTCGGCGTCACGGTACGAGCGCAGGTCCTCGCCCCAGCCGCCGTCCTCGTTCTGCACGGATTCGAGCCAGCTCACGGCCCGGCGGATCGCGGGATGGGAGGCGGGCAGCCCGGCCGCGACCAGTGCGGGCACCACCGACCCCGTTCCGTATACGTAGTTGACCCCCCAGCGTCCGAACCAGGCGCCGCTGGTCTCCTGTTCGGCGAGGAGCCACTCGATTCCGCGCCGGGTCCTGGGGTGGTGGCTCTTCCCCTCGTACGCCAGCATCTCGACGACATGCGCGGTGACGTCCGCGGACGGCGGGTCGATGACCTCGCCGAAGTCGCAGAAGGGCAGCCGGTTGGGGAACGGGCTGGTGTTGTCGGCGTCGAAGGCGCCCCAGGCTCCGTTCCTCGACTGCATGCCCAGATTCCACCGGGCGCCCCGCTCGATCGCGGCGTCGATCCGCTCGGGCTCGGGATGGCTGACCCGGCGCAGCGCGAGGATGACCTCGGCGGTGTCGTCGATGTCCGGGTAGTTGTCGTTGTGGAACTCGAACGCCCAGCCGCCCGGGGCGAGTCCGGGCCGCCGTACGGACCAGTCGCCGGGGCGGACGATCTCCTCGCCCAGCATCCAGTCGGCGGCCTTGACCAGGGCCGGATGGTCGGGGTTCAGGCCGGCGTCGGCGAGCGCGATGGTGGCCAGGCAGGTGTCCCAGACCGGCGACTGGCAGGCCTCGATCATCCGGGCGCCGTCCTCGCGCCAGACGGCGAACCGGTCGAGCGATTCGAGTCCGGCGCGCATGACCGGGTGGTCGAGGTCGTATCCGAGCAGGTGCAGGGCGATCACGGAGTAGACGGCGGGCGGCTGGATCCCGCCCCAGCAACCGTCGTTCTCCTGCCGCTCGATGATCCAGCGGGCCGCCGCGTTCATCGCGGTACGGCGGAGCCGGCGCGGGGCGATCCGGTGATAGGCGTGCAGGACCTTGTCGAGACGCTGGAAGGCGCCGTCCCAACTGGTCACGGGCGCGGACGTCTTGGCGGGTACGGCGGCCGCGCCGGAGTGCAGTTCGTCGAGGGCGAAGGGAGCGGGCCGTACGGGCCGCTTGGCCGAGACGATGGTCAGCGGCACGATCGTCTGGCGGGCCCAGCAGCCGAAGTCGTAGATGTTGAGCGGGAACCACTTGGGCAGAAAGATCATCTCGGGCGGCAGCTCCGGCAGGTCCTCCCAGTTCCACCAGCCGAAGAGGGCCAGCCAGATACGGGTGAAGACCCGGCTCGCCGCGATCCCGCCCTGCTCGCGCACCCATTGGGAGGCTCGCGCCATGTGCGGTTCGTCGGGGCGGTCGCCGGCCAGCCTGAGCGCCACATAGGCCTCGATGGTGGCGGAGAGCTCGCCGGGGCCGCCGTGGAAAGTGGCCCAGGTGCCGTCCGGGCGCTGCTCGCCGCGGATGAAGAGCGCCGCGGCCTCGGTGGTGCGCGGGTCCAGGACGCCGAGGAACTGCCGTAGCAGCAGGTCCTCGGCGTCCATCGTCACATTGGTCTGCAGGTCGCCCTTCCACCATCCCTGGGCGTCCTGCCTGCCGAGCAGGAACTCGACGGATCGTTCGGTGGCCCGCCGCGCGGTGGCCAGAAGGTCACCGCCGGTGGCGGGGGTTGTCTCAGTCGGTCCGCTCGCCGAGGTCGCGCGGGGCCCCAGGGCCCCGGTGCTTCCGTCGGTCGTCGCTGTCATGGCTTCCCCTTCGTGCAGTGGTGTGCTTCTGCTGTGCTGGGGTCTCCGTCGTCCTTCGCCCCGTGGGCCCTGGACGGCGACTGCGGTCATATGGGAATAGTGATCATCTCTTTCGTACGACGACAAAGTCCGCAAGCGCGATGAGCTGCGCCCTTACCTTGGCTGGCATATCGACGCCATCGAGGGCTTCGATGGCGACGGCGTGCTGCCTGCGGGCCTCCTGTGAGGTCCACTCCCGGCCGCCCGCCTCCTCGATCAACGCGGCCCTGGTGGCGAACTCTTCCTCGGAGAAGGTCTCGAAATCATTGCTTTTGGCGTCGGCGGCGAGCAGTTGGCCGAGCCGCGCGGACGCGGGACCGCCCTCGGCGAGCGCGGCGACGACCGGCAGGGACTTCTTGCGCTGGCGCAGATCGCTCCAGGTCTGCTTGCCGGTGGCCTCGGGGTCGCCCCAGATGCCCAGCAGATCGTCCACGGCCTGGAAGGCGAGGCCGAGATGGTACCCGTACGCCTCCAGCGTGTCGGCCGTACGGTCGTCGGCGCCGCCGAGGACCGCTCCGATGGAGACGGCGCAGGCCAGCAGGGCGCCGGTCTTGTTGCCCTCCATCTCCAGGCACTCCTCGACGGCGACCCGCTCGCGGTGCTCGTACGAGATGTCCTGTGCCTGACCGTCGATCAGCTTGCGGGTGGCGGTGGTCAGCCGCCGGGTGGCGCGGCCCGCCTCGGGGGTGCCGATCTCCAGCAGCACCTCGTTGGCGAGCGCGAAGAGGGCGTCGCCGACGAGGATCGCCTGCGCGGGGCCGTGCACCTTCCATACGGTGTCGCGGTGGCGCCGCTGCTCGTCACCGTCCATCAGGTCGTCGTGCAGCAGCGAGAAGTTGTGCACCAGCTCGACGGCCACCGCGCCGGGAATGCCCGTCTCGGGCGCGGCACCCGCCGCTTCCGCGGAGAGCAGCGCGAGTGCCGGGCGTACCGCCTTGCCTCCGTCGCCGTCGGCGGGCCGGCCCTCGGCGTCGATCCAGCCGAAGTGGTAGGCGGCGACGGCGTCCATCGGCGCGGCAAGCCGGCTGACCGCGGCCCGCAGTACCGGGGCGGACAGGGCGCGCCCCCGCTCCAGCAGCGCGTAGACGTCCGCGGTGTCGACAGCCGGGTTCACCGGGGGCACGGTCGGCACGGTCTCTCCTCTTGTTCCGGTACTCGTTGTTCCAGTACCCGTTGTTCCCGTACTCGTAGGTGCGGTACTCGGGCTCATGCCGCCTCCTGCAAGGGGTGTTCGTGCCGTCGGCCGAGCTGGGCGAGGGCGGCGCCCGCGGCGCTGAAGCCGCTCCGGACCGCACCCTCCATCGTCGCGGGCCAGCCGGTGGCGGTCCACGCGCCGGCCAGGAAGAGCCCGGCGGCACGGGTACGGGCGGCGGGACGCAGCCGGCCCACGCCGGGCGCGGGCGCGAAGGTCGCCGTCCGTTCCCGGGTGACGAAGAAGTCGCGTACCTCCGCGCCGCGGGTCGCGGGCAGAAGGCGCTCCAGCTCCGGGAGATACCGCGCGCGCAGTTCCTGGACGGGCGTGTCGATCTCGTCGGCGACCGCCGACTGGGAGAGCGCCAGATACTGGCCCTCGCCCAGGCCGGAGGCCTCGGTGCGGTCGAAGACCCACTGGACGGGGCTGCCGAGCGCGGCGAAGAAGGGGCGGCGCAGCACTCTGCGGTCGTACACGACATGGATGTTGAGGATCGGCGCGTTGCCGATGTCCAGCAGCCGGTCGGGGTCGTCGAGCGCTCCGGGCGGCAGCAGGCCATGGGCCTCGCGCTGCGGTACGGCGAGGACGACCGTGTCCGCGTCGAACCGCTCGGCGTCCGTGTCGACCTGCCAGCCGCCGCCTTCGGTACGGGTCACCGCGCCGACGCGGGCGCGCAGTTCGGTCCGTACGCCCGCCGAGTCGAGGGCCTTGCGCGCGAGCGTGTCATGCAGGTCGCCTAGCGGGACGCGCGCCCAGCCGATGTCGGCGGCACCGGGCTCGGAGAGCAGTCCGGTCTTGAAGACCATCGCAGCCAGGCCCATGGAGGCGTCCGGCGCGGCGGCGTTGAGGGTCGCCACGCCGACGAGGTCCCAGAGGGCCTCGATGGTGCGCTGCGACTGGCCGTGGCGGCCCAGCCAGGTGGCGAAATCGATGCCGTCCAGGGCGGGGTCGGCCGGGTCGAGCCGCCGCAGGGCGAGCGCGGCACACCCGACGGAGGCGCGCTCGGCGAGCGAGAGATGCGGGTACGCCGCGAGCCCGGCGGCCAGATGCAGCGGTACGGGCAGCCCGTTGCGGCGCAGCCGTCCGAGCCGGGGGCCGCGCGGGCCGCCGACGTCCAGTACGGGTACGTCGAGCCGGTCCTGCACGGGTGCGAGGGCGGCGCCGTCGACCCGGTCGAGAAACCACTGGTAGGCGGTGCAGCAGCGCAGATACACATGCTGGCCGTTGTCGACGGTGAGGTCGCCGCGGCGGAAGGAGAAGGCGAGACCGCCGAGCCGCGGACGCCCTTCGAGGAGCGTCACCCGCACTCCGGCGTCGGCGAGCTGGAGCGCCGCGGTGATTCCGGCGAGCCCCGCGCCGACCACTACGGCGTGCCGTGGCGGTGAGCCGTCCGCTGTCGTCATGCGTGTCCCCCTCCGGCCGTCGCAGTCAGGGACGCGCCGGGCCCGCGCCGGGTTGCGAGAGCCTCGTACGGATGTGCAACGAAGGGGCCGAGTCGGGCGATATGCCGCATCAGCCACGCCTCCTGACGCTCTGCCGGGAGACATTCCGGGCATCGAGCCCCGAAAGCCCGCGCACCGCGACATACGCCTTCTCATGCCCCGGCAGCGAGACCCGGCCACGCAGCACGGCCTCCGGGTCGCGCTCGATGCGGTCGAGCAGCCTGCGGTAGATACCCGCCATGGCCGCGACACAGGCGCCGCTGCGCCGGTCGAGCAGGGGCAGCAGCCGGTAGCCCTCGGCGAACAGGGCGCGGGCGCGGCGGACCTCGAAGTGCACCAGACCGGCGAAGTCCGAGCCGGCGGGCGGGATGGCGCTGTGGAAACCGGCGGAGCAGCCGAACTTGGCGAGGTCGTCGGAGGGCAGGTACGTACGGCCGTTGCCCGCGTCCTCCCGTACATCACGGAGAATGTTCGTCAACTGGAGGGCGAGACCCAGCGTGTCGGCGTACTCGACGGCATGCTCGGATCCCGGCGCGTCGGGCGCGAAGCCGAACACGCCGAGCGAGATCCGGCCGATGGCACCCGCGACACACCGGCAGTAGATCTTGAGATCGTCCCAGGTCTCGTAGGTGTCGCCCCGTACGTCCATCAGGACGCCGTCGATCAGCTCGTCGAGCCCGCCGAGCGGCACCGGGAAACGGCGCGCCGCGTCCGCGACGGCGACCGCGACCGGGTCGGTGTCGTCCTCGCCCACCTCGCCCTTCCTGACTCTGTCCAGAAGCGCGCGGGTCTCTTCGAGCCGTCTCTGCTTGGCCTCGGGCGCGAGTGTGCCGTCGCCGATGTCGTCCACCCGACGGGCGAACGCGTACAGCGCGGACATGGCGTGCCGCTTCTCGGCCGGCAGCAGCCTGATGCCGTACGCGAAGTTGCGGGCCTGCTGCCCGGTGACCGTCTCGCAGTAGCTGTAGGCCGCCTGTACCGGCGCGGACACGGGCGTCTGTCCCTCCACGTTCCGGCTCACCCCTCTCTGTGCGCTCTTCGCAAGACAGCTCCCACTTCGCGCAACAGACGCGGCTTGGTGGGTCTGGGCGGTCCGGGGAGCACATCGTGCCCGGCGGCCGCGATCGAAGCGAGGGCGGCGCGCCCTCCTGCCACAAACCCGGCGAGCAGCAGCCGGAGTCTGCCGTGGACGCTACCCACCAGCGGGGGACCTTCATTCAGCAGCAGCCGCGCGCGTTCTGCTTCGTACGCGACGAGCGAGCGCACCGACGCGTTGGCGGTGGCGGCGGCCAGATCCGCCTCGGAGACACGGAAGCGCTTCATGTCCTCGGCGGGCAGATAGATCCGGTCGCGGCGCAGGTCCTCGGCCACGTCCTGGAGGTGTTCGACGATCTGGAGCGCCGTGCAGACGGCGTCGGAGCGGCGGATCCGCTCGGGGTCCGCGGTACCGGTGATCTGCAGGACGAGCCGGCCGACGGGATTGGCGGACAGCTCGCAGTAGGCGAGGAGATCGTCGTACGTCTCGTAGCGGCGCACCAACTGGTCCTGGCGGTTGGCGCCGACGAGTCCGAGGAACGGCTCGGGGGTGAGCGAGCGGCGCCGTACGGCCGGGATCAGCCCGCGCAGCAGGGGATGGCCGGGGCCCGGTCCCCCGGGTTCGAAGACCCGCGCGAGATCGGCCTCGAACGCGTCGAGGAGGGCGAGCCGGTCGTCGGCGTGTTCGGGGGCGACGCCGAGATGGCGGGCGTCGGCGCCGCCGAGGGCGAGGTCGCCGTCACCGATGTCGTCGACGAGTCGGGCGAATCCGTAGACGGCCATCAGATCGTCGCGCCAGGCGCGGGGCAGAAAGAAAGGGGCTACCGGAAAGTTCTCGTCCGCGGCTTTGTCGAGTGTGGAGCGCGAGGCGGCATCGGGGTGCTCCCGGGGAGTGCCCATCACTGCCGGCTGCCCGGCACGGGGACGGCGCAACCCTCGCGGGGCTGGAGATTTCCCGTCATTGCCGTCACACCTCCCGTTCTACACTGCTGACCCAATACATCCCATTTCGGACACGCCGCCCGTCCTTCCGAGTAAAGAAGGCCGCCGCCTTCGCGGACGAGGTACTCAGGGGGTATCGCCCCACTTGCCGCGAATCAGCACCAGCACAGCTTACGTTGTACAACTAAGTGCATCCCTCCGGGGTATTGCGCGCATTACAAAAGCGCTGCAATGACGGCCAACCTTCCCCGCCCGCCCGGGACTTGACCATTCCTTGACGGTCAGTGACCGAATACCGGCGGCGGAAAGCGAACGGTCTGCGCGGCAAAGGCCCCCGTCCGGAGCGATCCGGCGGGGGCCTCGGGGCTACTTGCCCGTCTCCTTCTCGTACGCCTTGATGACCTCGTCGGTCGGGCCGTCCATCAGGAGTTCGCCCTTCTCCAGCCAGAGAACGCGGTCGCACGTGTCCCGGATCGACTTGTTGCTGTGGCTGACGAGGAAGACCGTGCCGGCCTCCTTGCGCAGTTCGCGGATCCGCTGCTCGGAGCGGATCTGGAACTTGCGGTCGCCGGTGGCCAGCGCCTCGTCGATCATCAGGACGTCATGGTCCTTGGCGGCGGCGATGGAGAACCGGAGCCTGGCGGCCATGCCCGAGGAGTACGTCCGCATCGGGAGCGTGATGAAGTCGCCCTTCTCGTTGATGCCGGAGAAGTCGACGATGCCCTGGTACCGGTCCTTGATCTGCTCGCGGGTCATGCCCATCGCCAGCCCGCCGAGGATCACATTGCGCTCGCCGGTCAGATCGTTCATCAGCGCGGCGTTCACCCCGAGCAGCGAGGGCTGGCCGTCGGTGTAGACCTTGCCGCTCTCGGTGGGCAGCAGGCCCGCGATCGCCCGCAGCAGCGTCGACTTGCCGGACCCGTTGGTGCCGATCAGGCCGATCGCCTCGCCGCGGTACGCCGTGAAGGAGACGCCCCGTACGGCATGGACCTTGCGGACTCCGCGCGCCTCGCCCTTGCCGCGGCGGAGTATCCGGCTCAGCGCCGCGGTGGCGCTGCCCTTCCCTCCGCCCCCGCCGTTGACCCGGTACACGATGTGCACCTCGTCGGCGATGACGGTGGGGATGCGTCCCTGCCTGTTGCCGTTGATGTCGTCGTTCTCGTCAGCCACGCCCGTACCGTTCCTCAGCCTTCCAGAAGTACACGAAGCCGACGACGCCCAGCAGCACGGCCCACACCAGAGCGGCGAACCAGACGTGCGCGGGCAGGTTCGACGAGCCGTAACCGTCGATCAGCGCGTACCTCACGAGGTCCATGTAGATGGCGGCGGGGTTGTACTGGAGCACGTCCGCGATCCAGGCCGGCCTGTCCTTGAGCATCACCGGGATGGAGAACATCACGCCCGAGGCGTACATCCAGGTGCGCATCACGAACGGCATGAGCTGCGCCAGGTCCGGGGTCTTGCTGCCGAGCCTCGCCATGATCAGGGCCAGCCCGGTGTTGAAGACGAACTGGAGCGTCAGCGCGGGCACCACGATCAGCCAGCTCAGCCGCGGATAGCTGCCGAAGGCAACGGCCACGGCGACCAGCACGACCATCGAGTAGAGGAGCTGCTGGAGCTGCTGGAGCGAGAAGGAGATCGGCAGTGAGGCCCGGGGGAAGTGCAGGGCCCGCACCAGCCCCAGATTGCCGGAGATCGCACGGACACCGGCCATCACCGAACTCTGGGTGAAGGTAAAGACGAAGACACCGGTGACCAGGAACGGGACGAAGACCTCCTGGGGGATGCCCTTCCTGGTGCCCAGGATCAGACCGAAGATCAAGTAGTACACCAGGGCATTGAGCAGGGGCGTCGCCACCTGCCAGAGCTGGCCCAGCTTGGCCTGGCTGTACTGGGCCGTGAGCTTCGCCGAGGAGAAGGCCAGGATGAAGTGGCGCCGGCCCCAGAGCTGCCGCACATACTCGGCCAGTCCCGGCCGGGCGCCGCTCACGGACAGGCCGTACTTCGCGGCGAGCTCCGCCGGGGTCAGACCGTCGTCGGACGACGGCGGGGCGCTCACGGCGATCGCGCCCTCTTGGGTTGTGTCACTCACAAGTTGAAACTTTCGTCTTCAAGATGCGCAGCCGGACGGGCACCGGCACGGACGGCCAGGCCCCGGGGGCAGGTCGTAGAGTGATGCTCTCAGATCCGAAGCTTGTCAGATGACAGGCGGTCGGCCCAGCCGGGTCAGCCGCCACACCGTACGCCACTTCATGGGGCGGCGCGGTCCGCACGGGGTCGACCAGCCCTCCCGGAACCCTCCGAGCCAGGCCCTCAGCGCGGGCAGCGAGGGGCGCCGTACGAGGGCGAGCAGCAGCCACACCCCGAGATAGAGCGGTACGAACGGCGCGGGCAGATTCCGGCGGGCGAGCCAGACCCGGTTACGGGCCACCATACGGTGGTAGGCCGCGTGCCGGGAGGGCTCGGTCGCTGGATGGCTGAGCACCATGTCCGCGCGGTAGTCGATCATCCAGCCCGCGTCCAGGGCCCGCCAGGCGAGATCGGTCTCCTCATGGGCGTAGAAGAAACCGCCGGGCAGCGGGCCGACCTCGGCGAGGACCCTGGTCCGTACGGCGTTGGCCCCGCCGAGGAAGGTCGTCACCCGGGACGACCGCAGCGGGTCGGAGGCGCGCAGCCGCGGGACATGGCGGCGCTGGGTGAGACCGGTCTCCGGGTCGGCGATCCGGAAGCTGACGATCCCGAGCACCGGATCGGCCGCGAAGGCCGCGCGGATCAGCTCGGCGGTGCCGGGGTCCGGGAGCCGGCCGTCGTCGTCGAGGAAGAGCAGGACGTCGACCGCGGAGCCGGCGGGCCCGAAGGCCTCGATACCGACATTGCGGCCGCCCGGGATACCCAGGTTCTCGGGCAGCTCGACGGTCCGTACCCCGGCGGCGACGTCGCCCACCGGGGCGCCGTTCCCGACCACGACGATCTCGACCGGGTCGCCCTCCTGGCCCGCGACCGAGGCCAGCAGCGCGCGCAGCTCGGCGGGGCGGTCACCCATCGTGATGATCACCGCGCCGAGCCGCACATCGCTCACCTCAGCCTGCTCGACGCCAGGATGGAGACCAGGTGCAGCAGGGTCTGTACGACGGCGATACCGGCCAGGACCGCGATGCCGAGCCGGGTGAAGAACAGATCGCCGCGGGCCGTGTCGAGGACGGCCACGACCAGGATGAAGAGACTGGCCTCGATCCCACCGACGAGCCGGTGGAACTTGAGCATGGCCGCGGCCCTGCGGGCGAGGGCCAGACCGGAGGAGCGGGGCACGGACGCCTCGTCCTTGACGGCGGGCAGGCCGCTGCGCTGTCTGGCCACGTCGACCAGGTCGGTCTCGGCCTTGATCAGGATCGCGCCGAGGGCGGCGAGCGTACCGAGGAAGGCCCACAGCCAGTTGGTGGCGCTGCCGTTCTGGTGGAAGACATCGGCGCCGCGCACACCGAAGCCGATCAGCAGGGCGGCCTCGCAGAGGTAGTGGCCGACCCGGTCCAGATAGACACCCGTGATGGAAGTCTGCTTGCGCCAGCGGGCCACCTCGCCGTCGACGCAGTCGAGCAGCAGATAGATCTGGAACAGGACCGCCGCGAGGATCGCGCCGGTGAGCCCGGGCAGCAGCAGCGCGGCGCCGCCGAGGACCCCCACGACCACCATGAGATAGGTGAGCTGGTTGGGCGTTATCCGGGTGTTCACCAGGTACGGGTCGATGTGCAGCGAGATCTCCCGCATGTACAGGCGCCCGGCCCAGTGCTCTCCGCTGCGCCGGTCCTTCACACCCTCCGGGTGCACGACCGGGCGGAGTTCAGCTACTGATGGTCTTGGCATAGTCGGCGTACGCGTCCCTGATCTGGTCGGTGGACAGGTCGAGGTGTTCGAGGATGGTGAAACGGCCGGGGCGGGTCTGCGGGGCATAGGCGACGGCCTGGACGAACTCCTCGGCGGAGAAGCCGATCTCGTCGGGCAGCACGGGGAGCCCGTGCCGGTGCAGCACCTCGGTGAAGAGCTGTGACTCCTCGTGGGCGCCGCGCAGATGCATGGCGAAGGCGGCGCCGAGGCCGACCTGCTCGCCGTGCAGCGCGCAGCGCCTGGGATGGAGCAGGTCGAAGGCGTGGCTGATCTCGTGGCAGGCACCGGAGGAGGGGCGGGTGTCGCCGCTGATGGACATGGCGATGCCGGTGAGGACCAGTGCCTCGGCGAGCACGGTGAGGAACTCGTCGTCACCGGCGCCGCCGGGGTGGCGCAGCACGGCTTCGCCGGCGGTACGGGCCATGGCGGCGGCAAGACCGTCGACCGGCTCGCCGTTGATGCCGTGCGACAGCTCCCAGTCGGCGATGGCGGAGATGTTGGAGACGGCGTCGCCGATGCCGGAGCGGATGAACCGGATCGGGGCGTCGCGGATGACATCGAGGTCGACGACGATCGCGATGGGGGTGGGGACACCGTACGAGCCGCGGCCGTTGTCGTTGTCCAGGGTGGCGACCGGGGAGCAGATCCCGTCGTGCGCGAGGTTGGTCGCGACGGCGACCATGGGCAGGCCCACCCGGGCCGCCGCGTACTTCGCCACGTCGATGATCTTGCCGCCGCCGAGGCCGACCACCGCGTCGTACCGCTTGCCCTTGATGCCGTCGGCGAGCCGGACCGCGGAGTCGATGGTGCCGTTGGCCACCTGGTACCAGTCGGCGTCGGGCAGGACCGGCTCCAGGCGGGTGCGCAGGGCCTTTCCCGAGCCGCCGCTGACCGCGATGGCGACCCGTCCCGAGCTGGAGATCCGCTGGTCCGCGAGGAGACCGGCGAGATCGTCGAGGGCGCCGGGGCTGATGTCGACGACGACCGGGGAGGGGATGAGCCGGGTCAGTACTGGCACGCGATCTCACGGCCCTTCGCGAGGTCGTCGTGGTTGTCGATCTCGACCCAGGGGATGTCGCCGATGGGGGCCACGTCGAGGGTGAAGCCGCGGTCGACCAGCTCCTGGTAGCCGTCCTCGTAGTAGAGGTCGGGGTCGCGTTCGAAGGTGGTGCGCAGGGCGTCGGCTAGATCCGCGGCGGCGCTCGGCTCGATGAGGGTGACGCCGATGTACTCGCCGGTGGCGATGGCCGGGTCCATCAGCTTGGTGATCCGGCGTACGCCCTTCGCGCCGTCCGTGACGACCTTCATCTCCTCGTCGGCGAGGCGCTTGACCGTGTCGAGGGCGAGGATGATGCGCCGGTTCCCGCCGCGGGCGGCGAGCAGCGTCTGCTCCACGGAGACGGGGTGCACGGTGTCGCCGTTGGCGAGGATCACGCCCTGGGCGAGGACATCGCGGGCGCACCAGAGGGAGTAGGCGTTGTTCCACTCCTCGGCCTTGTCGTTGTCGACGAGGGTGAGCTTCAGCCCGTACCTACGCTCCAGACCGGCCCGGCGTTCGTAGACGGCCTCCTTGCGGTAGCCGACGACGACGGCGGCCTCGGTCAGACCGATCTCGGCGAAGTTGCCCAGGGTGAGGTCGAGGACCGTGGTGGTTCCCTCGCCGGCGGGATCGACGGGCACGAGGGCCTTCGGAAGCGTGTCGGTGTAGGGGCGCAGACGCCGTCCGGCACCGGCGGCCAGTACGAGGCCGATCATGCGGGTTCTCCTTCGTCGTGTACGGCGGGAGCGCCGGAGGACACCCAGAACCGGATGGACTCCGCGAGTACGACCAGTGCGACGGCGGCGGCGAGCGCCGTCAGGGCCAGGGGGAAGGCGGACTGCCGGGTCACGAGGACGGCGGCGAGCGCGGTCACCGCCAGGGTCCGGCCCTCGTGTCCGCCGGTCGCGCGGACGAGCCACCGGGGCGGTGCGCCGCTGCCGCCGCGAATGCGGTACACCGTGTCGTAGTGATGGTAGGCGACGGCCGCAACCAGGCCGTAAGCCGCGGGCAAGGCTCCGTTCACCTCGGAGCGGGCGGCGAGCACCAGGACCGTGCCGTATTCGGCGGCCCGGAACACCGGCGGAATGAGCCAGTCGAGCGCGCCCGCCGGTGGGCGGGCGACGGCGAGGCCCGAGGTCAGGACGTACACCAGGGCGGCGACGACGGGCCAGGGGCTGTCGAGGGGCGCGAGGGAGGCGGTGGCGACGAGGGCCGCGCCGCCGGCGAAGGCGGTCAGAAACGGCAGCAGGCCGGGGAGCGCACGGGCCGGGCGGCGCAGCAGCGCGGCGACTCCCTCGGCGAGCGGTCCGGAGTCGGCGAGATCGGCGAGGGCCCGTGCCGCCCGTTCCGTACGGACGGCCTTGCGGGTCACCGAGCGTAGGACGCGGCCCGCGGTGGTGTAGCAGGCGGCGAAGGCGCAGCCGATCAGGAGCGCGTAGAAGACGGTCCGCGGGGTGGTCAGGGCGGTCAGTACGGCGATCATCGCCCAGCGTTCACCGATGGGCAGCACGATCATCCGGCGCGCCCAGACCGTCCAGCCGACGCTGTCGAGCCTGGTGGAGAGGGCGGCGGTGGGGGTGCCCGCCACCGCCTTGCCGCCGGGGGCGGCGGTCGCGTCGGCGTTGGCCTCGTTGAAGGCGAAGTCGACGACATGGCGGCAGGTCTGGAGCACCATCGCGGCCAGCGCCAGTGCCCAGACGTCGTCGCCGCCCCGGGCGGCACCCAGTGCGAGGCCCGCGTAGTACGCGTACTCCTTGGCGCGGTCGAAGGTCGCGTCCAGCCAGGCGCCGAGCGTGGAGTACTGGAGCGAGTAGCGGGCGAGCTGGCCGTCGGTGCAGTCGAGGACGAAGGAGAGGAGCAGCAGGACACCGGCGGCGACGAAGCCGCCCCGCGTGCCGGTCGCCGCGCAGGCGGCGGCGATCAGGGCGGTGAGCAGGGAGGCGGTGGTGACCTGGTTCGGGGTCAGACCGCGGCGGGCGCACCAGCGGGCGAGATACCGGGAGTACGGGCTGACACAGAAGGTGGTGAAGAAGCCGTCGCGCGCCTTGACGGCGGAGCGCAGCCGTACGGCCTCGTCGTCGACGGCGCTGAGAGCGCTCTCAGCCTGTTGCCTGGCGGCGGCGTCCGCCGGTACGACGGCGACGAGCGAGCCCAGGTCGGGGCGGTGTACGCCCGGGCCGTCTGCGTCGAGCGCGGCGGCGACCCGGTCGGCGAAGACGGCGCCCGGGGCGGTGACGGTGGCGGAGGCGGCAATGGGCGCGGTGGTGGACGCGATGGTGGAGGCGGCACCGGTCCGATGCGGTCCGGTCGTGCCGCCCCGCGCCGGTGAGCCGCCGTCCGCGACGGCCGTCATGGCGCGCAGCAGTGCGGCCCGGGCCCCGGGCTGCGCGGTGACCGCGCCGGGTACGGCGGCGGCGGGGAAGCGCGGGTCGGTGAGACCCAGCCGCAGGGCATGGACATGGCCGACGAAACGGGTGTCGACGAGGGCGACCCGCTCGGTGGCGGGGGCCGAGGCGAGAAGGCTCCGGGCCTCCTCGGCGCCCGGCGCGGTCCGTACGTCGTAACCCAGCGACCTCAGATGGCCTTCGAGCGGCGATCCGGGGACCGGGGGGCCGGTGAGGATGGCGGTCGACAGACGAACTCACTCCTTGGCACTTACAGGGCTCGGTGCGCGGCGACGGGACCCGGTTCCGGGTCGGCGGCGCATCGGCAAAGAGGCTATCGGATGAACTGAAGGCTGAGTTCACCACCCGTTTACGCTGCGGTCGCCCGGGTCTGGGATAGGAACGGCCCACGCGGTGATCATCACTGGCGATCCGGCGTCCGCCGGACAACCGCGGAAGGGGCCCTTCGCGGCACGCCATAGGGTTGCGTCCATGACGTGGCTGATCACAGGCGGAGCGGGATACATCGGGGCACATGTGGCACGGTCGATGGCCGCGGCGGGAGAGCGGGCCGTCGTCCTCGACGATCTCTCGACCGGTGTCCCCGAGCGGGTTCCGGCCGGGATTCCCCTGGTGCGGGGCTCCCTGCTGGACCGGGGGGCCGTCGACCGTACGCTCAGGGAGCACGAGGTCACCGGGGTGGTGCATCTCGCGGCGAAGAAGCAGGTCGGGGAGTCGGTCGAGCAGCCGCTGAGGTACTACCGGGAGAATCTGCACGGACTGACGGTCCTGCTGGAGAGCGTGGCCGCCGCGGGGGTGCGGCGCTTCCTCTTCTCGTCCTCGGCGGCCGTGTACGGAGTGCCGGATGTGGAGTTGATCACGGAGCGGACCCCGACGGTGCCGATCAACCCGTACGGGGAGACCAAGCTCGCGGGCGAGTGGCTCGTACGGGCGACGGGGCGGGCACACGGGATCGCCACCGGGTGTCTGCGCTATTTCAATGTGGCGGGCGCCGCGGCGCCGGAGCTGGCGGACACCGGGGTGTTCAACATCATCCCGATGTTCTTCGACCGGATCAGCCGCGGCGAGGCTCCGCGGATCTTCGGTGACGACTATCCGACCCCGGACGGCACCTGCATCCGCGACTACATCCATGTCGCGGATCTCGCCGAGGCCCATCTCGCGGCGGCGCGGTGGCTGGCGGGACGGGAAGGCACCGCGGGTCTCACGGCCGGTGGGAATCTCGCAGCCGGTCGGGACCTCGCAGCCAGTGGGGATCTCACGGCCGGTCGGGATCTCACGGTCAATATCGGCAGGGGCGAGGGCGTCTCGGTCCGTGAGCTGGCGGCCCTGGTGGCGGAGGTCACCGGCCACCGCGTCCCGCCGGTGGTCGAGGCACGCCGTCCCGGTGACGCGGCGCGGGCCGTCGCCTCGGTCGGGCTGATCGCCGAGAAGCTGGGCTGGACGGCGAGCCGGGGCGTGCGCGAGATGGTCGAGTCTGCCTGGGAGGGCTGGCGGCTCCACCATCCGGCCGCATCGGTCGGGTGACAGGTCCGTCGCTCTGACCTGCGATCATTTCCGCAGGTCAGAGCATACGACAACGGTGTTCAGTGCCGGGTTGCCCGAGACGCCCCACGCTTAGTTCACTGGCGTGGTCGGCAGATCGCACGGACGACCGGAAGGCGGCCTCATGGGGGCAGGGCACGACCATGGACACGCGCACGGCAGGCCGCCCGGGGGCACCGCGACCGCCGCGTACCGGGGGCGGCTGCGCATCGCGCTGTCGATCACCCTGTCCGTGATGGTGGTGGAGGTCGTCGGCGGTCTGCTCTCCGGCTCCCTCGCTCTGCTCGCCGACGCCGCCCATATGGCGACGGACGGGGTCGGGCTGGGGATGGCGCTGCTGGCGATCCGCTTCGGCGCCCGGCCGCCCGACGAGAGCCGTACGTTCGGCTACGCGCGGGCCGAGATCCTGGCCGCGCTGGCCAACTGCGTACTGCTGCTCGGCGTCGGCGGATTCCTGCTCTACGAGGCGATCGAGCGCTTCATCGTGCCGCCGGAGACCAGGGGCGGGCTGACGATCGTCTTCGCCCTCATCGGTATGGCCGCCAATCTGGTCTCGCTCTCCCTGCTGATGCGGGGGCAGAAGGACAGCCTCAATGTGCGCGGGGCCTATCTGGAGGTCCTCGCGGACACCCTGGGCTCGCTCGCGGTGCTGGTCTCGGCCGGGATCATCCTGGCCACGGGCTGGCAGACCGCCGACCCGATCGCGGGCGTGCTGATCGGGCTCATGATCGTTCCGCGTACGGTGAAACTCCTCCGGGAAACACTGAACGTGCTGTTGGAGGCCGCACCCAAGGACGTGGACATGGCCGAGGTGCGCGCGCATCTGCTCGCGCTGCCCGGTGTGGACGATGTGCACGACCTGCACATCTGGACGATCACATCCGGCATGCCGGTGCTCTCCGCGCATGTGGTGGTGGACCAGGACGCGCTCGATGCGGTGGGCCACGAGAAGATGCTCCATGACCTGCAGGGATGCCTCGGTCACCATTTCGATGTGGAGCACTGCACCTTCCAGCTCGAACCGAGAGGGCACGCGGAGCACGAGGCGAAGCTCTGCCACTGACACACCGTCATTGACACCCCCGGGGGCCTGGCAAAACAAACATGCCCACACTCCCGAAGTGCGGACGCGCGACCTTTGTGCGGCAGACTTGGCATTCGAGGCCCGAAGCGAAGGATGGTTATGCCGACCACACCAGTCACCGCTGCGAACAGCTCGTCGAACAGCGTTCAGGAAACGATCATGCTGGAGCTGGTCGACGAGAACGGCAATACCATCGGCACCGCCGAGAAGCTCTCCGCCCACCGGGCGCCCGGCCTGCTGCACCGGGCCTTCTCCGTCTTCCTCTTCGACGAGCAGGGCCGGCTGCTGATCCAGCGCCGCGCGCTGGGCAAATACCACTCCCCCGGTGTCTGGTCGAACACCTGCTGCGGCCATCCGTACCCGGGCGAGGCACCGTTCACCGCGGCGGCCCGCCGTACCCATGAGGAGCTGGGCATCTCGCCCTCGCTGCTCGCCGAGGCCGGTACGGTGCGCTACAACCACCCGGACCCGGCCTCGGGCCTGGTCGAGCAGGAGTACAACCACCTCTTCGTGGGGATGGCGCAGTCCTCGGTCCGCCCCGACCCGGACGAGGTGGACGCCACCGTGTACGTCACCCCGGCGGAGCTGACCGAACGGCATGCCGCGGACACGTTCTCGGCGTGGTTCATGACCGTGCTGGACGCCGCGCGCCCGGCGATCCGGGAACTCACGGGGTCTGCCGGGGGCTGGTGACGCCCTCGCGCACCGGCGCACCGCCGAGCGGCGCGCTGAAGGGCAGCAACGCCCAGACGATCTTCCCGCCGCCCGCGGTGTGCTCGACCGCGCAGCTTCCGCCCGCCTCGCGGGTGGTCTCCCGTACGAGCAGCAGTCCGCGCCCGCCGGTCTGGGCGTGGTCCGTCTCCAGGGGCTTGGGCCGGTACGGATGGTTGTCCTCGACCGAGACCTTGATCCACTCCGCGCCGATGCCGACCTCGACGCCGACCTCCGGCGAGAGCAGCGCCGCGTGCCGCACGGAGTTGGTGACCAGCTCGGAGACGATCAGCAGCAGTGCCTGGACGACACTGTCGCGGACCGGTACGCGCTGGCGCTTCAGCAGGTCGCGTACGGCGTGCCGGGCCTGCGGTACGGAGAGGTCGACGGCCGGCGCGGTGAACCGCCAGACCCCCTCGTACGACAGTGGCCGGACCGGAACACTCCCGGGGCTCTCCATCCTTGCGGCACCCACCCTTGACTTGATTCGACCGGAGGCTCGACCGGTGTCGTCCAACGGATACGAGTGTTGGGAACGGATCGGGTCCTGCCGGGCTACTGAACAGAAGTCAGCCTCTATTGATGGGGAATGACCGCGTTCGAGCGCGTGCATATGCCGGGTGACCGGTCCCGACCGTCCACTGCCGTTTCGGGAGCGGCCGAGGGCGCCCGATGGGCCGGGGATAGCATCCGGCGAATGGAGCCGCAGCTACTGCACACCGTCGCCGACGGCATCGCGACCGTCGTGATCCACCATCCCGCCAAGCGCAACGCGATGACGGTTCCGATGTGGCGGGAGCTGCCACCGCTGCTCGGACGGCTGGCGGCGGATCCCGCCGTACGGGTACTGGTGCTGACCGGCGAGGGGGCAGCCTTCTGCGCGGGCGCCGACATCTCCTCACTGCGCGCGTCCGAGGGGGAGGCCGGTGACGACCCGCAGGCGCTGGCCGTACGGGCCGAAGAGGCGCTCGCCGCCTTCCCCAAGCCGACCCTGGCGGCCGTGCGCGGGCACTGTGTCGGCGGCGGCTGCCAGCTGGCCGCGGCCTGCGATCTGCGGTTCGCCGAGGAGGGGGCGCTGTTCGGGGTGCCTCCGGCGCGGCTCGGGATCGTCTATCCGGCCTCGTCCACCCGGCGGCTGGCTTCGCTGGTGGGGCCGGCGACCGCCAAGTACCTGCTGTTCTCGGCCGAGTTGATCGGTACGGAGCGCGCGCTGCGCACCGGTCTTGTGGACGAGGTGCTGCCGGCCGGCGAGCTGGCGAAGCGGGTGGCGGAGTTCGCGCGGGTGCTGGTCTCCCGGTCGCGGCTGACCCAGGCGGCGGCCAAGGAGTTCGCCTCCGGCCGTACCGACCGGGCCGCGTACTGGGCGGAGCAGGCGCGCTCCAGCGGGGAGACCGCGGAGGGCGTCGCCGCGTTCCTGGAGCGCCGGGAACCCCGCTTCGGCTGGACCTTCCACGGCTGAGGCGGCGCGCCGCGACCGTACGGAGCGGGGCACGGTGATCGTACGGCCGGCCCGGCGCCGTACGCGCGTCCCGGCGAACCCGTCGGCGGGCACTGAGCCGGTCGCGCCCACCGATGTCGGTGCCACCTGCCACAATGCAGTCGGCCGACCACAGAACAGCGGAGCGTGATCGTGACGACGTCCATCGAAGGCAGGATCGCCGAGGAACTCGGCGTACGGGAGCGGCAGGTGAAGGCGGCCGTCGAGCTGCTCGACGGCGGGTCCACGGTGCCGTTCATCGCGCGCTACCGCAAGGAAGCGACCGAGATGCTCGACGACGCGCAGTTGCGCACGCTGGAGGAGCGGCTGCGCTATCTGCGGGAGCTGGAGGAGCGGCGGAGCGCGATCCTGGAGTCCGTACGCGAGCAGGGCAAGCTCGACGACGCCCTGGAGGCGCGGATCCTGGCGGCCGACACCAAGGCGCGGCTGGAGGACATCTATCTGCCGTTCAAGCCGAAGCGGCGGACGAAGGCGCAGATCGCCCGGGAGGCAGGTCTTGAGCCGCTCGCCGAGGGCCTGTTGAAGGACCCGTCGGTCGAACCGCTGGCAGCGGCGGCGGCGTTCGTGGACGTGGAGCGGGGGGTGGCGGACCCGGCCGCGGCGCTGGAGGGCGCGCGGGCCATCCTCACCGAGCGGTTCTCGGAGGACGCGGACCTGATCGGCGAGTTGCGCGAGCGGATGTGGACGCGTGGGCGGCTGGCCGCGAAGGTACGGGAGGGCAAGGAGGAGGCGGGCGCAAAGTTCGCCGACTACTTCGACTTCGCCGAGCCGTTCACCGAGCTGCCCTCGCACCGGGTGCTCGCCATGTTCCGGGGCGAGAAGGAGGATGTCCTCGATCTGGTGATGGAGCCCGAGGAGCCCTCCGAGGCCCAGGAGCTGCCGGGCCCGACGACGTACGAGAACATGATCGCGCGGCGCTTCGAGGTCGCCGACCGTGGCAGGCCCGGCGACAAGTGGCTGGCGGACACGGTGCGGTGGGCGTGGCGGACCCGGGTCCTGGTGCATCTCGGGATGGATCTGCGGCTGCGGCTGCGGACGGCCGCCGAGGACGAGGCGGTGCGGGTGTTCGCGGCGAATCTGCGGGATCTGCTGCTGGCCGCGCCGGCCGGGACGCGCGCGACGCTGGGGCTCGACCCCGGGTTCCGTACGGGGGTGAAGGTGGCCGTGGTCGACGCGACGGGCAAGGTCGTCGCCACCGACACGATCTATCCGCATGTCCCGGCGAACAAGTGGGACGAGTCGCTGGCGAAGCTGGCGCGGCTGGCCGAGGAGCACGCGGTCGATCTGATCGCCATCGGCAATGGCACGGCGTCCCGGGAGACCGACAAGCTCGCCGGTGAGCTGTGCGCGAAGCACCCGGAGCTGAAGCTCACGAAGGTGATGGTCTCCGAGGCGGGCGCCTCGGTGTACTCGGCGTCGGCCTTCGCCTCGCAGGAGCTGCCCGGTCTCGATGTGTCGATCCGGGGCGCGGTCTCGATCGCGCGCAGGCTCCAGGACCCGCTGGCCGAGCTGGTGAAGATCGACCCCAAGTCGATCGGCGTCGGCCAGTACCAGCACGATCTGTCCGAGGTGAAGCTGTCGCGCTCGCTGGACGCGGTCGTCGAGGACTGTGTGAACGGGGTGGGGGTCGATGTGAACACCGCGTCGGTGCCGTTGCTCTCACGGGTCTCCGGCATCGGCACCGGGCTCGCGGAGAACATCGTCGCGCACCGCGACGCGCATGGGCCGTTCCGGTCCCGGCGGGCGCTCAAGGATGTGTCGCGGCTCGGCCCGAAGGCGTACGAGCAGTGCGCGGGCTTCCTCCGTATCCGTGACGGGGAGGACCCGCTGGACGCGTCGAGCGTGCACCCCGAGGCGTATCCGGTGGTGCGGTCGATGGTGAAGACGACGGGCGGCGAGGTCGCGTCGCTGATCGGCAACACGTCGGTGCTGCGGTCGCTGCGGCCGGCGGACTTCGTGAACGACTCCTTCGGGCTGCCGACCGTCACGGACATCCTGCGGGAGCTGGAGAAGCCGGGGCGGGACCCGCGTCCGGCGTTCAAGACCGCGACGTTCAAGGACGGGGTGGAGAAGCTCGGCGATCTGGAGCCGGGGATGGTGCTGGAGGGGGTCGTGACGAATGTCGCGGCGTTCGGCGCGTTCGTCGACATCGGGGTGCACCAGGACGGGCTGGTCCATGTCTCCGCGATGTCCAGGACGTTTGTGAAGGACCCGCGGGAGGTGGTGAAGCCGGGTGATGTGGTCAAGGTGAAGGTGATGGAGGTCGACATCCCCCGGAAGCGGATCTCCCTGACGCTGCGGCTGGACGACGAGGCGGGGGCGAAGCCGGAGCGCGACCGTGACCGGGGGGACCGCGACCGTCAGGGTGGCCGTCCGCCGCAGCAGCGGCGGGGTGCGGGCCTGACGGTCGCGGTCCCCCCGGTCACGGTCGCGCTC